>REET01000162.1 GCA_007694925.1 Phycisphaerales bacterium | reverse complement strand
GCCCGATGGGCGAGGCGCTGATGAAGGCCCGCGTCGGCGAGAAGATCAAGGTCCGGGCGCCACGCGGCGTGAAGGAATTCGAGATCGTTGAGATCGTCTGACACTGCGTGCTCGATCGCTGGCGTTTAAGGCGAGTCGCGGACAGGTAGGCTGTTGGTAGGCGATGATCGAGATGGCTTGTTCCTCCGGTAGATCACCCGACCTTGAATGCGGCAGCAAAATATGCCGTGTTTTGACTTGGCAAAAATTCGATGATCTGCTCAAGCGATTTAACGATGATAGAGCTTGGAATCCAGATAGCAATTCATCATGGATTTCCACGCGGCCGTATGGCAGAATGTGGTTCTCGTTTCCTCACGCATTCGAGAAATGCGATCCCAAAGAAGCGACTTTTCCAGCAATAAATTCGAATGCTGAGCAGTATTGCGACATGGTCGCCCGCAATCTTGGGCTTGACCAGGCTACTGCCGATACGAACAAGTCCAAATTTTTGGCTTCTCCGCATGATAAAGTGCTCCGTAGTGTTCAGCAGTTCGCGAGGCTCTGTGGCGCATCATGCTGGTATGGGGAGTCTAGCCCAAGCCGCAAAGTGTGGTCGAGATACGGCGGCAAGGAGTCGCTGGCGGTGCAAACAACGATCGAAGGCTTGCTCCGGTCCCTCGGCTTTGCTGTGGGATCCTATTCTAGTCAGTCTGTACCTCGAATTGCAAAGGTGCAGTATGTGTGCCACGAGAGTCACGAAATGCCATCGGATGGGGTGTATTCGTTGCTTGCGATCAAATCAATGAAGTTTCTGAATGAAAAAGAGGTCCGGGTGGTTGCTCGTTCACCTTGGATCAGCAAAGTGCTGCAATGCCGAAGCAACTCATCGAGTATTCTCTGTGACGACCTGGTCGATGAGTGCGAAGTGACGGCCAATTGCCTGCGGGGGTATAAAGTACTCGGATTTAGATTGCCGTGTTGTTTGACAGAGTTGTTCAATGTTGGGAAGATCCTGTTGCCGAGTTCGGCCGACCCGGATTTTCAGGCGCGTGTCCGAAATAGGCTGAGTAGTGCTGGTCTCTCTACTATTGATGTGATCTGAGACAGAGACTCTCCTGGCTGAACTATTCAGGGGTCAACTCCGCCCTCTCCAGATGATCGTCGTCGACGAGCACAAACGCCTCGACGCGTCGCTCCGGGGGCGTGTAGTCGCCTTCCGTGTGCTCGATCTTCACCCGCCACGCATCGCCCGACTTCTCCGCCGAGAGCTTGCTCAGGCGGTAGGGGCCCGAGCAGTCGGCGGGGCCGTCGCCCGCGTCTTCGAACAGCTCGCCCTCGGCCCGCCCGTTCTCATCAGGACACGCGATCAGCGTCAGCGTCGAACCGGGCAGTTCGCCCGTGTGCTGCACCACCGGCGATAGCGGCAGGATCGCCCCGCCGCGCACGCGGATCGTCGGCAGGCGCTGTGAGATCTCCGGATCGGTCTCGCCCAAGGGCTCGAACCGCCGCCAGATCCCTTCCGGCAGGCGCGACGGCGCGAAATCATCCTCCCACACATCCGCCTGCACCAGGAGCGACGCGCCCAGCAGAAACGCGTCGTCGGCGTCGCGCAGCGACAGATCGTGCGGGTCGGCAAAGAACAGCGGGCGCACCACCGGACGCCCGAAGCGCGACGCCTCGTAGAACAGCGTGTACAGGTAGGGCATCAGCCGCATCCGACGCTGCAGCGCCGCGCGGCAGACCTTCTCGCACATCTCGTCGAACGACCAGGGCTCGTGATTGCCCGTGTCCTTCGACGAATGCGCACGGCAGAACGGCAAGAGCGCCCCGATCCCCATCCACCTTGAAAACAGCTCCCCGTCCGCGTCGCCCCCAAAGCCCCCGATGTCCGGCCCCGCGAAGGGCTGGGCGCTCAGGCCGAGGTTCAGCGCCATCGGGATCGACCAGCGCAGGTGGCGCCACTCGCTCAGGTTGTCGCCCGTCCATGTCGCCGCGTAGCGTTGGCCCCCGATGAAGTTCGCGCGCGTCAGCACGAACGGCCGCCGGTCAGGCCTCGCTTCGGAGATGCCCTCGCGGGTGGCGCGGACCATCTGCATGCCGTAGATGTTGTGGTAGCGCGTGTGCGGGCCCTCGCCCCCGAGCTCTTCGTCCGCGTCGTGCGGAGTGTCGTCGGGCAGCGTGCGTTCGGGCCCCGCGTCGAAGACCGAGGGCTCGTTCATGTCGTTCCAGACGCCGTCGATCCCGGTCGCCATGAACCTCTCGTACAGCCCCGCCCACCAGCGCCGCGTCGCTTCCCGCGTGTAGTCGGGGAAAACGCACTTGCCCGGCCAGACCTCGCCCGTCGCCTCGCTTCCGTCGGGATTCTTGAGGAAGTGCCCGCCCTCTCTGCCTTGGTCGTAAACGAAGTACCCCTCCTCGGCCTTGATGCCCGGGTCGATCATCCAGACGGTGCGGTAGCCGAGGTCCTGGAGGTGCTTGTTGAGCGCCGCGGGGTCGGGAAACTTCTCGCTGTCGAAGGTGAAGCAGCGGTACCCGTCCATGTAGTCGATGTCCATCCAGATGACATCGCACGGGATCTCACGCCGCCTGAACTGCTCGGCGATCTCGCGCACGCGCCCGTCCGGCTCGTACGAGTACCGCGACTGCTGGAACCCCAGCGCCCACAGCGGCGGCATCGGCATCAGCCCCGTCATCCGCGACAGCCGCTCGACAACCTCCTGCGGGTGCTTCTTCTCGATCACCGTCACGCCGCCGATCGGCCCCTCGCTGCGGCAGACGATCTTGTCCCCCCGCAAATCGAGCTCGGCCCGCCATGTCGTCTCGAACAGCACGCCGAACGCGCTCCCGTCGGGCCGCAGGCCGAGCACCCACGGATGGCTCTGGTAGAGCGCTGGTGTTTCGTCGGTGTAGCCGTAGGCGTCGAAGTTGTAGAGCTTGGTCCGCTTCCCGTTTCGACGCAGGGGCCCTGCGACCTCGCCCGTCGCGTAAAAGTCCGCGCCCGGCCCCGGTTCGACACGCGCGACCCACCTGCGTTCCGTCTTCCGCCCGACGCTCGCGAACTTCGGCTTCATCCTCCAGTCGCCCACGAGCGGCCCGCCGATGCCCGGCTGGTGCTCGTAGCCGGGAAACGGCGGCGTCGGCCCCTCGCCCGAGGCAATGAATCGCACAACGCCGTCGGCGAGCATGTGCGAGGTCCGCGCCCCGCGCCAGCGCGTCAGCAGCTCGCGGGCGGCTTCCTTCAGGTCGTCGCCGGTGGGCAGTCCGGTGAATCTGGGCGTGCCGCCTGTCGTCATCGAGCGAATCCTTGCGCCAATGAGAAGACCGGAGAATGTCCGGCGGAAAGGGAGCAAACGATCGGAAAACCGCGTGTTCGCGGGCGCCGCGGCCCGGAGCAGGCCAAGCGTAGCGGGGGCCTCCCCGGACCGCCCGACCAACCCTACCCTTGGGGTCCGGTGCAGGCGGATCGTGACGCCCACCAGAACCAGCACACCCTCCGCGCCGCCGCCGGCGCGTCAGAGACCCCACGCATTACCCCCCGAGGAGACAGACCGATGCCCGAGGCCATCAAGAAGACCAAGGACGGACTCCAGGTCCCCGATCAGCCCGTCATCCCCTTCATCGAGGGCGACGGCACAGGCCCGGACATCTGGAACGCCTCCGTCCGCGTCTTCGACGCCGCCGTCGAAAAGGCCTACGCCGGCAAGCGCAAGATCCACTGGAAGGAAGTCCTCGCCGGCGAGAAGTCCCACAACAAGACCGGCGACTGGCTCCCCGAGGAAACCCTCGAAACCTTCAAGGAGTACCTCGTCGGCATCAAGGGCCCGCTGACCACCCCCGTCGGCGGCGGCATCCGCAGCCTCAATGTCGCCCTCCGACAGATCCTCGACCTCTATGTCTGCCTCCGCCCGGTCAAGTACTTCGACGGCGTGCCCAGCCCCGTCAAGCGCCCCGAGCTGACCGACATGGTCATCTTCCGCGAAAACTCCGAGGACATCTACGCCGGCATCGAGTTCCAGGAGGGCACCGACGACTGCGAAGAGTTCCGCAAGCTCCTCAAGAAGCACTTCGAGAGCCGCTACGAGAAGGTCCGCTTCCCCAAGTCCAGCGGCTTCGGCGTCAAGCCCGTCAGCCGCAAGGGCACGGGGCGCCTCGTCAAGGCGGCGCTGCAGTACGCCATCGACAACGGGCGCACGAGCGTGACCCTTGTGCACAAGGGCAACATCATGAAGTTCACCGAGGGCGCTTTCCGCGACTGGGGCTACGAGACCGCCGTCGAGGAGTTCGGCGCGACCCCCTTCGAGGGCGGCCCGTGGCATGTCTATGACCGCCCCCAGGGCGCCCCGGGCATCACCCACCGCCCGACTGTCGAGGGACACGCCAAGGCCGACCCCGGACGCGTGATCGTCAAGGATGTCATCGCCGACGCCTTCCTCCAGCAGATCCTGACAAGGCCCGCCGAGTACGATGTCGTCGCCACCATGAACCTCAACGGCGACTACATCTCCGACGCCCTGGCCGCCTGCGTCGGCGGCATCGGCATCGCCCCGGGCGCCAACATCAACTACGAGACCGGCCACGCCATCTTCGAGGCCACCCACGGCACCGCCCCCAAGTACGCCGGCAAGGACCAGGTCAACCCCGGCTCGGTCATCCTCTCGGGCGAGATGATGCTCCGCTACATGGGCTGGCCCGAAGCCGCGGACCTCATCATCAAGGGCGTCCAGGGCGCCATCGACGCCAAGACCGTCACCTACGACTTCGAACGCCAGATGGAGGGCGCCAAACTCCTCAAGTGCAGCGAGTTCGGGGACGCGGTTGTGCAGCACATGGGGTGAGCGGGCAAAGATGGAAGATCAATGGATAGCTCAGACCAGTGAGTTGCTAGTAGAGCAACTTCGCGTAGGCGAAGAGCTAATGTCGCTCTTTGGCGCAAGCGCTTCCGCAAATAGCTCGGATTTAACTAGTGAAGCGTTGGCGATCCGGTGGCTGGATGCGACCGAGATCGTCCTGAGAGACCGACTTGGCGTGCATGAGCAACGACGATTTCGGGACTGCGCCAAGAAGTATGTAGATGGCGACTATCGTTCTTTGCACAGCCGGGTTAGGAATGCGGTGAAGTTTGTTGCCGGAACAATTTCTGTAGTGGAAGACTTTCCTGGGCAGCTTGTGTACACCGAGCCCGCGCTGTCGAAGCGGGAGCAGTTCCATCTGGGTTTGTCGAGTGCGGCCAGCAAACCTTCGGCGAGCACCAATGGTCCAGTATTCTTGATTCATGGCCATGACGAGCTGAATCTTTTACGGCTTGAAAGGTACCTTAGAGATTCTCTCG
>REET01000072.1 GCA_007694925.1 Phycisphaerales bacterium | reverse complement strand
CGAGGGTTCCTTCCACGGTTGGGCGTACGCGCATTACGGGCGGCTGTCGTTCGTGAACCCGGTGTGGGTGAGGCCGGACCTGGTCGAGCGGAAGAGCGAGACGCCCGCGCCCGACAAGGAAGAGACGGAAGTACCGAGCGAGGACGAGACCGACGAGGCGGCGGCCGAGACGCCAGACGCATCGGCCCAGGAGGAGCGGCCGAGGCGTGCCGGCGCCCGGGGCGCACAGTCGCCGCAGCGTCAGCAGCGCGACACGCGATCGGAAGAAGCGAAGTGGCTGGCGTACTCCGACGAGCACCGCGATGGCGAGGGCTTTGTCGAGTGGCGTTCGTTCGATCACCCCGACCTCGGCGAGGTCGAGATCGGCGGGTTTGTGCCCGGCTTCAGGTTCAACCCGCCCGAGGAGGAGCTCGGCAGGCTGGCGGAGGAGCAGGCGTCGTTTGCGATCGCGCTGCTCGAGATGTTTCCGAGGCTGGAAGTGTCTGAGCCGGTCGTTGAGTCGCTGGGCGGGGGTGTCTACCGGATCACGCTGCGGCTGAGCAACCCGGGCAAGCTGGCGACGCGTGCTGCGATCTCGAACAAGGTGCGTCGGATCGCGCCGATCATTCTCAGGCCGGATGTCGAGCCTGACCGGATCGTGTCGGGCGAGCGGCTTCACCGGGTCTCGCCGATCGGGCCGGGCGGGCACGCGGATGTTTCGTGGATCATCAACGCGTCTGGCGAGGATTCGGTGACGATCGAGGTGCACGGTCGTGAGATGGGCGACCGGACGGTGCGGGTCGAGCTGGGAGGTGCGCGATGAAGCGGGTGACAGCACGGATGTTGAAGGTCTCGATCGCGGCGGCGGTCGGTTTTGTCTGCGGGCTCGGGCCGGTTGGTGAGGCGGTTGCGCAGCCTCACATCGAGAGCAAGGTCGATATCGCGTTCAACCGGTATTACAGCTACGAAGACATCATCCGGCTGACGCGGGAACTCGCCGAGGCGTATCCGGAGCTGGTCGAGCTTCGTGTGCTGGGCGAGAGCATCGAGGGGCGCGAGCTGCTGGTGGCGATCGTGACGGGGCCCGACGGCGGCGCCCACGACGAGAAGCCGGCGATGTGGATCGACGGGAACATCCACGGCAACGAGATCCAGGCGGCCGAGGTTGTGCTGTACACGCTGTGGTACCTGACCAAGTCGTACGGCAAGAACGCGATGCTGACGGAGATCCTCGACGATTACTCGTTCTATCTGATGCCGATGGTGAACCCCGACGGGCGGGCGTACTGGTTTACGCAGCCGGCGACGCCGCACAGCGCGAGGCAGAACCTGCGTCCCAAGGACAGCGACCTCGACGGGACGGTCAACAGCGACGGCCTCGATGATCTCGACGGGGACGGTTCGATCACGATGATGTGGAAGAAGGACCCCGACGGGGACTGGATCCGCGATCGGCACGACCCGCGGATCTTCCGGCGCGTCGAGCCGGGGCAGAAGGGCGACTACATCTACCTGGGCTGGGAGGGGACGGACCTGGACGGCGACGGGCGGATCAACGAGGACCCGCCGTTCGGTGACGATATGAACCGCGCGTTCCCGGGCGACTGGCAGCCTGAGTATGTGCAGCGGGGCGCGGGGGACATCCCGCTGCAGACGCCCGAGTCGCTGGAGGTCGCGAGGTTCATCCTCGATCATCCGAACATCGCGGCGGTGCAGAGCTACCACAACACCGGCGGGATGATCCTGCGCGGGCCGGGCACGGACTACCGCGAGAACCTGTATTCACGCGCGGACCAGCGCGTGTACGACCGGCTGGCCGAGCCTGGCGTGGAGATGCTGCCGTTCTATCGGTATCTGATCATCTACAAGGACCTTTACAATGTGCACGGCGGGTTTGTGACCTGGACCGCCGAGACGCTGGGGGTGATCAGCTTCACCAACGAGCTGTGGACGGTGCAGAAGTTCTTCCAGCGCGAAGGACGGATGGACGACGAACGGACCTGGTTGTGGCGCGACAAGCTCGCGTTCGGCGAAATCTTCACCGACTACACGGAGGTGGACCATCCGCAGTACGGGAAGATCCTGGTTGGCGGGCCGAACAAGTGGTCCAGCCGCTCGACGCCGACCTTTATGCTCGAGGAAGAGTGCCACCGGAACTTCGCGTTTACGGTGTGGCACGCGGAGAACATGCCGAAGCTCTCGTTCGGGCGTCGCGAGGTGCGGGACCTCGGGCCTTCCGAGCACGGGCGGCTGTGGTCGGTGACCGTGGCGGTCGAGAACGAGAAGATCATCCCGACGCGGACGGACCTGGCGGTGCGCAAGTCGATCGGGCGGGCGGACATCTTCACCTGCGAGCCCAGCCGCGGCGAGGTCGTGGCGGCGGGGCGCGTGGGGAGCTGGTTCGACAAGCACATGGAGCCGGTGCGGGCCGAGCCGGGCCGGGTGCAGGTGACCGAGGGGATCCCCGGTCAGGGGCGGCGGCTGATGCGTTTCGTTGTCGCGGCGCCCGAGGGCGCGTCGGTGACGCTCCGCTACGACTCGGAGAAGGCGCGAACAATCGAGGAGCGGATCGAGCTGCGGGCGAGGGATTGACGCGGGCTCGTCGGCTGCGCTAGGCTTCCTGCAGATACCCCTAGTGGGTATAAGCCGAAGGAGGCCGATCCGATGGAACAGATCAAGATGCGTATCAACGGGATGCACTGCGGCAAGTGTGTCTCCAGTGTCGAGACCGTGCTCAAGGCGATGCCGGGCGTTGAGGTGGAGAAGGTCGAGCAGGGCGAGGCCGTGATCCGGCGGGATCCGCAGGCGGCGCCCGATGAAGTGATCCGCGACGCGCTGGCGGCCCGCGGGTTCGACCTGGTGCGGAGCGGCGGGTGAGCCCTGTTGACTGGGCCGTCGCGCTCGGCGCGGTCGGGCTGGTCTTTGTGATTCTGTGGTACTTCGGGCTGCTGTCCGGGTGGTTTTCCCGTGGGCGGCCGGCCTCGGGGACGGACGAGGGCGATAGCAGCGCAGCGGCTTCGACGAAGGCTCGCCTGCGCGTCGGCGGGATGTCGTGCGCCGCGTGCCAGTCGCGGGTGCAGACGGTGCTGCAGCGTGCGCCGGGCGTGCGCGACGCGACGGTCAACCTGATGACCGAGGAGGCGTCGGTCGAGTTCGATCCGGGCGCGACGGATCTGCCCGGGCTCGAAGCGGTGATCGAGCGGGCGGGGTACGAGGCGTCGGCGATCGACGACTCGGCCGTGGAGGATCCCGAGGCCCGGGACGCGGCGCTCTTGGCCGAGTACAAGGCGATGCGGCTGAAGGCTGGGGTCGCGGTGGCGCTGGGGGCTGTCGCGATGGTGATCTCGATGCCGTTGATGGCGGGCGAGGGGCACGGGGGGCACGCGGGCGACCCGCTGATGGGGCGGGTGATGTCTGCGGTGAACCCGCACCTGGAGCGGGCGGCGCCGTGGCTGTACGCCCTTCCCAAGGAACTGCTGACCTATTCGCTCTTGGCGATGACGCTGGTGGTGATGGGGTGGGCGGGGCGTCACTTCTATGTGCGGGCGTGGGCGGGGTTTTTGCGTCGCTCGGCGGACATGAACACGCTGATCGCGGTCGGGACGGGGTGCGGATTTGTCTTCTCGCTGGCTGCGACGGTCGCGCCGGGGTGGTTCGAGGCGCGGGGCGTGCCGGCGGATGTGTACTACGAAGCGGTGATCCTGATCATCGGGCTGGTGCTCCTTGGCAGCGCGATGGAGGCGAGGGCCAAGGGCAGGGCGAGCTCCGCCCTGCGCGGGCTGATGTCGCTGCGTCCCCAGACCGCTCGCGTGCTCCGCGACGGGAAGGAACAGGACATTCCCGTTGAAGACGTTGAGATCGGCGATGTCGTGCTCGTCAAGCCGGGGGGGAAGGTGCCGGTGGACGGCGAGGTCGTCAGCGGATCGTGCGCTGTCGATGAATCGATGCTTACGGGCGAGTCGATGCCGGTCGAGAAGGGCGAAGGCGACCGGGTGATCGGCGGGACGGTGAACACGACCGGGGCGGTGCGCGTCAGGGCGACGGCGGTCGGGGCGTCGAGCGTGCTTTCGGGGATCGTGCGGCTGATGCGCGAAGCGCAGGCCTCGCGGGCGCCGATCCAGAAACTGGCAGACAAGGTCAGCTCGGTCTTCGTGCCGGTGGTGATGTCGATCGCTTGTGTGACCTTCGCGGCGTGGTTCATCTTCGATGTGCAGTCGCCGGTGGTGCGTGGCGGGGCGGCGGCGATCGCGGTGCTCATCATCGCGTGCCCCTGCGCGATGGGGCTGGCGGTGCCGACGGCGATCATGGTCGCGACCGGCAAGGGGGCGCAGCGCGGGATCCTTATCAAGAGCGGCTCGGCCCTGCAGCGGGCGGGCGACATCGACACGGTCGTGCTCGACAAGACCGGCACCATCACCGAGGGCCGGCCCCGCGTGACCGATGTGCTGTGCGCCGAGGGTTTTGATGAGCGGGCGGTGGTCGCGGCCGCGGCGGGCGTCGAGGCGTCGTCGGAGCACCCCCTCGGGCGGGCGATCCTCGAACACGCCGAATCGCTCGATGTGCGTGCGCCCGAGGCGTCGGGCTTCGAGTCGGTCTCGGGGCGTGGGGCGAGCGCGCGGGTTGAGATCGACGGCGCCCCCACTCTTGTTTCGATCGGCAACCGTTCGATGATGGAACTTTCCCAGGCCGACCCCGGCCATTTCGGCGACGAGGCCGAGCGTCTGGCGGGCGAGGGCAAGACGCCGATGTTCGTCGCGATCGACGGACGCGTCGCGGGGGTGATCGCGGTGGCCGACACGCTGCGTGATGGGGCGGCGGAAGCCGTGGCGCGGCTTGAGGGAATGGGCATGACGGTGGTGATGCTCACGGGCGATCACGAAAGGACGGCGAAGGCGATCGCGGCGGAGGCGGGGATCGGCCGCGTGGTGGCGGGCGTTTTGCCCGAGGGCAAGGTCGAGGAAATCCGGCGGCTGCAGGGCGAGGGGCGGGTGGTCGCGATGGTCGGCGACGGGGTGAACGACGCGCCGGCGCTCGCCTCGGCCGATGTCGGGATCGCGATGGGCGCGGGGACGGACATCGCGGCCGAGGCGGGCGACATCACGCTGATGCGCGACGACCCGATGGCGATCGTGCAGGCGGTGAACCTGTCGCGCCGGGCGATGCGGACGATGAAGCAAAATCTGTTCTGGGCGTTCGTGTACAACACGGCGTGCGTGCCGGTGGCCGCGGGCGTGCTGTACCCGGCCTTCGGGATCCTGCTGAGCCCGGTGCTGGCGAGCGCCGCGATGGCGTTCAGCTCGGTGAGTGTGGTGGCGAATAGTTTGAGGTTGAAGGG
>REET01000074.1 GCA_007694925.1 Phycisphaerales bacterium | reverse complement strand
GACCCGGAGGACCTGGGCGATGCGGTGGGGCGTCACATCGAGCCCCAGCCGGAGCGTGTTTTCAATATTTTTTGAAAACTGTTGTCCGACGCCCCGGCCCATCGAACAATCGGGCATGGCCACGATCTACCGACCGCCGGCGGAGCACCCCCACCTCGACGCAACCGACCCCGGGCTTCTGGGCGCCGTGGTCTCTGGCGAGGCGAGGCTGACGCCCCAGCAGGCGCTTGAGTTGCTGCGCTCGATGCCTCTGACGGGGCTTGGGCGCTGGGCGGACGCGCGTGCGCGGGCGATCCACGGCGACACGCTCCGCTCGTATGTGATCGACCGGAACATCAATTACACGAATGTCTGCAACGCCAAGTGCACCTTCTGCGCCTTCCGGCGCGACGCGGGCGACCACGACGCGTACACGCTTGAGGTCTCAGAGATCCACGACAAGATCGCCGAGCTCGTCGGGATCGGGGGCACGCAGATCCTGATGCAGGGCGGGATGAACCCCGACCTGCCCCTGGACTGGTACCTCGATCTTCTGGCGTCGATCAAGGAGAAGTTCCCGGGCGTGCATGTGCACGCGTTCAGCCCGCCGGAGTTCATCGAGTTCGTGCACTTCTTCAACCCGCCCGGCGAAGACCTGGAGGCGAAGATCCGCTGGGTGATGGTGCGGCTGAAGGAGGCCGGGCTCGACAGCCTGCCCGGGGGCGGGGGCGAGATCTTCTCGCACCCGGTGCGCCGGAAGATCGGGCTGGGCAAGTGCGACGCCGAGGCGTGGCTGACGACGATGTATGTCGCCCACACGCTCGGGCTGTTCACCAGCGCGACGATGATGTTCGGGCACATCGAGGGGCTGGCCGACCGCGTGCACCACATGAAGCTCGTGCGCGACTGGCAGGACCGGGTGCTGCGCGAGGGGGGCGCGACTGTTGAAGACGCGATCGGTCCGTCGGCGGCCCACGCGCAGGCTTTCGGGCACTACAAGGCGTTCATCTCGTGGCCCTTCCAGCGCGAAAACACGCCGCTGGGACGCGTGAAGGACTGGGGCGCAAAGCCCGAAGACACCGGGCCCTTCCCGGGCGATGTGGTGGCGAACCTGGAGGGGACGGGCGACCCGAAGGCGCACCCGGAGTTCGGGCGGCGGGTGCGGATGTCCGGCGCGAGCATGTACCTGCGCACGCAGGCGGTCAGCCGCCTGATGCTCGACAACATCTATTCGATCGGCGCGTCGTGGGTGACGATGGGCCCGCACATCGGTCAGGTGGCGTTGATGTACGGCGCCAACGACATGGGCAGCGTGATGATGGAGGAGAATGTCGTCTCCTCGGCGGGCACGACCTACTGCCTGGACGAGGCGGTGCTCTGCCGCCTGATCCGCGGGGCCGGCTTCGTTCCCGCCCAGCGGAACAACGGGTACGACCTGATCCGCGTGCACGACGGGCCCGAGAGCCCTGACCTGAAAGTCACCGACTGGTCGGCGCACCGCACCCGGCGACTGCACATCCAGAACACCAAGCCCGAGGCGGAGCACGCCGCAAAGCTCACCATCGGCGGCGCCGAAAAGTCGGTCTGAGGGGCCCGGCGGCCGGTTCGCCGGCTGCAGGTCCACGCTCTGCGTGCGATTTTGGGGCCCTACGATCGGTGTGTCCCGGCCCGGAGGCCGGATGCCGGCGTGCGTCCGGCGTCCCTTCGGGCCTGTTTGTGCTTACAGGAATCTGAAAAATGAAGGCCAACGACCTCCGCGCCGGTGTCGGCGTCCGGCTCGACGGAAAGCTCTATGTGGTGGTCCGGACCGACCATGTCAAGCCCGGCAAGGGGCCGGCGTATGTCCAGGCCAAGCTCCGCGGGATCTCGGGGGGCATCGCCGAGAAACGGTTCAGCTCCTCCGACGATGTCGACGATGTGATCTTCGACCGACGCGAGATGGAGTACCTCTACTCCGACAACTCGGGCGCCACCTTTATGGACCTCGAGAACTACGACCAGGTGATCGTGCCCGAGGATGTGCTCGGCGACGCCCTGCTCTACCTCGCCCCCAACACGACCTGCACCATCGTCTGCCACGACGAGAAGCCGATCACGCTGGAGCTGCCCGCGTCTGTCGAGCTGACCATCTCCGACACGCCCCCGGGCATCAAGGGCGCGACCGCGACCAACCAGCTCAAGGAAGCGACCTGCGAGACGGGGCTGAAGACCCGCGTCCCTCCCTTCATCACCGCAGGGGAAAAGATCCGCATCTCGACCGAGGACGGCTCGTACCAGTCGCGCGTCAAGGAAGAGTGAGGCGATGTCGGGGAGAGAAAACGGCGAAGGATCCGGTCGTCGGCGCGGCCCTGTACGCAAGGTCCTGCTCGCGCTCGGCGTGCTCGTTGTGCTCGGGGGCGCTGTCGGCCTTGCGCTGACGCTGATCTACCGCGAGCGTCTTGAAGACTACATCGGGCGCCAGGTCGTCGGCATCGCCAACAGCTATCTGGTGCCGGAGATCGACTTCGTGACGATCTCGTACGCCGCCCCGTACAGCGTGACGCTGACCGATGTGACGCTCACGGCCCCGGACGGGACCGAGGTGCTTCAGATGGGCACGCTTCGGATCGAGCTGGCGGAGGTCCCGCGGGTGGGCCGCCCGATCCGCATCGCGAGCCTGATCGCCGACGACTCGGTGCTGCGCCTGATCCAGGACTTCGACGACGAGGGCGAGCGGGCCGGCTTCAGAGGCCTGCTGCCGATCGTCGAGGCCCGGCCGGGCACCGAGGAAGAACTCGAGAAAGTCGATGAGGCGTTCCGACTCTCCAATGTGCTCCAGCTCCGCGAGGTCCGTCTGGAGCGCCTCGATGTCGCCTACGAGCCGGGGGGCGGGCAGCCGACGATGCTCCTGCCCGGCCTGACGCTCGCGCTGGACATCGAACCCGTCGAGATCGGGGACGAGGCGGGGTGGTACAAGCTCGACACCAGCAGCGCGATCGGCCCGACCGGGCATGTCAAGGCGCTGGGCGCCGTCAACCTCGACACCTTCGCCGTCAAGCTCGACAACGCCGAGATCGGCGTCGATGTCACCGAAGAGTCCATCTCCAGCCTGCCCCCGCAGGTGCAGACGGTGCTCAACGAGTACAACGCGAGGGGGCGCCTGGACATCCAGGCGTCGGCCGACATCGAGCCGATGGCATGGTCGCAGGGCGAGGCAAAGGTGAACCTCAAGCTCGACGGCTTCAGCCTGTTCGTCGGCGACCTGCAGGCGATGATCGACGAGGCCGAGCTGGACGCGAAGTTGCACGACCGCATGGTCGAGCTCGAACAGTTCTCGCTCTCGTCCGCCGGCGGCCTGCTGCGCATCACCGGCTGGGCGATGCTGGAAGATTCGAACATGCCCGCGCACGCGGATTGGACGATCGCGGACTTCGACATCGGCCGCCTGCTCCGCGAGGGCAGCGAGACTCGCTCGCGCCTCGCAGGGATCGTCTCGGGCGAGGGCGAGGCGGGCGCCGAGCTCGTCCGCTGGAAGGAGTCCATGAGCGGGAGCGGCGAGGTCCGCATCCGCGACGGACGCCTGCTCATGCTGCCCGGGATCACCGAGCTCGCCGACGCGATCGGCGTCTCGCGCGACCGCATCACCGGCGAGACCACCGGCAACCACCGTATGGACGCGGAGTTCACCGTCGTTCCCGGCGCTGTTCGGATCGACCGCTCGACGGTGGTGACCAACTTCATGGCCGCCCGAACCACCGGCACCGTCTCCGTTGATCTGGAATTGGACCTGACGGCCAACGCGGGGCCGCTGGAGCGGGCGCAGGAACTTCTCGGCCCGATCGGCGACCTTTTCGGCGCCGTCACCGACCGCCTCGTCCGCTACCGCATCCGCGGGCCGGTGAACGACCCGAGCGTGTCGGTTGCGCCGCTGGGCATCGATGAATGAGACCGTTCGGCGGCGTTTTTTCATCGGGCCCGGGGCGATCGGTGATACGCTGATCGCATGCTTCCAGAAGGTGCATCGCTGCTCTTGGTCGGCCTGCGGGGCTCGGGCAAGTCCACGCTCGGACGCGAGCTCGCCTCGCGCACCGGGCGTGCGTTTATCGACCTCGACGATGTGACTCGCGACTATCTCGGGCAGGGCACGATCGGCGAACTGTTCGCCAAGGTCGGCGAGGCCCGATTCAGAGGCGCCGAATACAGGGCGCTGGTCAACCAGGCCTTCCCGATGTCGCGCCTCGGCCCGGTCGTCGCGCTGGGCGGGGGCACCCCCACCGCTCCCGGCGCGAGCGACTTCCTCCAAGACGCGAAGAAGCGCGGGATCGCCCGCCTGGTCTACCTCCGCGCCTCGGCCGACGCCCTGCGCACCCGCCTCGAAGACGCCGACAACGCCGACCGCCCCAGCCTGACCGGCAAGGGCGTGCTCGACGAGATCGACGACATCCTCGCGACCCGCGACCCGCTGTATCAGGAGCTCGCCGACCGGATCATCGAGGTCGACCACCTGAGCGTCGAAGAGGCGCTCGAACTGCTGCTGGAAGATGCTCGACCGGGCCCCCCGCCAGAGCCCATCGAGGGCGCGCCCGACCCGGCAAAAGACGCCTGAACTGTGTGCGGTCGAGCTCTTCGAAAAGGCCTTTGTCCTTGACAGGAAACACTGGCGGGCAAGCCGCCGGTGCTACCCACACTACCCCTAATCCCGGCTCGCGTGTTCGCCCGCGAAGCGGGCGCGGAGCATTGCCACGGGTGAGTCGATCAAGACGCGCAGCGTCGCGGATCGGCGAACCCGTGGAGAGGCCGCCATCAACACCCCGCCCCGCGAGGGGCGGAGGACCTCCCTCCGCCGTCCCTTCAGGACGGCCTCCGCTTGCCGCAATCCACGAGTTCAGCTCGGCTCCGCCTCGCCTCACTCGTGGCAAGGCTCGTCCGCTCCTTCGGAGCGGCAGAAAAGCACGGAGTCCACTGCGTTCTTAGCTCCATCGCTCGCATGGCGAGCGATCCGCTTCACCCAGCGTCGGCCTCGCGCACGGCGCGGCAGAACGCCTCGATCAGCCCCGTGTCCTTCACCCCTCGCTCGCGTTCCACGCCGCTGGAGACATCCACCGCCCACGGGCGCACCGCTCTGATCGCCCCGCCGACATTCTCCGGCGTTAGCCCGCCGGCCAGAACGATGGGCTTGCGCACGCCCGTCCGCTCGATCGCCGCATTGAGCAGCGACCAGTCGAAGGCGACGCCCTCGCCCCCCGCCGACCCATCGACGAGGATCGTGTCGACCTCGTCGACCTCTTCCCAGCGCTGCAGCTCTTCGTCGATGGTCGCCTCGTTGAACTTCACGCTCTTAATCAGCTGCGGGCCGCAGGCC
>REET01000320.1 GCA_007694925.1 Phycisphaerales bacterium | reverse complement strand
AAGCCCCGGCCCGGGTCGGCCGCGGGTTCGGGTGGAAACCCCCCGCCCCCCCCCCCCCCCCAGGCGTCCAGGCCGCAAACTGAAAGTTTTGGTCACATCGCTGGTGTGGACTCCCTCTGTTCTACGCATTGTAGAAAGAACGGGCCACGAGTCCTGGCGGCCAACATCTGAAAGGATCCCACGATGGCAAGTCTGACCGTTCTCTTCGGCGCAGACGCGGGCAAGCACTTCATTCTGGCCAACCGACCGCTCTCGATCGGCCGCGACCCATCGCGCGACATTCAGCTCGTTGACCCCAAGGTCAGCCGAAAGCACGCCATGATCCGTCGCGAAGGCGAAACGCACGTCGTCATGCTGGTGAAAGCGCTCAACGGCGTTCAGATCAACGGCCAGGAAGTTCAAGCCGAAGCGACGCTGTCGGAAGGCGATGAGATCCTGCTGGGCGATACCGTGCTCCGGTACAGCACATGCTCAGACGCCGAACGGGCCAACTCGCTTTTCGAACGTAAGGCGGGCGGCCGCGAGAACCGCGACAAGGACACAATGATGTAGGCCGGACCAGAGCACTCTTGCTGAACAGGTCCAAACGGTCGATCACCTCGCGGCTCCGAGACGACCAAGCGGCTGCTTCAAAGAAGCGTGCTGAGCAGAACCGCTGCGCACTGGAAGGGAACGGATTCGACCCCGGCTTGTTGTACCGTGTGTCTCCATGCCCCTGCGGTCTTCGTCGGTACGACACCGAAGGGATACATGCCGCTCTTCGTGACTTCTGCTGTCTCTGGCAAGAGCCGTTGTTGCTGTTGCCTACTGGAACCCCATCGGCACGTTTGCAACGAATGACAGTTGTTCCCTTCCTAAACCGCCGATCACTCAATGCTTGGGGTGCGCAAGGGTCGGAGAGCCCGCCTCAGCAGCGTCTGCGAGGGGTGAAAGCGCATTCGGAAAGCTCAGGTCGGGTGTCCGAGTCCTCCACAGGGATTTTCTGCTCCGGCTGGCACCGGGACGCTACGCGGCGCAAAGCCACTTGAGTCAGGTGTCTTCGACCGAACGCCCCCGGGCGTGTGTCGGTGCGGCTTCGCCATGACTCGCCGGGTTTGCCCCTCTCGGCCCCTCGACTGTTCCCAATATGTTCCCGCTCTGGTTCCCGCCGTTACGGCCAGCACATGCGGGGGCCGTCGATGATCTGCGAGAACGACGCCGGCGGACGCGTGGGATGGGCCGATTACCGTGTGATCTGGAGGAATCGCAGCCGCTACGAGCTGGACACCACTCTCGGGCACAGGACGCCAAGCGGCTCATCGACAACCATCCGTCCGGCGCAGCGATCGAGATCCACCATCACCTGAGGCGGCACGGAAACGCCGTCCTCGTCGGGGGCGTTGGCCCGGCGCTGGGCGTCGCGGATGCAGAGCGTCCCGGGTGGGCGCCGTGCCGTCATCACGAGGCCTTTGGTGCAGGCAATCCGAGGAACGTCGCAGGCCCTGCCAAAGGGAGTCGGTCGCTTCAGCGTGGGCGGGCTTGGCGGAAAGTCAGTGCTCCAGCCATTGGCAATCAGAGACCAGGCAGACGCCGCCGTAAGACTGCAGCATCGGTCGGATCGCATCGAGGACGGCCTCCGCCTGATCGGCGGGGGCGGCGATGAGGATGTAGGCGTTGGTGGACACGCCGCTGACCTCATCGGCGTGCTGATCGCCCCGGTCCCCATAACCGGCGACATTCGGGAAGACGGTGTAGCCGTCGCAGCCCGCCTGGCGGAGGCGATCGATCGCCCGGCTCAGGTGCAGGGTGTCGACGACGATCTCAACGCGTTTCATCGGTCGCAGCGTCATGGCGTCCACCACCAGTCGATAATCGCGAAATACAAGGGGATACCGATCGTGATATTGAGCGGGAAGGTCAGGCCGAGCGACATGGGCACGTAGAGGCTCGGGTTCGCCTTGGGCAGAACCAGGCGCAACGCGGCGGGCACAGCGATATAGCTCGCGCTGCCGAAGAGCACCGCCAGCAGGAGCGCGTCGCCAGGCGTCAGGCCGAGCATCGCAGCGACAATGATGCCGAGTGCCGCCTGGACCGGCGGGGCGACCAGCGAGAAGGTGATCAAGAATGCGCCGAACCGGCGCAGGTCAACGATGCGCCGTGCCGCGACGATCCCCATGTCGAGCAGGAACAGGCAGAGGATCGCCTGGAAGGGGTCCTTCACCAGCGGCTTCATGGTTTCCCACCCCTGTTCTCCGCTGAGATAGCCGATGAGCAGGCTGCCCAGCAGGAGGAGGATGGCGCCGTTTGCCATCGCTTCGTGGATCATCGTCCGCCACGTCGATCCATTGCGCGTTGCTGTTCCCGTGTCGCGATGCGCGATGCGGACGAGGATGATCGCGGTGATGATCGCCGGTGATTCCATCAAGGCCATCGCGGCGATCATGTACCCGCTGTAGGCGATCTCCGCGCGATCCAGGAAGCTGATGGCGGTGATGAATGTGACCGCGCTGACCGAGCCGTAACACGCAGCGATCCCCGCTGCATCGGCAGGGCCTAGACGCGATCGGAGCACGAAGTACCCCAGAACCGGCAGAAGCGCGCTGGCGAGCGCGGCCACGCCCAGAACAAGCACCACCGTCCCGTCCAGACCGCTTCGGTGCAGCTCCGCACCGCCGTGAAAGCCGATCGCCAAAAGCAGGTAGATCGACAGCGCCTTGGCGGCGGCAGGGGGGATCATCAGGTCCGAGCGCACCCAGGTCGCGAGCATGCCCAGGGCGAAGAACAGGATCGGGGGCGATAGCAGGTTCTGCGTAAGGACAGTCGGGTCCAATGGCGGTCCTTTGACAGCGGAGACCGGGGGCGGTCGCTGGTTCGGAGTGTTTGGCGGCTTGAAGGCGGCGCGACCCGTCCGCCCTCATCCCGCAGACCCACGCACCAGCCGTCACGAGCGTCGTGTGGTGTTCCTTTGCGTTGCCGGCAGCGAGCAGAGCGAAACGATGCCGGGCGACCCCCGGCACATCCAACAATGACCCCGACCGCGACGCCGCGGGGTACGGCGGCCAAGCGTCGAGCAAGGCTGTCGGCGATTGTACTCAACCCTCCGCCAGACGCGTCCACCCCGGTGGCGGGTGCGCCCTGGAATTCTCCCCCGGGTCGGCACGCCCCCGTGCTCAGCTACGCTTCACCCCGGTGCCGGGCCCGCGATCGGCACCCGCGTTCAGGGGCCGTCATTGTCGCTTGCGCTGGCCATCCTGCCGCTCGCTCTGCTCATCTTTCTGATGACATCGACGCGCCCGCGCCGTTGGCTCCCGCTGCCGGCCCACATCGCGCTCCCTGGGGTCGCCGTCCTCGCGTACCTCCTCCAACTGCTGTGGTTCCGCGCCGGCTCCAGGACCACCGACGCGCCGCCCGGCCTGGCTCAGCCCGGCCGCTGGATCCACGCCGCGGCCATCGACGGCGCCCTCTCGGCGCTCACCCCGATCGGGATCGTGTTCGGCGCGGTGCTCCTGTTCAAGACCATGGAGGGCTCAGGCGCAATGCGTGTCCTCACCGGGCGCATCCGCGGCCTCAGCCCGCACCCCGTCGCACAGCTCATGCTCGTCGGCTGGGGCTTCTCGTTCCTGATCGAGGGCCTCTGCGGGTTCGGAGCGCCCGCCGCACTCGCCGCACCCATCCTCGTTGGGCTCGGCTTTCCTCCAGTCCGCGTCGCCGCGATGTGCCTCATCATGAACAGCGTGCCCGTCTCGTTCGGGGCGGTCGGCACGCCGATCTGGTTCGGCCTCGGTGAGGTCGGGCTCAGCTCTGAAGAACTGCTCACCGTCGGGACAAAGGCCGCGTTCATCAACGCGATCGCGGCGCTCGTCATTCCTGTCCTCGCCCTGCGTGTGGTGCTCCCCTGGCGAACGATCCGGGCATCGCTCGGGTTCATTCTCTTCATGACGCTGGCCACCGTGCTGCCCTACGCGTTCATGGCCATGCACTCGTCCGAGTTCCCCTCGATCATCGGCGGCATCTCTGGAACAGTCGTCGGCGCACTGCTCGCCTACAAGCGTGTCGGCTTGTCGGCCAGCCCGGAACCGGCATCGCTCCCAATCCCGGAATCCGAAGACACCGAGCACCCCTTTGGGCCGATGCGAGCCGCCAGCCCGATCATCGCCGTCGTCCTGCTGCTCGCACTGACGAGGATCGAGCAGTTCGGCCTCCGCGCCCTGCTCACCGCGGACAGTCCGGCGGCCGACCTCGACCTCGGTCCGGCCGGCAACGCCTGGATCACGCCCGGGCTCGTCGTCGGCTTCCGCGACATTCTCGGCACCGATGTCGCGTGGCGGATGGCGCTGTTGTTCGTGCCCTTCCTGATCCCGTTCGTCCTGGTCTCGCTGCTGGCGATCCCGGGGCTGCGGATCCGGCGCGAAGCCGCCGTCTCAGCGTGGAGAGACACACTCAAGCGCCTCGCCCGCCCCGCAATCGCCCTCGTCGGTGCGCTCATGCTGGTCAAACTGATGATGCTCGGCGGCGAGTCTTCGCCGGTCATGCTGATCGGGCGCGCGATGGCCGACGCCGCGGGAGACTCGTGGATCTATCTCGCGCCGTTGCTCGGCGCACTCGGCTCGTTCTTCTCCGGTTCCAACACCGTCTCGAACCTCACCTTCGCGCCCGTCCAGGCGGCGATCGCCGACTCGCTCGATCTTGAGATCACCGGCGTGCTCGCGCTCCAGACCGTGGGCGGCTCGCTGGGGAACATGGTCTGCATCCACAACATCGTGGCTGTGGCCGCGGTCATCGGCCTGCGCGACAGACCGACCGCCGGCGAAGCCCCCGACGCCCTCCACGGCGGCGTCGCCTCGATCCTCCGCCTCACCATCGTCCCGATGCTGATCTACGCGGCCATTGCCGCAGCAGCCGCGACGCTGCTTTGAGCACGCACCGAAGACCGTAGCGAACGATGACGCCCGATCATCACACGCCTCGCAGCAGGGCAGGTGTCTGACGTTTACTCGCCACCAGCGGCCTGCTCCGCGGGCGGCTCAACGGGCGCCTGCAAGATCCGGAAGCGGATCTTTGAAGGCTGTCCTGAGACTTCTTGCGGCGTGTAGACGGTGAGTGTCGCGTCATAGCCGAAGATCGGCGGGTTGGCGGTGATGACGCTGTAGTAGTTCGGGCTCGTTTCCTGCGCGAGGATCAGGGTGCCGGCGAGCAGCGTGCTTCGGATGTCGGTCCAATCCTCCGAGATCGCGATAAAGGTGTACCGGAAACCCGGCTCGATGCGGATGGAGACGCTGTGCCCGTGCTCGACGCCGCTCCGGGTCAGCTCGAACTCGCGGTCGGTCCATGTCGCGCCCTCTGCGCCCTGGGCATGGTTGCGGGTGATGCGTTCGAGCAATTGCGAGGGCGGGATGAGCGCCGACC
>REET01000210.1 GCA_007694925.1 Phycisphaerales bacterium | reverse complement strand
CGGATCAGCGAGAACTCGATCGAGACATTCGAGCCCTGCTGGGCCTGGATGTCCGGGAGCGTCGAGACATCGGCCGCGTCATTCCAGACGATGGAGTTGATGATGCGGTTGTCCTGGCCGCCGATTTCGTCGGGGTCCATGAAGATGGCGGCCTGGGGCGCGCCGAGGCGGTTGCCCAGCTCGTCGAAGGCGCCGTTGTTGGCGAGGGTGGAGTTGAGGACGGTCATCTCGCCGAAGACGCTGGCGACGGCCGCCGCGGCGTTCTCGGAGGTGTTGTCGGCGAGGACGCTGTTGACCAGGAGGACCTGGCCGTCGGCGCCCGAAAGGACGGCGCCGAAGTCGCCGGCGGCGTTATCGAAGAAGCCGCCCGCGGTGACCTCGCCCTGCGCGTTGAGGATCGCAAAGGCCGAGCCGGAGCCGAGCGACGAGTTGCCGATGAACATGTCGCTGGTGGAGACGAGGGTGGTGTTGGTCGCTGCGCGGAGCGCGGCGGAGAGGCCCGAGTTGCCCTCGTAGGTGTTGTTGGCGCTGATGACGGTGACGGCGCCGTTGACGGCGCTGCCCTGGATGTTGATGGCGGTGCCGAGGTCGGCCTCGTTGTTGATGAAGGTGCTGCCGACGATGTTGAGGGCGGTCTGCTCGTTATCGCCGTTGATGACGGAGATGGCCGAGCCGAAGCTGAGCGAGTCGGGCAGGCTGGCGAGGGCGGTGTTGGAGTCGAAGGTGCAGTTGTTGATGTTGAGCTCACCGGCGCCGCCGTGGAGGATCGCGCCGCCGGCGCCCTGGCCGGCGGTGTTGACGCCGAGGGCGTCGTTGCCCTCGAAGAGGTCGCCCGAGAAGGTCAGGGTGTGGGAGCCGGCTTCGTCGCCGCTGGCGGAGACTGCGCCGCCCTGGGACTGGGAGACATTGTTCCGCCAGGTGTTGCCGGAGAAGTTGAATTCGCCGTTGCCCTGGTTGCTGAAGATCTGGAGGCCGGCGCCGACGGAGCTGACCTCGTTGTCCTCGAAGAGGCTGTCGGTGACGGTGGCGCCGGTGCTGCCGAAGAGGCGCATGCCCGCGCCGGCGAGGCCGACGTTGTTGGTGAAGGTGGAGTTGTCGACCTCGATGATGGCGAAGTTGCCCTCACCCGCGGTGCGGGTGGCCTGGGCGCCGATGCCCGCGCCGATGTCTGCGTTGTTGCCGTCGAAGAGGCAGTCGTTGAAGGTCAGGCTGATCGGGATGTCGGCGGTTTCGGTGGAGACGACGTAGACGGCGCCGCCGAAGGTGGTGCCGGTCGGGGCGACGAAGAAGTGGTCACGGAACTCGACGCCGTCGAAGGTGATGTCGACATTGGTGCCGATGACCAGTGATGTTGACATTGGTGCCGATGACCAGGTGGCCGGCGCCGGCGCCGCTGTTGATGCGGTTGCCGCTGACGAGGCCGCCGGTGATGGTGCCGGAGGTGTGGCTGCCGAGCTGGGCGCCGCCGGTCTGGTTGTTGCCGTAGTTGTCGATGAAATCGACATTGGTGAAGTTGATGGTGCAGGGGATGGTGGCGCCGCCGACGCTGGAGAGCCCGGCGCCGATGCCGAGGGCGCCGGTGTTGATGTCGCCGATCTGGTTGTCGCGGATCTCGACATCGGTCCAGACATGGTCGCCTGCGGCGATGGAGGTCGCGCCGCCGAAGGTGTTCACGCCGGGGGTGCCGAGCACATTGTTGTTGACAATGGTGACATTGGTCAGGACCGAGTCGGTGATGAAGAAGTCGAACGCAGCGCCCTCGCCGACGGACTCGTTGTTCTGGAAGGTGACATCGGTGAGGGTGACGAGGCCGGCGCTGGCGGTCTGGATGCCGCCGCCGAAGGCCGAGACGGCGCGGTTATTCTGGAAGACGGCGTTGCCGCTGACGGTGAGCTCAGCGCCGCCGGTGAGGTCGATGGCGCCGCCGCCGGCCGCCTCGTTGTTCTGGAAGACGCCGCCGTTGATATTGACGACCGCGCTCTGGGCCGCGGCGATGGCGCCGCCGACATCGAGCACCTCGTTGTTCTGGAAGGTGCAGTTGTTGGCGTTGAAGGTGGCGCTGCTGACGAACACGGCGCCGCCGTCGAAGAAGGCGAAGGAGTTGTCGAAGGTGACATCGTTGGCGGTGACATTCGAGCCGCTGGTGATGAAGAGGGTGCCGCCCTCGTCATCGAAGGCGGTGTCGCCGTTGGTGAAGGTGATGTTGTTGAGGGTGATGGTCTCGCCGCCGGTGATGTTCATCGCGCGGCCCTGGGTGGCGAGGTCGACGACCACGACGCCGAGGCCGGTGATGGTCAGGTCCTTGCCCGAGGGCGAGACGCCCACCCAGCCCGAGCCGGAGTAGCTTCCGGCGTCGATGGTGATCGTCTGGCCGCTGGAGGCCTGCGAGACGGCCGTCGCCAGGTCGGGGGCGTTGGCTGGAATGTTGATCTGCGCCGCGGCCTGGCCGGCGAGCAGTGCGATCGCGAGCGCGCCGAACCCGATGCCCGCATTGCGGGACTTTTCTGCACGAATCTTCATGATCTGATTCTCCCTGAAAACTCCGAGGTCACACACACATAGAACTGGACCCGAACGGTCCTTCCCCCACGCGTTAAACTGATTCCACACTATGACCGGAATGCCGGCCCGATGCAAGGGGTTCGTGCCGCACGATCGCGATTCTTTTCCACTGGGGGCCGAACCCAAGGTTCGAGAATACACGCGCGGGCCCCCAAAGGTCCAATAACGCTTACGGACACCCCGCCGCGAACAGCGATAAGAAGGTAAAGAAATCCTCCGCATCGATCACGCCGTCGGGCACCAGGTAGTCCTGCGACGCCAGGGAGGACGAGCCGGAGATGTCGGCCCTCGGATCCCCCGCCGCAAAGAGCCCGAGGAAGGCGAAGAAGTCCTCGGCGTCGACCACGCCGTCGGGGACGAGGTACGAGGGGCTGGAGGGGCTGGCCGAGCCAGTGATGTCCACGGCACAGGCGACCCCGCGGGCCACGACCACGCCGTCGACGCTCAGCGTCCCGTTCGACGGGTTGTCGGGGTCGAGGGGCATGGTCATCGAGAGGGTGGCGGTGAAAGTGACGATGCCGTTCTCGATGGTGAGAACACCCTGGAACGACTCGATCTGCGAGGGGTCTGAGTCGGCGAGGTCGATGGTGTCGGTGCAGGGCTGCCCCCCGAGCAGCGTGCACGCGGCGCCGGTGACGGTGTAGGCCGCGGTTCCTTCTGCGGCGCTGTTGACATCGGCGAACGCGACCTCGCCCGCGGGGCCGACGCTCGAAGGCTGAGGGGGCGGCGGGACGAAGTAGAAGACGGCATCGCTGATGGTCGCGGTAAAGCCCCCGACGAGGAAGACCGAGTCCTGCAGGTGCAGGTCGTCGTCGACGACGAGGCGGAAGGCGTGCAGGCCCGACTGGCTCGCGGCGCTGACCGAATCGAGCTCGATGCGGAGGAAGCCGCTGAGCGAAGAGGAATCGGTGTCGCTCAGAACGCCTCCGGCGATCACGATCTCGACTTCGACGCTCGAGAGCGCGCTGTCGACCTCGAGCAGGACGGGCGTCGCGTGTGCCGCTGCCGCCAGGACGCCTGCGCACACCGAGGAGATAACTGGTTTCATCGCGAGGGCCTCTCTTTCGGGCAAGGTGAACCCGAGTCTACCAGAGCGGCCCGCCCGCTCCAACGCCGGCGCGCCGGACTCCGAGAGCGGGCGGTCCGGATATCCATCGGCGGAGCGACAGGCCATAAGG
Source organism: Phycisphaerales bacterium (assembly GCA_007694925.1). Lineage (GTDB taxonomy): Bacteria > Planctomycetota > Phycisphaerae > Phycisphaerales > UBA1924 > SLFH01. The sequence goes on along the minus strand of REET01000210.1, from coordinate 1,693 downwards.
AAAGGGCGCGCCCGCCCGCGATGGGAGGGCGCGCCCTGTGCAGGGGGCTCGGTTCCGGTTGGGTCGCTCAGCAGCCGTCTGCGAAAGCGCCCAGGTAGGCGAAGAAGTCGTCGGCGTCGATGACGCCGTCGTTGTTGAAGTCGGCGCGGAGGTCTCCGTCGGCGAAGAGCTGGAGGAAGAGGAAGAAGTCGTCGGCGTCGACGACGCCGTCGCCGTTGAGATCGGCGGGGCATGCGGGCGCTTCGACGAACCATGTGGCCATGCGCTCGGGGGCGCGTCCGCCGCTGGGCACGGCCGGGCCGGTGATGCCGGCGAAGGAGCCGGTGGGGTCGTAGGTCATGGAGATCAGGCCCATGTCGGGGCTGTTGAGGTCGTTCTTGTTGAGCATGAGAACGAGGTCCTCGCCGAAGGGCTGGATATCGCCGACATCGCCGATGTCGAAGGTCAGGCCGGTGTCGACGATCTCGCCGGAGGTGGGGTCGACGAGGAAGGAGCGGATCTTGCCGTTGGCGTGGCCGACATAGATCACGCCGTCGTCCGGGCCGAAGCCGATCTGGTTGGGCGATCTGTCGGGGGTCTGAAAGAAGCCGAAGCCGGCGGGGAAGAGCAGGCCGGAGGTTTCGTCGACGAGGAAGCCCGCGATCTCATCGTTGATGCTGCCGCCGGCGACATAGAGCAGGCGCCCGTCGCTGGAGATGGCGGGGTCGAGCCCGTAGTTGGGGCCGAGGGGCATCGTGTCGATGATGGTGGGCACGCCGGTGCCGGGGTCGATGAAGACGGTCTGGAGCGAGCCGCCCTGGAAGAGGACGGTGGTGTTGACATAGAGCCACTGGCGCGAGGGATGGATGGCCTTGACGGTCGAGAAAGAGTCGAGCTGGACGAGGCCGAGCTGGCGGAGGCGGTTGTTGGGCCTGTCCCACTCGTAGGTGAAAAGGTAGTTGGGGAAGCTGGTGCTGGTGCGCGTGACGGCCAGGCGCGTGTCGCTGAGCCACTTGACCGAGAACGCCGCGTTGGGCACCTGGTAGCGGGCCTCTTCGCTCAGCGTCGCGTCGGGGTGGACGCGGAGGATCGTCAGCCGCTCGAAGGGCGAGAGCGCCGTGACATGCGTGACCGCGAGGAACTCGCCGCTGGGGCTGATGTCGATCGAGTAGGCGTTCTCGCCGCCCTTGGTCGGCTCGCCGGGGTTGCGGCTGTCGGTGATGAACTGATCGACGACGACCGGACGACCGTCGGGGTCGAAGGTGTACGAGGTGACCGAGCCTTCGAGGTTCCCGTTGTTGGCGACAAATACGGCGGGGATCTGCGACTGCGCCGAGGCGAAGCCGGCGGCGGCCGACAACAGCACGGCGGGGATTGCGCGAGCGATTCGCATGCGTGTACCTTCCTTCTCTCTGTGCGGCGGCGGCACGGGGGGTTCGGGGCTTGTGCGCCGCCTCGGGCATTGTCTCGCCCCGACCGGTCCGAGGCAAGCCCTATCCGCCCGATCAGGGGGTTATTCGGTCCACTGCGTCGGCTGTCGATCCTCGGCGCACAAAAAAACCCCCGCCCGAGAGGGGCGGGGGATCGTGGGAGCAGAAGTCTGCGGCGATCAGCAGCCGGCGGCGAAGGCGGTGAGGAAGGCGAAGAAGTCGTCGGCATCGATCACGCCGTCGTTGTTGAAGTCGGCGCGGGGATCACCGGCGGCAAAGAGCTG
>REET01000316.1 GCA_007694925.1 Phycisphaerales bacterium | reverse complement strand
CGCCGGCGCTGGCGGGGTCGTAGTAGGTCGTGCGCGTGGTCAGGAAGGCGAGCAGGAAGCCGAGCACCAGCGAGCCCCCGTCGCCCATGAAGATCCTCGCGGGCGCGAAGTTCCAGACGAGAAAGCCGAGGCACGCGCCCAGGAGCAGGGCGAGGCAGGCGGCGATGAACCACTGCCCGTTGATGAGGGCCGCGGCCAGAAAGAAGGCCGAGGCGACGGCCGCCGTGCCTCCCGCCAGCCCGTCCATGTTGTCCATGAAGTTCATGGCGTTGATGACGACGCCGAACCAGAGGACGGTCAGGGCGATGCTCAGCCACGCCCCGCCGACATGCCCGTCGAGCAGCATCAGCAGGCGGGTGTCGGTGAGCAGGATGACCGCCAGCGAGAGCCCGAGCATCACCCCGAGCTTGACCATCGGCCCGAGGGGCCTGCGGTCGTCGGCGAGGCCGAGCGCGTGGAGGCAGAGCAGGGCCAGGAGCAGGACCGCCGCGTCGGGGACGACCTCCGAGACGCCCTCGATGTGCTCGGCCAACGCGGGAACGATCTCCGTCACCACGCCGGGCGCGAGGCCGACCGCTGCGAGCCCAAGCAGCATCGGCAGGGCGAAGCCGAGCACGATCGCGATCCCGCCGGTGTTGGGGATCGCCCGTCGGGTCATCTTTTCCTGCCCCGGGATCGGCTCGGTGTCGAGGGCGCCGAGCCTGCGGCTGACGCGGATGATCGCCAGCGTCGCCGGGCAGGCGATGGCGAAGGCGAGGAGGACCAGGAACAGGACGGGGAGGGTCACGGGCCGAGTCTAGAGCGTTTTCGCGATTGCCGTGCGCTGGACTGTGCTTGCGGGCGGGGTGTCAGTGCGGGCTGGCAAACTCGCCCGAGTCCTCGTTGGGATCTGTGCCCGAAGCCCCGGGCTCGAACATCGACTCGTTGAGCTCGTCGTCGGCGGCCCAGGGCATCCATGCGGCGACCATCGCGGCGAAGACCGCCTGCACGATCGCCCAGGCGACGAAGACCCGCCAGGGCCACGGGCCGAGCTTGTGCATCAGCGTCGTCGCCTCGGGGAGCTGGTTGCCGATGTAGGCGTAGTTGAAGCCGAAGGAGAGGTTGATGGCGCTGATCACCACGGCGTAGCCGGCGTTGATGATGGTGATGTTGCGGTAGTCGCGCCAGTCGGGCCTGTAGCCCTCGATGACGAGCAGGTAGACCGCCGTGCCGACGATCTGGGTGTGGTTGACCCAGAAGAGCCAGAATGCGGTGCCCTCGTGGACGAGGGGTGTCAGGAAGGCCTGGGTCGAGAGGCCCAGACCCCAGAAGTACAGGATGATCCGCAGCCAGCGGGCGGGGAAGAGCAGGGCGACTGGCGCGAGCAGCGAGGCGATGTTGCAGACATGCAGGGGCAGGCTCACGCCCGGGTCCCAGTTGGTCAGCCAGTACCAGCCGGTCACGCTTTCGGCGATGACGCAGAGCCCGACCCACCCGAAGCGGACCCACCGCTCGCGCTCGCCCGCGATGACGCCGAGCCAGACAAACGCCGCGATCACCCCCAGGCAGGCGGTGACGACCAGAGTGTGCTGCAGGCTGAACGGCTCGAACCCGGTCATGGGCGGTCTGGGCCTCCGTCATGGGCCACCGTAAGACGATACCTCGGCAACGCGGGTCGGGATCGGCGGTACGATCCTCGCCGTACACGATTTTTTCGTTCTCACGGAGACTTCCAGATGAGACAGCTCACCGCCGCGGCCCTTCTGTGCGCCGCTTCCTGCCAGATCGCGCTGGCCTCCCCGCCCCCGACCGAGCGCCGCCCCGTCACCGAGACGCTCCACGGGGTCGAGATCACCGATTACTACCAGTGGCTGGAGGGCGACAATTCCGACCCCCGGCGGATGGGTCGCCTGACCCCGGAGGTCGCCGAGTGGACCGATCGCCAGAACGACTACACCCGGGGCGTGCTGGACGGCCTGCCCGGGCGTGAGGCCCTGGAGTCCCGGCTGCGCGAGCTGATGAGCGTTGGCTCGGTTTCCGCCCCGACGATGCGGGGCAACCGCTACTTCTACTCGATGCGAGAGGGCGACCAGCAGCAGTCGGTCGTCTACATGCGCGAGGGGCACGACGGCGAGCCGGTCCAGCTCCTCGACCCCGTCGAGATCGACCCGACCGGGCTCACCACCGTCTCGTGGACCTCGCCGAGCCCCGACGGCTCGCTGCTGGCCTTCGGGATGTACACCTCCGGCGACGAGAACTCGACGCTGTACATCATGGAGGTCGACACGCGGCGATGGCTCGCCGAGGAGATCCCGGGCAAGGTCTCGCTGAGCGGGTGGATGCCCGACGGGCGGAGCTTCTTCTATCGGCGTCTGGAAGACCTCGACGACCCGTACTCGGCCGAGTTCCGCTACCACAAGATCGGCACGCACCACCGCCACGACCCGGTGCTCTTCCGCCAGCGCGATGTCGCCGAGACCTTCTACGCAGGTCACGGCCTGTCTGAGGACCGGCTGGCGTACCTCGCCCGGACCTGGGGCCCGTTTGCGGCGCCCTCTGAAGACGGGCGCTGGCTCGCGGTCGGCTACTGGACCGGCACCAGCGGGGTCGACCTCTGGATCGCCGACCTCGACCACTGGTTCCGCACCGGCGAGCTCGAACTCGTCGAGGCGGCGATCGGCAAGGACGGGCGCGTGGGCGGGTTCGAGTTTGTCGGCGACACGCTCTACCTGAGCACCAATCAGGAGTCGCCCAACGGACGCGTCGTCGCGGTCGACCTGCACAATCCCGCCTTCGAGCATTGGCGGGATGTCGTGCCCGAACGCGAGGACACGGTCCTTCGGAGCTTCTCGGTCGCTCGGGGCCGGATCGTCGCCAATTACCTCGAGCACGCCTCCACCCGCCTGCGGATGTACTCGCTGGAGGGGCGCCCGCTGGGCGATGTCGAACTGCCGGGCATCGGCACGGCGGGCATCTCGACGAAGAACGACCGGACCGAGGCGTTCCTGAGCTATTCGAGCTTCGACACACCGCCCTCGATCTATCGCGTCGATCTCGCCGGCGGCGAGCGGACGCTCTGGGAGCGCCCCGAGATCCCCGTTGACCCATCGACCGTCGAGGTGAAGCAGGTCTTCTTTGAGTCCCGCGACGGCACCCGTGTGCCGATGTTCCTCGTCCACAAGCGCGGGCTCGAACTCGACGGGACCAACCCGACCATCCTCGCGGGCTACGGGGGCTTCAACATCCCGCGCACGCCCTCGTTCGGCTCGACCCTGTTTCCCTGGTACGAGAACGGGGGCGTTTACGCCGTCGCGTGCATCCGGGGCGGGGGCGAGTACGGCGCCGATTGGCACCGGGCCGGCATGCTGGAGAACAAGCAGAATGTCTTCGACGACTTCATCGCCGCGGCCGAGTGGCTCATCGACAACAAGTACACCAGCCCGGCCAACCTCGGGATCGTCGGCGGGTCCAACGGCGGGCTGCTGACTGGCGCCGTGGTCGCCCAGCGGCCGGAGCTCTTCAGCGCCGCGATCTCCGCGGTGCCTCTCCTGGACATGCTCCGCTACCAGGACTTCCTGATGGCCCGCTACTGGGTGCCCGAGTACGGCACGGCCGAGGACCCGTCGCACTTCCAGTGGCTGTACGCCTACTCGCCCTACCACAACATCGAGCAGGGCGTCGAGTACCCAGCGATGCTGATCACCGCGGGCGAGAACGACATGCGCGTCCACCCGATGCACGCCCGCAAGATGGCGGCGCTCATGCAGCACGCCACGGCGTCGGACCCCGTCGAGAAGCCGGTCCTGCTGTGGGTCGAGCGTGAGGCGGGGCACGGCGGGGGCAAGCCCCTGGAGATGCGCATCAGAGATGTCGCCGACGCCCGGATCTTCATGATGTGGCAACTCGGCATGCTCGACTGATTGCTCGAGCGATCTTCCGATTCTTCGACGCCGCCCTTCTCGCGAAGGGCGGCGTTTTCATTCCCACGCCCCACACCCCTCCCAAAAGAGACCGACGGCCGACGCTGCGCGCGGGCGCCTCCTCCAAGCGCCCGGACATCGTCGGCTCGTCGGGGATGAGCACCAGATTGCTGGCGGTCCTTGGGGGACCCCACGAGGCTTGGCGTGGGCGGGCGTGGACGCAAGAGCGCATCCGAGCCGGCCGCCCGAAGATGGCCGCCTGACACGGATGAACCTACAGCAAAGAAACACCCGATGCAAGGGGGTCTTTACCCGATAACTACTCGCTTCACGCACTCTTCACGGCGTTTGGCGCTGTCCGCTGCCCCGGACCCGGTGATACCACTGGCCTTTGCGGAAGGCGGAGCCGCGGCCCGCTTACGAGAGCCAGTCCTGGGCGTCCAGCCGCTCGGGCACATACTCCTCGGTGATGAAGCTGATGCCCTTGGTGATCATCGATTCGACTTCCATCTTGAAACCGTTGTCGAGCATCTTCTTGATCTCGCGCTGCCAGCCCTTGTTGCCCTCGAACCACGGGTAGGCGGCGATCTGCTTGGCGCGGGCGATGTCGCGTTCGTTGAGTTCGATCTGCACATCGTCGGTCAGGCCGCAGGCCTCGTAGTCCTTCGAGCGGATGCCGAGGAACTTTGCGTCGGGGATGGCGAGGCGTTCGGACTCAAATGCGAGGGAGATCGAGCCCTGCTTGATGACGCTGTAGATGTAGTGCCCCCATGGGTCGCAGTCGAGCAGGCAGATGATGGGCAGGCCGTGCTCCTTGTTGAGGCGGTGGAGCATGCGCCGGACGCCTCGCGGGGGCTGGCCCGAGCCCTCGGTGAGGATGCAGTTGTGTTCTCTCCAGAACTTGTCCTCGTTGAAGCGCTGCCAGACCGTGTCCTTCTCGACATGCAGGACGAACTCGGCATCGATGTCCTTGAACTGGATGACATCGGGCTCGCAGATGCTGGGGATGGCGTAGCCCCCGGTGCCCATTTTGCGGCAGTCGATCTCGTCGCCGGCGTCGATGACGGTGATGTTGCCGATCATCGTGCCGCGCTTCTTTGCGAAGATGTGGAGCTCTTCGCGGAGGCTGCCGAGCGTGACTTCGAGGTCTTCGAGGATGCCGTCGGACTCGGTCTGGTCGTCGAAGGTCTTCTCGCCCTTGCCCTTTGCGCCCGTGCCCTGGATGGTGTGGAGGCTCTTGTAGAACATGCCGCGGAGGCTGAGGGTCTTGTCCTGGTCGATGAGCTCGTTGATGCTCTGGGAGTGGAGCATCGTCTGCATGAACTTGCGAGCCTGGCCGACATTGAAGAGCTGTCGCTCCTGCTGGTCGGGGCCCATCTGGAGGATGCCGCGGGACTTGTTCCACTTGGTGTTGGCCTTCGAGCGAGTCGGCACATGGACGCGCGGCTCTCGCCCGGCCATGGCGGAGGTGACGATCGACTCGGCGAGGCGTGAGATCGCCGCGGCGGTGCGGGTGTCACGCTCGCGGGGGGCGCCGGCGGCTTTGC
>REET01000319.1 GCA_007694925.1 Phycisphaerales bacterium | reverse complement strand
CCTCGACCCCGACGGCCCCGACATCGCGACATGGATCGCCCACATCGTCGACGATGGCGACTGGTTCCTTAACGCGGGTCCGATGCTCCAGCTTCTCTCGAGCATCGTTGCGGGCACGGACCACGAATCCGAGGCGACCCGAGAAGAGCTCAGAATGTCGGTCCGGGGCGAGCACGAGATCGGCCGGATCTGCGGCCCGGGCGTCGCGGCCCTCCTGCACTCGCCCGTTCCCGAGGACATCGAACTGGTCGAAGGCCTGCTGCTCGGCGCCCGGCGCCAGGAGGGCCTCCGCGACGCCGTGCTCTCGGCGCTCGTCTACGCGCCGCCCGATGTGCTGAGCCGCATGCTGGGTTTCCTGGTCGAGCACAACTTCGCCCGGTTCTCTTCGATGGTCGGCAAGTACAACTTCTGGTTCGACGCCCTGTGGCACGCGTCCGCCTCGCGCGAGGTCCACAAGGGCCTCGAACGCACGCATCGATACCTCTCTGATGAGGCCGCCCGGAACGAGGCCATCGCAAACGGCGAGGCCCACGAGGCGCACGCGGCGCTCTGGGCGCTCGGTGTGACCGACGCGGTCGCCGCGGCCGCCCACGCCCGAACACTCCTGTCGAGTCCTTCCGTTGAACACCGGTTCGTCGCCGTCGAGACGCTCTCCGCCCTCGCACTCTTTCCTGAGTCCGCCGATGCGCTCTCCAAACGGCTGATCGAGGGCGAGCCCGACGCCCGTATCCGGATGCGGATCGTCCTGCGCTTAGCCAACCTCAACCTCGACGCCGCGGACCCCGGCCTGTTCGACGCGTTGGCGGTCGTGCACGACCAGATCACCAAGAAGCGCGGCAAGCACGAGCCGCTGGTCTGGCCCTGGACGGAGATGGCCGAGAGTCGTCGCCCCGTGGTCGAACTGATGATGAAGCTCTCACTCTCGGGCAAGCAGTCGCTGCGGATGCTGCCCTACGCCGACGCGCTCGATCCGTGGGATCTCCGCGAGTTCGTGCGCAACCTGGTCAAAGGCAAGCAGAGCAAAATCAACTACTCCTCGATCGTCGATCCCAAGCCGGCCAAGGGCGAGATCCGGGATTTTCTTCTCCGGCTTGCGCAGGCCCCGTCCCAGAGCGCCTGCGAGATCGCCTTCGAAGCCCTCGCCAACACCCCGGCCGAACCGGACGAGGCGGAGTTGCTGATCGCCAAGCTCACCCGGACGAGCTCGGCTTTCCGGAAGGGGGCGATCGGACGGCTGATGAAGTTGAACGACAAGCAAGCGCTCGCCGCCGCATCAACACTCCTCGAATGCAAGAACATCAAACAAAGAGCCGCGGGCCTGGAGGTCGCCGACGAGCTCGCCAAGGCGAAGCGGAAGCGAAACGACGCGTTAAAGCTCATCGAACGCCACCGCGAATCGCTCGAAGGCACAGAACTTGAGAAGCAGGCCGTGAGCTCGCCGACGGACGAGAAACGAAGCACCGATTCCGCGACGGGCTACTTCGGCCTGCTCCGCGCCGACCGCTTGACTCGGTTGCCCGATCCGAAGTTCAGAGGCGTACGGATAGACACCAGCGGCGCCCGCGCGTGCCTCCGAAGCATCGGTAATCTTTTCCTTCAGCACGCTGAAACGCGGGCTGCCTACCAAACCCATGAAGGCCGGAAGAGCACAATCCTTTCGGAGATTGGATGGGAGTTTCCGCGACCGAAGTTCGAAGAGAATCCGAGAGCGGAGGCCCTCCGCGAGATGCCGCTGGCGGAAGTCTGGCTCAACTGGCTCGACAACCGCGGCAAAGAAGAACGCGATCCCGACAGCCTCGAGATTCTTCGCGCATTTCAATTCTTGCGGATGAGCTTGAAATCGAAGGATGTTCTCCCCGGAAGCCTTGGTAAGGATGTATCGCTCTGGACGAACTACGCGCTTACGCGGATTGTACATTGGTTGCTTGCAGTCGATTCGCCAAAGGCTTCGGCCAGCTTTGTGCTCGATTTTCTCGAAGACACGCTGTCCGAAGACAGACCCTTGCCAAAGGACGCACCGGATGACCTCAAACTCACTTGCTCTGTACTTCGGATCAATGCCGCCGAGATCGCGGGGGAACTCTACCTGGACCAATCGATCGAGTGGAGCGAGGAAGAGAAATGCCGGTTCGCGCTGCTCAACATGATCCGCATGCGCAACGGTTCCGGCCAGGACCGGACCGCCCCGCCGCTCAAAGCGTTCGTCGTGGCGCACGACCACGGCCAGCTCAACGACGACGACTTCATCTACTACATGCTGACAAGATCCAGGAAGAAGCCGTCAAACAATTTCTACTACGGCATGTCCGGGGAGCTGAGCGAGTGCACCACCCTGCGCCCGCCCCCCGAACTCGCCTCCCGTCCGAAGCTGCTCGAAATCGTCCGACGCGTCCGCGACCGCATTGTCGAGATCGAGCTCGGCCGCGGCGAACTCGTTGGCGAAGCGACGCAAGCCGCAAGCAACCTTGAATCCTCCGGCGGCGCCTCCACCCTCTTCAAGCTCGCCGCCGCGCTCGGCAAGGACTCGATGGTCCGCACCTACCAGTGGGGCGAGCCGACGCGGAAGTACTCTTTCAGCCGCCTGATCCGCATCTCCTGGCCCGAGCAGGGCGACACGCCCGAACGCTTCGCCGAACTCCAGGAGCGGCACAAGCTCTCTCGCAAGCGCCTGCTCGAGATCGCGGTCTTCGCCCCGCAGTGGGCACGCTCCATCGAGCACACGCTCGGGTTCTGTGGCCTCGAAGAGGCCGTCTGGTGGATCCACGCCCACACCAAGGGCTCGGGCGACTGGTCCGAGTCCGGCCTGCGCGACCGCTGGGCCTCCCTGATCGCCGAGCGCACGAGCGTCGGGGCCGACGATCTGGAAGAGGGCGCCGTCGATGTCGCGTGGTTCGGGCGCATGTTCGAGGCGATCGGGCGCGAGGGGTGGGACGAATTGCAACGCCCCGCACGCTTCGCCTCAAGCAGCGGCGGGCACAAACGCGCCCAGCTCTTCGCCTCCGCCCTGCTCGGCGAGACCTCCGCGCCGGAGCTGCAAGAGCGGATCGAGCACAACCGCGACAAGGCCGCCGTCATGGCCCTCGGCCTCGTCCCGCTGCCGGCCGACCCCGAGAAGGCGCGGGCCGAATCGCTGCGCCGGTACACGGTCCTGCAGGAGTTCAAGCGTCAGAGCAACCAGTTCGGCATGCAACGCCGCGCGTCTGAGGGCAAGGCGGTCGCCATCGCGATGCAGAACCTCGCCCGCACCGCCGGCCACCGCGACCCGCAGCATCTTGAGTGGGCGATGGAGGCCGAGGCCGTGCGCGACCTGGCCGAGGGCCCCGTCAGCGTCACCGAGGGCGAGGTCACCGTCACGCTCCGGATCGACGAGGAGGGCGCGCCCGAGCTCACCATCACCAAGAGCGGCAAGCCGCTCAAGGCCGTGCCCGCCAAGCTCCGCAAGCACGAGCAGATCTCGACGCTCCGCTCGCGCGTGACCGACCTGCGCCGGCAGAAGTCGCGCATGCGTCTGTCGCTTGAAGCGGCGATGTGCCGCGGCGACCGCTTCACGCCCCGCCAGGTCCGCGAGATGGCCGCCCACCCCGTCCTGCGCCCGATGCTCGAACGCCTCGTTTTCGTCGGCGAGGGCGGCCTCATCGGCTACCCCGGCGAGGGCGGACGCGTCCTGACCGCCTTCGACGGCGCCGTCGAGCCCGTCGGCAACAACGACACGCTCCGCCTCGCCCACGCCCTGGACCTCTACGAGCGTGGCGACTGGACCGAGTGGCAGCGCGACTGTCTTCGCGCCGAACGCGTCCAGCCCTTCAAGCAGATCTTCCGCGAGATCTACCCCCCCACCGAGGCCGAGCTCGCCGACGAGGGCATGGTCTCCCGCTACGCCGGGCACCAGATCCAGCCGGGCAAGACGCTCGCGCTGCTCAAATCCCGCGGCTGGGTCGCCTCGCACGAGGACGGGGTCCGGCGCGTCTTTCTCGAAGAGGGCGTGATCGCCGAGCTCTGGGCCGGCTCGATGATCTTCACGCCCGGCTGGGTCGAGGACCCGGTGGTCGAGGGCGTGCGCTTCTGCCGCAAGGGCGACTACCAAACGCTGCCGGCCTCGAAGGTCCCGCCCAGAGTCTTCAGCGAGGCGATGCGCGATGTCGACCTCGTCGTCAGCGTCGCCCACGCCGGGGGCGTCGACCCCGAGGCCTCCGCCTCGACCGTCGAGATGCGGGCGTCGCTGCTCCGCGAGACGGCTTCCATGCTCGGTCTGAACAACATCACCGTCGAAGACCGCTACGCCTTCATCGACGGCGGCCTCGCCCGCTACGCCCTGCACCTGGGCAGCGCCAACACCAGCATCCCGCCCGGTCGCTCGCTGGTGATCGTGGCCGTGCCCGGCCAGCACCGCGGGCGGATCTTCCTCCCCTTCGCCGACGACGATCCGAAGACCGCCGAGGTGATGTCCAAGGCCCTGCTGCTCGCCCGCGACGGGGAGATCAAGGACCCGAGCATCCTCGCGCAGATCAAGGCCAAGGCCTGAACCCTCGGACCACCGCGTCCTCGAAGGCCGCTCGCAAAACACACGAAGGCCCCCGCCTGTTCTCGCACGGGGGCCTTCGCGGAGTTGGAGTCCTGTCTTCGCTCAGCAGCCCTGAGCGAACTCGTTGAGGAAGATGAAGAAATCGTCGGCGTCGATCACGCCGTCGTTGTTGAAGTCGGCCCGCATGTCGCCGGCGGCGAAGAACTGCAGGAACAGGAAGAAATCATCCGCGTCGACCACGCCGTCGCCATTGAGGTCCGGGCGGCAGGTCGGCCCGCCGGTCGAGATCTCGTAGCTGTTGATGATGCCGCTGGTTCCCGTTGGCGGGTTCGGCCCGCCGGAGGCCGAGAAGAGCGAGCCAGCGTGGGTCGCAAGGCCCGTCGGGATGATCGCCGGGCTGTTGGCCGGCCACGACATGCTCGACCCGCCGATGTTGTACACCACCAGCCAGTAGGTCGCGTTCGCCTGCAGCGTAAAGGGCGACGGGGGCGTGAACTCGTAGTTGTCGGTGCCCACATTGATGACCGCCGGGTTGTCCAGCGTCAGCAATTCGGAGCCCACTGCGCCGAACGCGTCGTCGAAGATCCGCACCTGTGGGATCACATCGGTCCCGGTAAACTGCAGCCGGAGCGTCACCGTCCCGAGTTCGGCGTCGTTGCCGGGCATCGTGAACCCCATCGCCTTGATCCGACCGTTCTGGAGGGCTGCGGACTGCGTCCCGTCGTTGCCCGGCATATTGCCGATCAGCACATCCGCACGCGCCTCGAACGCTCCAAACACGCCGAACAGACAGACCGCGCCAGCAACACCAAGAATCCTGCGGCTTCTCATGATCCTCTCCTGTTGTCCCGAACAACACTCGGTCGCACCCCCCGAAAGGGAGCGACAACCAAACAGCTGTCAACGAAGGAGATCTTTGATCTCCCCACGAGGCC
>REET01000217.1 GCA_007694925.1 Phycisphaerales bacterium | reverse complement strand
GCTCGTGACCGCTTCGGGCATCAAGTTCCTCGACTCGGCTGTGTGGGCGGGGCGGTACGCGGCGGTCTTCGCGCTCGTCGGCTCGCCGATCAATGCGGGGGCGGCGATCGCCCTGGCGCTGGTCGGACAGGTCACGATGCTCGTGCCGCTGTTCGGCAACGGGCTCGGCCTGCGCGAGTGGTCGATCGCGCTGGTGGCGCCCGTACTGGCGATCGGGGCGATGGACGGTTCTGTCATCGATCCGACGGCGCTGGCCGCGGATCTGCTGAACCGGGGCGTCGAGGTGCTGGTGGCCCTCCCGGCCGGGGTGCTGGCGACCCTGCTTGCGGGGGCGTGGCTGAGGCGGTCGATCGCCAAGGGACGAGCCTTGCCCGACAAATCAGACCAGCCGAACGAGGCCGATCGCCCCGGTGCCTCCGCCGATGCTCCCTGACGCATGGCTGAGGAGGGTCCGATACACGGTGGGAACAAACCGAGCCCGAACGCGTATCGCCCTATTGGGGATGTCGCCAGGAACGCACTCTTGCCGCAGTCGTTCGGAACGCTGGCTCTGGATCATCGTCTGTCCGATGAACCTGGGGGCGGTGTGCCGAAGAACAGGATGTCATGGTCAACAAGATCGAACAGGACCACCAGCGCTTCAGGCAGATCGTCAAGGGGAAGATCCGCAAGGAGCTCCGCCGCTTCCTCTCGCGCGGCGAGCTGATCGGGCGTGAGGGCAAGCGGGTGGTCTCCATTCCCCTGCACGACATCGACATCCCGACCTTCCGCTACGGTGACAACTCGTCGGGCGTCGGCATGGGCGAGGGAGAGGAGGGCGAGAGCGTCGCCCAGCCCGGCGACGAGAACGCGGGGGGCGAGGAAGAGGGCCGGCACATCACCGAGGTGGATGTCACGCTCGATGAGCTCGCCGACCTGCTGGCCGAGGAGCTGGAGCTCCCCCGGATCAAGCCCAGGGGCGAGAGCCGCGTGACGACGATCCGCGACAAGTACTCGGGCATCCGCCCCGAGGGCCCCGCCTCGCTGCGCCACTTCAAGAGGACCTACCGCGAGGCGCTCAAGCGTCAGCTCATGGCCGGGCTGTACGACCCCGACGACCCGGTGATCGTCCCGATCAAGCGGGACTTCCGCTACCGGAGCTGGAACGAGGTCAAGAAGCCGCAGAGCAACGCCGCGATCATCTACATGATGGATGTTTCCGGCTCGATGGGCGACGAGCAGAAGGAGATCGTGCGTCTGACGGCGTTCTGGATCGACACCTGGCTGCGGCGCAACTACGAGGGGATCGAGAGCCGTTACATCGTGCACGATGTGCGTGCGGCCGAGGTCGACAAGAAGACCTTCTTCAGCCTGCGCGAGGACGGGGGCACGCGGATCAGCTCCGCGTTCGATCTGTGCAAGAAGATGCTCGACGAGCACTACGACCCCAACCAGTGGAACATCTACCTGTTCCACTTCTCCGACGGCGACAACTCCTCGGAGGCCGACAACCGGCTCTGCGTCGACATGCTCGACAAGAAGCTGCTGCCCAACTGCAACATGTTCGGCTACTGCCAGGTCGCGTCCGCCTACGGCTCGGGCAACTTCATCAATGTCCTGCGCGAGGCGTTCCCCGACGGCGTGCCCGACGAGGACGGCCCCAAGCTCATCATGAGCAAGGTCAACGACCGCGACGACATCCACGAGTCGCTTCGGACCTTCTTCAAGCAGGGGCGGTGAGTAGGGCGTTGGGAACGGGGCGAGGGGGCGTGTCAGGGGCGATCCTGAGCGCAGGGGCGGACGCCGACCTCTGAGCGAAGCGAAGAGTCGGGTGCGCCCGCCTTTGGCGGGCGAGAGGGTGGAGCGGGTGAACAGGTGAGCGATCGCCTGATCCGGTGTCCTGCCCGGTGCATCCCCCGTAGTGTTCTGCGCGAACAGGCCTATACCCCTCTTCAGGAGTTTCCCTCCCGTGATCCCTCTCTTCGTCGGTTACGCCCTGCTGGTCTGGTGGCCGGCGTGCGTCTGGCGTCGGCGTCTATGGGGATTTCTGGCGGTCGTTGTCGGCTCTGTTGGGCTTTTCGGGGCGATCGTGCTGCACTCGTACATCGGGGCGGTGCTCAAGCAGCGGGGGATCGACATCTTCACGCCGGTGCTGCAGCACCTGCTCTGGCCCTACATGCTGATGGTGGGCGGCGTCGGGCTGTTCATCGCCGCCCTGCCCAGGCGGTACGCAGAGGGCAGGTGCCACGCCTGCGGGTACGACCTCGCCGGAGCCGCGCCCGAAGACCGTTGCTGCCCCGAGTGCGGCAAGGAGATCCCGGTCCAGACCAAGAGCAGCCGCTGCGCGATCTGCGGCAGCTCGGCGCTGAGCCCCTATGTGATGGAGGGCGTCTGCCCCGACTGCGGCTCTGAGTTCCGCCAGCCCCCCTCCAGCGAGCGAGTGAGGGCGAGGCAGGAAGCGCTCTGGGGGCGGGCGCCGGATCAGGCCCCGCTTGAGCGGGGGCGAGAGGGCTCGTTCTCAGCCCCGCACGAGCCGCCACATGGCGCCGAGGAAGAGGATCAGGAGCGGGAGCCCGCCGATCATCGCCCAGCCCAGAGCGCGGCTCTCTGATTCTTCCAGCCTCGTGATCCGCGGCGTCGGGCGAGAGCCCGGGCCGGGGGCGATCAGTTCGTCCAGACCGGCGAGCCAGTAGATCGAGGCCTCGAAGAGTTCGGCGTTGCCGGGGTTGGCGGCGATGCGCCTGCCGTCGACGACTTCCGTGGCGAGTGTCGCATTGTCGAAGAACCACCCGTTGGCGCCGACCGCGATCACGCGCTGCCTTCCCGCTCGGTTGTCGAACGGGCGCGAGACCGCCGCGGCGAAGGTCCACGGGCCGCCGGCGCGTCCCGGCTCGGTTCTGTCGGAGTCGACCCAGGCGTCGAAGCGTGCGGCGGGGTCGTCGGCGTCGCGGTGGCGGAAGAAGCGCACCCAGTCGTCGCGCTGACGCCCAGCGCCCCGGAGTGTGAGCAGGGGCGTGCGCGTGATCTCGTCGTCGTTCTCGTCTGCGAGAGCGATCGGTGAGGCGAAGCGGAGGGTGACGGGCAGCCCCGCGAGGGCCTGGGCGACCGTGTGCGGGTCGTCGGCCGCCTGATCGACGCTCGGGCGGACGGAGGCCTCGACCATCAGGTCGCCCGAGACGACGCGTTCGATGAGGACCGGCGAATTGGATTGGATGTGCAGGCCGAGGGCGCGGAGGGGTTCGGTCGCCTCGTCGCGCAGGCCGCGCCCGCCGATCGCGGCGGGGGCGTCGAAAGGCGAGGCGCAGACGAGCAGGGCGTCGCCCCGCTCCAGCACGAGCTGGACGGCTTCCCCCAGAGCCCTGTTGCGGGTCGGGCCGTCGGGGCCGGAGGCGAACCGGCCGCCGGGATCGGTGCCGATCGAGACAAACACAACCGGGCGGCGGCGTTGCGGGTCGATCGAGAGCAGGCTGGGGGGCGATGGGTTGTCGGCCGGGTTCCACTCGACGAACGAGATGCGGCGCAGCTCCATCCGCTGGCGGAGCGTCCGCAAGATCCCTGTCTCGAGCAAGCTCTGGGGGTTGGGGTTGATGAAGACGACGATCGGCGCGTCCCCGCCCGCCAGCGAGAGGAGGCCGGCGACGAAGGCTTCTTCGGCTCTTCGGCGCAGGTCGGCGTCGCGCCCACGCTCGGGGGGCGGGAAGAGGGCGTCGAACGAGATGGCGGTGACGCCCCGCCCGGGAGGGCCGGCGATGATCGCCGCGTCCTGGCTGAGCAGCAGGCGGGCGATGCGGACGGTGTCGGGGACGCGGAGGCGTTCGACCTGGTCGAGCCTGCGGGCGAGGTCGTCGCGGAGGCGGGCGGTGTCGCCCGCGGCGGCTCGGAGCTCGCTGGAAGCGCCCCCCGGCACGCCTGCGCCGGCGGCCTGCTCGAAGACGCGTCGGAAACGAGGCAGCTGCGACTCGACCGCCTGCAGCACCGACCGGACCGAATCGCGGGCGCGGTCGATGCCTGGAACGCCGGGGATGCCGAGCTGTTCGGCCAGGGCCTCTGCGGCGTTGGCCGAGGCGGTGCGGAGCGACTCGGCGTCGCGTTCGAGGATCGAGGCCCAGGACTCGAACTGGCGGGCGGGGCCGTCTTCGGCCTCTGTGGGCGGGAAGGCGTCGGCGGCGCGGCGAAGGCGAGCGCCGATCGCGGCCAGGCGATCGCCGGACCGCTCGATCGCTTCGATCGCCTCGGCGAGGGTCCGGCGTTGCTGCTCGACCGCCTCGGCGTCTCTGGTCGCCAGGCGCGACAGGAGCTCGGCGAAGCGGGCCTGATCGGCGCTGCGCGTCGTGTCGAGCAGTGTGACGCGGAGGCGGGGCGAGGCCTCGTCGAAGCGGCGGGCGACATCGACAACGCCCTGGACGGCTTGCGGCGGGTGGCCGAGCAGTTGGGCGGTGTCGCCCGACCATGGCCCGGCGAGGACGAGTTCCCACCCGTCTTCGAGGCCGTTGATGACGCGGTTGCTCCTCGCCGAGAGGGTCTGCTCGCCCCGGGCGGTGACATCGATCGCGAGGTTGTGACGCTCGGCGAGGATGTTGACCAGGACGATCGAACCGAAGATCGACGCGGTCAGGAGGAGGGTGAGCAGGGCTGCGCCAAGACGGCGGAGCTTGGGTGAACGATGGTGCGGGGGTGAGGAAGTGTTCATCGCCACCTCCTTGATGTGTAGGCGGCCCAGGAGAGCACGACGAAGCCTGCGCTGAGCGAGAGGAAGAAGACGACATGGCGGAGCTGGACGGCGCCTCCGGCGAAGTCGTCGATCCGCTGGGGAATGCGGAGCCTCGCGAGCGTGTCGCGGACCCACGCCGGTGCGCCCGGGGGCAGGGCGTCGGCGAGGAGCCCGGGGCCCAGCAGCAGCGCCAGGAGGGCGAGGAAGGTGCCCAGGAAGGCGAGCGTCTGGCTGGAGGTCAGGCAGGAGGCGAGCAGCCCGATCGCGAGGTAGAGGCTCCCGACGAGGAGCAGGCTGAGGTAGCCCGCGACGATCGGCCCGGCCTCGGGCGTCGGGTCGCTGCGCCAGAAGAGCACGCCGACGAAGACGAGCGTCGGCAGGAGCATCGCGCCGAGGAAGGCGACGGCGCCGAGGTACTTGCCCAAGACCACCGAGATGTCGCGGGCGGGCATGGTCATCAGGGATTCGATGGTGCCCGAGCGGAGCTCATCGCTGACCAGACGCATCGAGATTGCCGGGGCGACGACGATCAGCAGGGGGGCGCAGAAGGCGAAGAAAATGCGCATCGTCGCGGCCTGGCCGGGGACGAGGGCGAACTGGGTGAACAGAGCCGCGGTGAGGAAGACGAACAGGGCGATGACCACCCAGCCGACGGGCAGGCGGAACATCGAGCCGAGTTCGCGAGATGCGAAGACGAGGCTCTGGCGGATGGGGCCCGAGTGCGCACCGGTCATGGCCCGGCCTCCCGGCGTTCGTCGGCGTCGGTCTCGATGGCGTGCATGAAGACGGCTTCGAGGGTCGGGCGTTCGGTTTCGAGGCGTCGGATCTCGACGCCGGCGCCGGCGAGCGCCCGCCCGATCGACTCGGCGAGGGTTTGTGCGCCCGGCGCCGGCGAGCGCCCGCCCGATCGACTCGGCGAGGGTTTGTGCGCCCGGCGTCGGTGTCGCTCTGGCGTGCACCCAGCCCTCGCGGGTCTCGCATGAAAGGGTATGGACGCCCGAAACGGACCTGATGAGCGACTCGGGATCGACGCGGGGGTTCGCGCGGCACTCGACGATGCAGGGCGACCCGCCCGATGCCAGGGCGACGAGGTCGTTGGGCGAGCCGTCGGCCCTGACCCTCCCTCCCGCGATGACGATCACGCGGTCGCAGGTGCGTTCGACCTCGGCGAGGATGTGCGAGCAGACGAGCAGGGTTCGGTCGTGGCCGAGTTCGCGGACCAGGGCCCGGGCGGCCCGGATCTGCGTGGGATCGAGGCCGTTGGTCGGTTCGTCGAGGATGAGCACCGGGGGGTCGTGGAGCATGGCGGCTGCGAGGCCGACGCGCTGACGAAACCCCTTGCTGAGCTGGCCGATTCTGCGCTTCCGGACGGGCTGGAGCTCGCAGCGGGCGATCACCTCGGCGATGCGGCGCTTGCGGTCGGCCCGGGTCATCGAGAAGACGCGGGCTCTGAAGCGGAGGTAGTCGAGGGTCCGCATTTCCGGGTAAATCGGGGCCGATTCGGGGAGATACCCGATCCGCCTGCGTGCGGCGAGCGAATCCGAGAGCATGTCGAGCTCGCCTACTTTGATCTGGCCCCGGTCGGGGGGGAGGTAACCGGTGATCATGCGGATGGTCGTGCTCTTGCCGGCCCCGTTGGGGCCGAGCAGACCGACGACCTGGGGGTGTCCCAGCTCGAAGGAGACGCCTCTGACGGCGTGCACCGGACCGAACGACTTGTGCACTTCTCGGACCGAAATCATGGGCTCTTGGAAGGAATCGATCGGGTCGAACCGATGTTTGGCATGAACGGGGCGTGGTGTTTCCATTCGACACGCCCATGGTTGGCGCGGTATCCTGCCATGCTCCCCCCGCTGAGGAGTATGGCGGTGTTATGGTGAAGAACCGGCTCAAGCTGGTGATACGCGATCCGGGCGATCTGCCCGTCGAGGACCTCGAAGCACTGCTCCGTGAGCACTTCGATGTCACCGTGCTCGGGCCGGAGGATGCGCCCGCGGGCAACGGGGACACCTCGGCGGTGGTGATCTCGGCCGGGGATGTCAACGGGGTGAGCTCCGGGGACGCGGGGGCCCTGCTCGACGCGATCGGGGAGGGCGTCTGCCTGGCGGACACCCAGGGCCGGGCGATCTGGTGCAACAATTGGTTCGCGACGCTGAGCAGGTCCGTGAGAGCGGACCTGTCTGTCTTCTGCCGCGAGACGAGCCGCTGGTTCGAGAGCAACAAGTCCGACCGTCCCCGGCGTTTCGAGCTGAACGACCGGGGGGCCGAGCGGATCTACGACATCGAGATGTCGCCCGTGCCTGTCGAGAAGGGCGAAGAGGCGAGGATGGCGCTGGTCGTCCGGGATGTGACCGATGCGCGTCGCCACCGCCAGAAGCTCGAAGCGCTGGAGCGGGCCGGCACCGAGCTCATCAAGCTCGAGCGGGAGCAGCTCCGCGAGATGAACATGATCGAGCGGCTGGCGCTGCTCGAGAGGAAGATCATCAAGTTCGCCCACGACCTGCTCCGCTTTGACAACTTCACGATCTGGCTGAAGGACGAGAAGTCCGGGCGGCTGGAGTGCGTGATGAGCCGCGGGCTGCCCGCAGAGATCCGGGGGCTGCAGCTGCACGCCGAGCAGGAGAACAACGGGATCTGCGGGTGGGTGGCGTTGCACGGGCGGAGCTACATCTGCAACGACACGGAGAACGACCGGCTGTTCCTGCCTGGGATGGCCAACGCGCGTTCGTCGCTGACGGTCCCGCTCCGCCTGCTCGACCAGGTGATCGGGGTGATGGACATCGAGTCGGCCGAGCCGAACGCCTTCTCCGATCAGGACCGCCAGTTCGCCGAGCTGTTCGCCCGCCATGTGGCCCTGGCGCTGCACATGCTCGACGCGCTGGTGGTCGAGCGGTCGGCGACGAACCAGTCCGCGTGTGACCGGGTCGAGGGTGAGCTCTCGGGCCCGCTGGACGACATCATCGCCGAGACCGACGCGGCGATCCGCGAGGTCCGTGCCGGCGACGACGACCCCGAGATGATCCGCCACCTGACCCGCATCCGCGACGATGTCGACGCGATCCGCACGCGGATGCGCAATGTCGCGGCGGGCCCGCAGACGCTCCTGGGCATCGACCGGGCGATGGCGGTCCGCGAGCGCGACCCGGTGCTGTCGGGGCGTCGCGTGCTGGTCGCCGATGACGAGCAGAAGATTCGGCGCGTGCTGGGCGATGTGCTCCGCCACCGCGGGTGCGAGGTGAGCGTGTGCGCCGACGGGGGTAAGGCGATCGAGGAGCTCGAGCGGGTCGCCAGGGGCGAGCTGGCGCCGTTTGACCTGATCATCAGCGACATCAAGATGCCCGACCGCAACGGGTACGAGGTGTTCAGCGCCGCCCGCAAGGCGATGGCCGAGGTGCCGGTGATCCTGATGACCGGGTTCGGGTACGACCCGCACCATTCGATCGTGCGTGCCTCGCAGGAGGGGCTCCGGGCGGTTTTGTTCAAGCCCTTCCAGATCGAGCGGATGGTCGACGAGGTCCGCAAGGCGCTGGCCGAGACGCAGCAGCCCGACGCCTGATATTCTCCTGCCATGGCCAAGAAGAAGAGCGCGGTCGCTGGGATCGTCCGGGTGCTGCTCGTCGCCCTCGTCGGGGTCGGCATTATCGCCTACGCCGTCAGCCACCGGACAGGGGAGGAAGCCAGGCGGGTCGCCCAGTTCCGTGCGAGCACGGCCGATGTCGACAGGGAGATGCGAGAAAGGGTGCTGGTGCACCTCAGCGGGTACGACCAGCGGCCCGCCCCGTTCGACGCGGCCTTCGATCGTGCCCGGGACGACGCCTTCAAGGCCGCCGAGGGCGACAATCCTCGGACCGATTTCGACCTGCAGGAGTACGAGCTGCAGCTCGCCCGGGCCCTGGTCCGCCATCTGGAGCGCGAGGGCAAGGACGCGACTCGGGTGCGGCGGCTGTACGAGATCCCCTGAGCCAGAGCCGCCCCGGCAGCGGTCGGGTGGGCTTCACGCCCGGGTCGCGACCAGCACGCGGGGCAGACCATCAAGATCGTTGACGATCCGGCAGTCTTTCAGGTCGGGGCGGGCGTGCGCGAGCTGCAGCACGGCGTCTGCCGTTGAGTCGGCGATCTCGATCGCCAGCAGCCCGCCCGGGGCGAGTAGGGCCGGGGCGTGCTCGATCAGCGGGCGAACGAACCGGAGCCCGTCGGGCCCGGCGCGCAGGGCGTGGGTCGGCTCGTGGTTTTTCACATTGGGCTCGACCTTCGCCCACTCGTGGTCTGGGATGTATGGGGGGTTGGAGACGATCGCGTCGAGGGGCGGTTCGCCCGCGAGGGGTTCGAGCAGGTCGCCCCGGCGAAACTCGACGCGGGGGAGAACGCCGCAGGATTCGGCGTTGGCTTTCGCCAGCTCGATCGCGTCCTGGGAGATGTCGGTGGCGACGGCCGTGGCGTTGGGCAGGTGTTTCAGCAGTGCGCAGACGATCGCGCCCGAGCCGACGCCGATGTCTGCGAGGCGGACGCTCGGTGGGGCGGGTGGCGGCGACGCTTGGGCTTCGGTCGCGATCTCAGTCTCAACCTCGGCCTGGGGCTCGGGCGTGACTTCGGGGTCGACCGGCGGCTCCTCGTGCACCCTCGGCTTGAAGTGATCGAGCACGAGGTCGACGAGCGTTTCGGTCGCGGGACGGGGGATGAGGACGCGGGGGTCGACGGTGAAGCGGATGCCGTAGAACCACGCCTCGCCGGCGATGTACTGCACGGGCTCGTGCTTGAGCGCGCGCCCGACCAGGGCGCGCAGGGCGTCGCGTTCGGCGTTGGAGGCGGGGCGGTCGGCGTCGGTGTAGAGCGACATGCGGTCGCAGCCGATCGCGCGGGTGAGCAGCAGTTCGGCGAGAAGGCGGGGCGAGTCCATCTCCCGTTCGGCGAAGGTCGAGCTCATCCAGGCGAGCAGTCGCCGTGTGGTCCAGGCGTCTTCGCTTGCCGGTGTGGTTGGGGCTGGCTTTGGGGTTTCGGTCATTTGCTCTCGTACCAGTTGGTGGCGATGCCCGCCTCGACCTTCAGCGGGACATCGAGCGACATGGCGCTCTCCATGCGGCTCGTGATGAGGGCGAGGGCCTCTTGCGCGTGCTCCTCGGGCGCTTCGAAGACGAGCTCGTCGTGGATCTGCAGCAGCATCTGCACGCCCGGGACCTCGGGGGCCTTGGCGCTTCGGAGATGGGAAGCGTGCTCGGAGAGGCGGGCGTGCAGGTCGACCATCGCGATCTTGATGAGGTCGGCGGCCGAGCCCTGCACCACCGAGTTGATCGCCATGCGCTCGGCGAGGGCCCGACGCTGCGGGTTAGTCGCGTCGATCTCGGTGATCGGGCGACGGCGTTTGAGCATCGTTTCGACATACCCGTGGCTGCGGGCGTACTCGATGCATTCCTGGAGGAAGGTGGTGATGCCGGCGAAGCGGCGCTTGTAGCCGTCGATGATGGCCGCGGCCTCGTCGTTGCCGACGCCGAGGCGTCGGGCGAGCCCGTAGGGCGTGATGCCGTAGACGATGCCGAAGTTGACCATCTTGGCGCCGCCTCGCTGCTCGCGGGTGACTTCTTCGGGTTTGACGGCGTGGATCTGTGCGGCGACTGCGGTGTGGATGTCGTCGTCGCGTTTGAAGGCTTCGATGAGGGCCGGGTCGCGCGAGAGGTGGGCGAGCAGGCGGAGTTCGATCTGCGAGTAGTCGGCGGTGATGAGCACGCGTCCGGGCGGGGCGATGAAGGCGCGCCGGATCTCGCGACCGATGTCGGTGCGGATCGGGATGTTCTGGAGGTTGGGGTCGCTGGATGAGAGGCGGCCGGTCGCCGCCACGGTCTGGTTGAACGAGGCGTGGATTCGCTTGGTCTCGGGGTGGATCTCGTCCTTGAGGGCGCCGAGGTAGGTGTTGACGAGCTTGGTGAGCTGGCGGTACTCGAGGATCAGGCCGGGGATGGGCGTGGTGATCTCCGGGGCGGAGGCGAGCTTGTCGAGGACTTCCGCGTCGGTGGAGGGGCCGGTCTTGCCGCGGCGAAGCGGGCGGAGGCCGAGGCCCGGCTCGTCGGCCTCGGGCTTGTTGAAGAGGACGCCCGCGAGCTGCTTGGGCGAGTCGGGGTCGAAGGAGCGGCCCGCCTCCTCCATCGCGGCGTCCTGGATCTTGCGCTTCAGCTCGACGATCTGGGTTTCGAGGCGTTCGCGCTGGCGGTCGAGCTCGCTGGGATCGACGAGGACGCCGTTGTATTCGAGCTCGGCCAGCACCTCGACCAGCGGCATTTCGAGCGTGGCGGCGAGGTGGTCGAGGCCCATCTCGGTGAGCTTCGGACGCATCAGCTCGCAGAGGCGGAGGGTGATGTCCGCGTCTTCGGCGGCGTAGTCGGTCGCCGCGTCGAGGGGGACGGTGTCGAAGGTGCGCTGGTGCTTGCCCGAGCCGATGAGGTCCTTGATCGAGATGGTCTGGTGGTTCAGCAGGGCGAGGGCGAGGGCGTCCATCGAGTGGCTGGAGCGTGAGGCGTCGATGAGGTAGCTGGCGATCATCGAGTCGCAAGAGGCGGGGTTGCTCAGCCCCCGCAGCTCGACGCCCGCGCGGCGGAGCACCAGCAGGTCGTACTTGAGGTTGTGCCCGTACTTGGGCTTCTCGGGGTCTTCCAGGAGCGGGCGGAGGGCGTCGAGGACGGTCTGCTCGTCGAGGTGCGAATCGGGTTCGGGCGAGCGGACGGGGACATACCAGCCCGACCCGGCCTCGATCGAGAAGGAGAGCCCGCAGAGCTCGGCCCGCATCGGGCTGACGCTCGTTGTCTCGGTGTCGACGGCGAAGACGGGGGCGCTCTTCAGGGCCTTGACGAGCGCGTCGAGTTCCTGTGTTGTGCGCACGCACCGGTAGTCGCCGGCGGTCTCGGTGCGCTCGATGCGGGTCTGCTCGATCGAATCGAAGAGCCCGCCCGGTTCGGCACGTGCCGACGATCTGGTCGCGGGCTTGGTGTTGGCGCCTGCTTCGGCGCCGGCCTCGGCCTGGCCCCCGCCTGTGATGGCCTTGAGCTCGTCCTGGTAGCGGTTGAAGCCGAGCTCGCGGAGGATGGGGGCGAGGGCCTCGGGGTGCAGCGCGTCGGTCGAGGCCCGGTCGAGGTCCAGCTCGAAGTCGACATCGTCGCGGAGGGTGACGAGCCGGCGTGAGAGGCCGAGGCGGCCCGCGGCTTCGCGTAGCTTCTCGCCCCGTTTGCCCTTGATCTCGTCGGCGCGCGCGAGCAGCTCGTCGAGGGAGCCGTAGTCGGCGATGAGCTTCGCGGCCGTCTTGGGCCCGACGCCCTCGACGCCCGGGACATTGTCGACCGTGTCGCCCATGAGCGCGAGCATGTCGATCACGCGGTCGGGCGTGATGCCGGTTTCTTCCTTGAGCGTGTCGGCGGTGACGAGCTCGTCTTTGTGCGCGTCGTAGAGCTCGACGCGCCCGGTTTCGAGGAGCTGCTTGAGGTCCTTGTCCTTGCTGACGATGCGGATGCGCAGGTCGGGCCGCTCCTTGCGCAGCCGTCGCACCATCGAGGCGATGACATCGTCGGCCTCGAAGCCCTCTGCGCCCAGCAGGGGCACGCCCACGGCTTCGAGGATTTTCAGGCACCGCTCGACCTGTTGCGGCAGGTCTTCGGGCGGGGGCGGACGCGTCGCCTTGTACTCGGGGTAGAGCTGTGAGCGGAAGGTGCCCCGGTCGCCCGAGACATCCAGGGCGACGGCGAGGTAGTCGGGGCGGCTGTTCGGACCGTCGGCCGCGAGGCCCTCGCCCCGCAGGAGTTTGAGGAGCAGGCCGACGAAGCCGAAGGTGAGGTTGGTCGGCTCGCCCGTGACGGGGCTGGTCATGGGCGTGCGGATGGCGTGGTAGGCCCGGAAGAACTGCGCGTAGCCGTCGATGATGTACAGGGTCCGCATGGCGGCAGGTTAGCCCGTGCTCAGGCGTCGCGTTCGGCGTGGAGTTGCCTGAGGCGTGCGGCGTAGGCCTCTCCGGGCTCGATGTCGCGCCGGCTCATCGCCTTCTGGGCGACATCCATGAACTTGTCGAAGCGGTAGACGCGGTCGCCCTCGTCGGTCGCCCAGGTGAACGGGGCGACGCAGCCCGAGACGGGCGTGGAGCGGGCGAACATGCTCCCGGTGTGGAGGATCGAGCCGGTCATGATCCGCGTGCCGATGGCGGTTTTGACATGGTCGCCGATGATCGCGCCGAGGAAGGTCTCCCCGGTGCGTTCGCGGGGCCCGCCGGGGGTGGCCTGGCAGATCACCTCCGAGTAGGTGTTCAGCAGGTTGGAGTTGTTGGTCGCGGCGCCGAGGTTGACCCACTCGCCGACCCACGAATCGCCCAAGAAGCCGTCGTGCGCCTTGTTGGCGTAGCCCTGGAAGACGACGCCGGAGATCTCACCGGCGACCTTGCACGAGGGGCCGATCGCGGTGTGTGGGCGGATGACGGCGTGCTCGTTGATGCGGCTGGACCGCCCGACAAAGACCGGGCCGATCAGCGTCGCGCCGGGGCGGATCACCACGCCGGGGCCGATGACGATCGGGCCCTCTTCGGCGACCAGCGTGACATTGGGGTAGATCGTCGCGCTCGGGTCGATCACGACGCGTTCTTCGCCGATGACCGTCACGCCCGGCGGCGGGGCGTGGGGCTCGCCCCGGGTCAGCAGTTCGGCGTCGATGCGCATCGCGGTGTCGCGGATCGAGCGGACATGCCAAGGGCGGGACATGAGCAGTTGCTGGGGAAAGCGCCGGTCGGTGACGCCCTCGGGCGACTCGCCGTCGAGCAGCGCGCGGAGCTGGGCGCTGGTGACCCTTGCGCCGATGATGTGCCCGGTCTCTTCCTCCCTGAAGACGGTTCCGGGTTCGAGCTCATCGATCTCGCGCAGGGGGAGCGGGCAGCGGCCGTTGATCGCCAGGCGGGGGGTGTCGTCTTCGGGGAGCCTGTTGACGGGCAGGTCGTTTCGGTCGCGTGTGAGGTCGGCGATGTTTGGGGGCACGACCACGCCTATCGGGCGCACGCCCAGCCCGTCGGCGACGCGCCGGAGATTGGTCAGCGCCCCGCAGCGGACCGCGAAGGCGGGTCGGAGATCGGTCAGCGGGGCGAGCTGCCCGAGCCCGTCGTCGAAGAAGATCGCTTCGTTGATGTCGGCCATCGTGGCGAGAGTGTAACGGGCCTCGGGTGGCGTTGCGGATCTGCGTCGGTGAGGCCGGCTCTCAGCCGCGTCGGCCGCCCGAGCCCCGGCCATGGAGTTCTGCGCTCATCGCCGACCCGAACAGAGGCGCCAAGGGCAGCAGCACCAGCGCAAGGGCCAGCCCGGCGACGCCGGTGTAGACCGCGCTGAGCAGCGCGGCGCCCAGGCGTTCGCCGGCGCTCCAGACGATCGGGTCGTAGGCGTTTCTGACCGTCAGGGCGGCGACGCGGACGATGTCGCTGACGCCCGCGGCGCCGACGCTCAGGATCGCCAGTGTCACCGGGTTTCGCTTCATCACCAGGCCGCGAGCGGAGAGAACCAGCTGGGCGCCGAGCATCGTGCCGATGACGCCCGGCCCGACGATGACGGTCGCGCCGCCGCCGTCGAGGCTGACGACCGTCACAAGATCACGGGCGAGGCCGGCGAAGAGGGCGAACCAGAGCGCGGCCTTGGCGGGGGCGGCGAGGGCGACGAAGACGACCAGCGGGATCACCAGGCTTGGCCCGATCGACCATGCGCCGATGGCGAGCAGATCCCGCAGACCGACCTCCAGCCCGAGCAAGAGCCAGAGCGCGACGCCGAGGACGATCGGGTTCATCGGCGTCCCTCCGGCGCGGGCTCGATGCCGACGCGGTCGCCTTCGGGCGTCAGGCGCATCACCACTTCGCTGACGCGGGTGATGTCAAGGCTCGGGCGCACGATCACGATCAGACGGAGGGGGTTGTCGGGCGCGGGCTCGAGGCGGACGACGCGCCCGATCAGGAGCATCTGGGCGTTTCTGGGCCAGGTCTGGTCGTCGAGGCGGACCTCGTCGCCAGGGACGACCGACGGGGGCTCGGTCCCCCCCGGACGCTCCAGCGGCCCGGCGAGCAGCCCGCCCCCGACCGGGCGGAGGACGCACAGGAGCGCGGGGCCGCCGTCGGCGGGGATGACCCGCCCCTGGATCGGGCCCGCGGCGTTGTCGGTCACGGGGCGGACGAGCGAGCTGGCGGCCCCGACACTGACGACCCGGCCGACAAGCTGGTGGCCCTTGGTCGCTACGGCGTTTTCGTGGACGCCGAGCCCGCGCCCGATCCGGACGCGGAGGGCGCCGCCGGAGAGATCGCTCGCCCCGACGATGACCGGGGCGCCGATGAGGCGGACTGGGAGTTCCGGGTTGACCGAGACGCCGGACTGGAGCTCTCTGATGCGATCGCGGAGCTCTTCGTTGCGGGCTCGCTCGCGGTAGTAGAGGGCCTTGAAGCCTTCGATCTCTTCTTTGAGCGAGCGGACGATGGCGGGGTCGCCCCTGTCGGGCTCGGCGGGGATCACCCAGCGGGCGAAGCTGCTGACGGGGTGGCTGACGGGGGCGATCAGCGCGAAGGCGAGCCCGCCGAGGGGTTCGAGCCACGCGGAGCGCCGGGCCGGCAGGAAGGTGAACAGGACCGCCAGCACGATGCAGATCGGCATGGCGAAGAGAGCGAGCGGTCTGTTGCGGCCCCTGCGCGGCATCGGGCGCAGCCTCCTCCGCGCGATGGGCTACGCGATGTCGAGGTCGTTTTCGAGCACTTGCTTCCATTCCTCGAAGTGTTCGAGGAAGAGGGCGGTGCCGCGGGCGACGCAGGTGAGCGGGTCGTCGGCGAGGCGGGCCTCGAGGCCGGTGGCCTTCTGAATGACGATCGGCAGGCCCTTGAGGAGGGCGCCGCCGCCGGCGAGGGTGATGCCCTTCTCGACGAGGTCGGCCGCGAGCTCGGGCTCGGCGCGTTCGAGCGTTCGTGTGACGGTGTCGATGATCGCCTGGATCGGTTCCTGGAGCGCTTCGCGGATCTCGCCGGAGGTGATGGTGGTTTTGCGGGGCAGGCCGGAGATCATGTCGCGCCCGCGGACATCCATTTCCGTCTCCTCGCCGACCAGCGCGGCAGAGCCGATCTGGATCTTGATGCGCTCGGAGGTCTGTTCGCCGATCATCAGGTTGTAGGTGCGCTTCATGTGGTTGATGATCGCCTCGTCCATGTCGTCGCCGGCGACGCGGACGGACTCGCAGGTGGCGATGTCGCCCAGGGACATGATGGCGACCTCGGTGGTGCCGCCCCCGATGTCGACGATCATGCTGGCCATGGGCTCGGCGACGGGGAGGCCGGCGCCGATTGCGGCGGCGACGGGCTCTTCGATGAGGAAGGTGCGTCGGGCGCCGGCCCTGCGGGCCGAGTCGTAGACGGCCCGCTTCTCGACG
The DNA here is from genome assembly GCA_007694925.1 of Phycisphaerales bacterium. GTDB lineage: Bacteria > Planctomycetota > Phycisphaerae > Phycisphaerales > UBA1924 > SLFH01. The sequence goes on along the minus strand of REET01000217.1, from coordinate 9,268 downwards.
AGGGTGATGCCCGAGGGGACGCTGACAACCACGCGCGGGCCGATGATCTTGCCCCGCCCGTTCACCTTGCGGATGAAGTAGCCGAGCATGGCCTCGGTGATGTCGAAGTCGGAGATGACGCCGTCCTTGAGGGGGCGGATCGCGGTGATCGAGCCGGGGGTCTTGCCGAGCATCTCCTTGGCGACCCAGCCGACGGCCTGGCCGTCCTTGAGGACCTGGTTTGTGCCCTTCTTGACAGCGACAACGCTCGGCTCGTTGAGCACGATGCCCTGTCCACGCACAGCGACGAGGGTGTTGCAGGTGCCCAGGTCGATGCCCATGTCAACGCTGAATAGTCCGAGCAGTCGATCGAACAGCACCGGTGTCTCTTTGCCGTCGTGGCGCGTGTGCGGACGGTGATGGGGAACCTGTCCGCGGGGAAAACGGTCCTTCGGCCCCGCGGACGAACCGCCCAGAAGGTATCGGGGCCGGGGGTGCAAAGCCAGTGACGAGGGGGCGGGGCTGTCGTTTCGGGGTGGAACTACTGCTTTGGCACAAAAGAAAAGCCGCCGGACCCCGGAGGGTGACCGACGGCGGGTGCGTGTTGATGGAGGTTTGGGCGGGAGTTCCCGCGAACCGGGGGTTCAGCCCCGGCCGGCGACCGATGAGCCTTCGGCGCGGGTACGCCGTTCGCGGGCGGGCTTCTCTTCGTCGGGTTCGACGACGATCTCGGGGAGGCTGAGCACTTCGCCTCTCGCCTCGCGGCCGGGGGCGGAGGAGCGGGCCCGGACTCGGGCGCGGGTCTCGTAGTCGTTCTCGAGCTCGTTGCCGACGAGGCGTTCGAAGCGTCGGGCGTGCTGGTTCTCCAGGGCGGCCATGTGGCGCTGGAAGTCGCCGATGCCCGCGGCCTGGTAGCGGTCGAACTCGCGGATGCGTGACTCGCGCTCCTCCATGATGGCCAGGAGGCGCTCGTTGCGTTCGTAGGTGTCGATGCGGCGCTCGATCTCCCAGACCTGGGCCTGGAGTTCGAGCTCCTCGGCGACGAGCTTGGCGTGCAACTCGCCCAGGCGGCGCTCCTGCTGGCTCAGGTGGTCGAGGTCTTCGGTGAGGCGTCCGATGCTGCTCTCGTAGGAGTCTCGGAGGCGGGAGATGTTGGTGGCCTTGGCGTAGGCGTCGCGGGTGGTGAGGGTCTGCTCGCCGAAGCGGACGCGGACGACGCCGAAGCCGCCGTCACGCCGGCGCTCGTCGGCCTTGGTCAGCAGCGTTTCGAGCTGCTGGAGGTCTTCGTCGGCGAAGGCGACGACGCTCTTTGCGATCGCGAGTTCGTGCTGGATCTCGCCGATCTGGTGGCGGACCTCGTCGAGGTCGCGTTCGAGCGTCGCGAGCCTCTTGGGGTACTGCTCCTGCAGCCTGGTGAGCTTGGTGCGCAGGACGATGGGGTCGTCGATCGCTCGGTCGATCGACGCGTTGAGTTTGTCGCGGGCCTTGCCGGCCAGGTGCATCACGCGGTCGGGCCCGGCAAGAGCGACCGCCGCGACGCCGACGACCGCAGTGATCAGGCCGAGGCGAACAGTTCCTTTGATCAAGCCGCACATCGCTGGTTCCTCCGTTTGCTCTCCGGCGTTTCGTTGTGCATGTGCACGCCGGTGCGTTGGTGGGGGGTCTGCAAGGTCATTGGGTCGCGGGGTCTTCGGCTTTCACGCCGTCGCATCGAGCGGGGCCGAAGTGGCTTTGGCGCTCATCGGGGGCGGGAAAAATCCTCTTTGAGGCCCGTTCCCGGGACCCTACACTTGTCACTGAGTCAAAATACCCGATCCGGAAGCGGCGCGACAGCGAAATCTGAGGGGTGGTTTGCGGAACCAACGACGCACCGGCGTGATCGGCTGAGGCGAGCGGGGCCCGCATTGGGCCGGCGTCGAGCAGCGGATCGCGCACGAGCGGAGAGGACACGCGTCGGATGCTCAGCACAATGACGACGAGCTTTATCGGCCGCCTGCGGGCGAGGGACGAAGCCGCCTGGTTCGAGCTCTGGGAGACCTTCGGCCCGGTGCTCCGCGCCCAGCTCACCCGATGGGGTCGCGGGCGGATCGGGCCCGAGACGGTCCGGGACCTCTCGCAGGAGACTCTTGCGGCCCTGTCGGACTCGATGGACCGGTTCGACCCCTCGCGGGGCGCCCGGTTCAGCACCTGGCTGCTGGCGATCGCCAAGCACGTGCTGGGTGACGAGATGGACCGTCGGAACGCGCTCAAGCGGGGGGGGGGACGCCCCGGCGCCAGCCTTGATGAGTCGTGGATGGCGATGGACGCCCGGGCCGGGGCGGACGAGCAGTACGAGGCGGCGATCTTCAGGGCCAAGGTCGAGGCCGCGGTTCGCTTGGTCGAGCGGGAGTCGGACTTCGTCGATTTCTCGATTTATCGGATGCGGGTGTTCGACGGGCAGAGCGGCAAGGAAGTGGCCGAGAGCGTGGGTGTGAGCGAGCCGACGGTCTCCCGGAGGCTGGCGAAGGTCCGCGATCTGCTCCGGGCCCGCATCGCGGAGGTCGTGGCCACATACAGCTTTACACAGGAAGAACTCGCCGAGGCGGCGCGTTCGGGCCTGTCGCTGCCGGTCTCTCCCGACGGGAGCCCGGCGGTCCGCGGCGGCGATCGGCTGAGCGACAACGACTTCGACGAGGCCCTGTCGGAGATCTTCCACCGTCAGCAGGAGCTGCGGAGGCAGGACGAAGCGGTCCAATGAACCCGATCCAGACCATCCCGCTCGCGTTCCAACTGCCCGCGGCGGTCGGCGTGATCGTGATGATGGTCGTGGTCGTTTTCGGCATGTACATCCTGGTGATGTCGGTCCGGGCGATGGGCGGGCTGGTCAAGGGCCTCATCCGGTTCCTTGGGCGGGAGGTGCGTGACCTGGCGATCGCGACCGGGGCGCTGATCGCCTGCACGATCGCGGGGCTCATGGCGCTGCTCAGCATGCTGCGGGGCAACCCCCGGGCGACAAAGCACTTCGCCCTCGCGGCGGGCGAGGATGTGCGATCGTTCGGGCTGGCGATGTACCGGGTGGTCTTGGGCAACCTGCTCCGAGCGTGCCGCATGACCCCGATCATCGACGCGATCGAGCGGCGCCTCCCGGGGCTGATCCGCTCGGCTCCCGGGGCGGCGCAGCGGCATGCGTCGCCGGCCAAGGCGAAGTCCACCGGGAAGTTTGAGGGCTACCGCATCGTCGGCACGCTCAAGAGCGGTGGGTCGGGCAGCAAGCTCTATGTCGCGGTGCCCGATGAGAAGCGCCAGGAGGCGTTCGAGAAGGCGGGGCACCACGGCGTCACGAAGGTGGTGCTCAAGTGCTTCAGCCTCGGCGACGGTTCGAGCCTGCCGCAGATCGTCAGGGAGAGCCGTTCGCTGGACGCGGCCAAGCGTCTGGGTCTGGTGCTGGACCACGAGCTGAGCGCGGACCGCTTCATGTATGTGATGCGGTTTGTGCCCGGGGATTCGCTCGCTGTGGTGACCGAACGCCTGCACAGGCGGTCGGGTCCGGAGGGGCTCGACGACGCGTCGCTGCAGACGATGCTTGGCTACACGGCCGACCTCCTGCGCACGCTGGCGACCTACCACGACGGCGGGCTTTGGCACAAGGACGTCAAGCCCGACAACATCATCGTTGACGAGAAGCGGGCGCACCTGGTCGACCTCGGGCTGGTTACGCCCCTGCGCTCGGCGATGACGCTCACGACGCACGGGACGGAGTACTTCCGCGATCCGGAGCTTGTGCGTCTGGCGTTGCGGGGCGTGAAGGTGTCGGAGGTGGACGGGTCGAGGTTCGATGTGTATGCCGCGGGCGCGGTGTTGTATTCGACGATCGAGAACTCGTTCCCAGCGCACGGCGGGCTGAGCCAGGTCTCCAAGCGCTGCCCCGAGGCGTTGCGGTGGATCGTGCGTCGCGCCATGACCGAGTACGACAAAAGGTACACCAGCGCCGAGGCGATGCTGGCGGACCTGAGCGTGCTGCAGAAGGCGGCCGACCCGTTCAAGGTGCGTCCGGCGGCGCTGCCGAGCATGGGGGGCGCTGCGCCGAAGCTCGACGAGCTGTTGGCGGAGCCGTCGACGGATCTTCCGGGGCGCCGCAGCGCCGCAGAGCAGCTCGCGGCGGCGAGGCAGCGTGCGAAGCGGACGCGCCACCGGGCGCTCGGCCGCAGATCGCGGACGGGGCTGCATCGTGGTCGTCGCGGTCTACCAATCGCGGCGACGGGGGTCGGCGCGGTGGTGATCGCGGGTGTGGTCGTGGTGCTCTTTACGGCTTCGCCGAGCGAGATTGGCGGTTCGTCTTCGTCCGTCGCTTCGGCGTCGACGACGGGGGCGGAGCAGGAGGGCGGGCAGCCGGCGTCGTTCCCGCTCCCGTTTATCGATCTGCCTCTTGATGAGCCCGAGCAGCTCGGCCCGTTCGTATCCGGCGAGGTCCCGCTCGCTTCGAGGTTCCGCCAGTTCGGAGCGTCCGAGCTTTCGACGCTGGCTGCGAGCCTGAGCGCCGCTGGACCCGGGCGGATCGCGCCCGCTCTGGCGACTGCGCAGCTCCTGGAGCCGTTGATCACTGCGGAGCTGTTTTCGGGCTCTTATCTCGTGGTTTCTGACCTGCGGCGCCCGCATTCGGAGCGGGATCGGGCGTTCCTCGTCTCGCTGGCGGAACGGATGAGCGGGCGGGGTTTCAATGTGATGCACGACATCGAGGCCGGCGCCGCGGATGATTCGGTGCGCCGGATGATCGCGAGGGCGATCACCGCGCGGGAGGGGCGCTCGCTCGACCACGCCTCGACGCACGCCGATCTCGGCGAGTGGCTGGCGGGGTCGAACCAGCTCCAGGGTGTCCTCTGGGTCGAGCAGGGCGACGAGGGCGGGCACAAGGTGCACCTGATCCAGACCACCGAGCCTGAGGCGATGGTGCCCGCGATCCTGCACCGCGAGCGCCGGATCGCGATCGAGCGGCTGGTGGGTGTCGAGCCTGCGCCCGGACGCGAGTGAGCCCAGTGATCAGGCTGGCGTTTCGGGCTGGCGACTCAGGCCGGTTCGTGCGAGATGCGGGCGAGGGTTTCGAGTGTTTCGGCCGCTGCGCCCGAGTCGATCGCCCGTTCGGCCATCGCGACAGATTCGGGCCATGCGCTTGCGATGTCGGCGACTTTCAGTGCGGCCGCGGCGCTCAGGACGACGAATCGTCGGCGTGGGCCGGGCACGCCCGCGAGGATGTCTCTGATCGTTTGCGCCGCGTCTTCGAGCGTTTCGACGCGGAGTTCTTCGATGCGGCAGGGTTCGAGGCCGGCGTCCTGCGGGGTGAAGCGTTCGGCCCGGGTGCCCTCGGGTTCGACATGCCAGATCCGTGTGGGGGCGGAGAGGGAGAGTTCGTCGAGGCCGTCTTCGGAGTGGAAGACCATCGCCCGCTCGGCCCCGAGCCTCTGGAGGACCTTGGCGACCATCTCGACGCGGCCCGGGTCGTAGATCCCTAGGACCTGTCGGGTGGCCCCGGCGGGGTTGGTCAGGGGGCCGAGAAGGTTGAAGAGGGTCCGGAAGGGGAGCGAGCGTCGGACGCCCGAGGCGTGGCGGGTCGCGGGGTGGTGGCGGATGGCGAAACAGAAGCAGACCCCCGACTCCTGAAGGCAGCGGGCCTGGACGGGGACGGGGGCGTCGATGTTGACCCCGAGCACCTGGAGAACCTCTGCCGAGCCTCTGCCGGTCCGGCTGCGGTTGCCGTGCTTGGCGACGCGGAGGCGGCCGGGTGCGGCGGAGGCGGCGACGAGGGCGGCCGCTGTGGAAACATTGAATGTTTTGGGTGTCCCGCCGGTTCCGCATGTGTCGATGACCGGAACACCGTCGTTGGGTGTGGGCACGGACTCGACGCGGCGTCGCATGGCCCTGGCGGCGCCGAGGAGTTCGTCTTCTGTGACGCCGCGGCGCTCGATCAGGGCGAGCATGGCGGCGGTCTGGGGCTCGTCGTACCCGCCTTCGAGGAGGCGGTCGAAAACAGACTCGGCCTCGGGGTCCGAGAGCGTGCGGCCTTGCAGGAGCATCGGGAGGAGCTGATCGGGATTCATCGGTTGGGCGAGGGTTTGGGCGTTGGAGCGCGGAGATGAGCGGGTATCGGTGAAACTCGGACGCAGCCTGAACGAACGAGGCCCGTACGATGTAAGAGAGGCAAGGGTACCCGGAGATCGCCCCGGCGGTGCCAGGAAGGACGGACGATGAGCGGCCACAAGGACAGGACGGTTCGGGTTGTCAGGCGTGCGCAGCGTCGTGCGTTGGCGGCCGACTTCATCCGGTACTCGGGGCGGGCGTTGGCCGTCGCGGCGGGGGTGGCTGTGCCGTTGGCGGTCGCGAGCCGGCTGTTGGGCTGGCCCTTGGGTTGGGAGTTGGTGCTGGGCGTTCCCGCGGGGCTCGCGGTTGTTGCCGCGGGCGTGTTGGCGTGGCGGAAGATGCCCTCTGCGTTGACTGCCGCGTCGAGGCTGGATCAAGCGAACAAGCTGCACGATCGCGTGGGCACCTCGCTGGCGCTGCGCGAGCGGGCGGGCGAGGACCCGTTCAACGCGTGGGCGGTGCAGGAGGGCGAGAAGGCGATCGGGCAGGCCAAGGCGAAGAAGGCGGCGCCGATCCGTTTTGACAAGGCTTGGCTGGTGTGGCCTGCCGTCGGGACTGCGGCTGTGCTGGCGTTCATGCTGGTGCCGACGCTGAGCTTTGAGAAGACCGATCCCGACGCGGTGCGTGTCGCGGAGGTCAGGCAGGAAGCGTCGGACGACATTGCTTCGCTGCGCGAGCGGCTTGAGCGTCGTGCGGCTGAGGATCCTGCTTCGTTCATCGATACGAGGGCCGAGGAGACGCTGGCGCGGCTCGAAGAGCAGTTGCGGGCGGGCGAGATCGACCCTGACGAGGCGAGGCGGCGTGCGGCCGAGGCGCTGCAGCGTGCGGCAGACCGTCAGCGGCGCGAGGCGGAGAAGCGAGACGCCGCGAGAGATCGGCTTGCCGAAAAGATGACGCGTGCGGCTGCGGGCGAGGGCGAGGATGGCGAGCGATCGGAGTTTGCCGAGCGTCTGTCGCAGGGTGATTTCCAGGGTGCGCAGCAGGCGCTCGAGCGTGCGCTGAGCGGCGATGTGAGCGACGAGGAACGCCAGCAGATGGCCCGCGAGCTGGCGGAGATGGCCGATCGCCTGGATCAGATGGCGGCCGAAGAAGAAGCACAGCGCGACCGATCGGTGGAGGAGGCGCTTCGCCGGTCGGGGATGGATGAGCAGAAGATCGAGTCGCTCCGCAACGAGACCGATCCGGACGAGATCGCTCGCGAGCTGGAGCGTGAGGGCATGGACTCGGCCGATGCGAGGCGGATGGCCGAGCGGATGGCCGAGGAGAATCTTGAGCGCCAGGCCGAGGAGCAGGCGAAGCAAGAGGCGAAGGAGACGGCCGAGCAGGCGCGCGAGGCGTCCGAACAGTTGCAGCGGGAGCGGGACACGCGCCGGCCCGATCCGCGCCAGCAGGAGGCCCGTGAGGGTCAGCAGCGAGAAAGTCAGCAGCGGGAGGAGCCTGATGGGCCGCCGCCCCTGCCCGAGAAGGATCTGTCGCAGCAGGAACAGGCCGACACGAGCAGCGAGGCGGACTGCCCAGAAGGCGGCGAGAGCGGCTCTCAGGGGCGCCAGGGCGAAGGGCAGGAATCTGAGGGCGGCGAGCAGGCGCCGAGCGGGACAGAAGGCCAGCAGCAGCAGGAAGGCCAGCAGCCTCAGGGCGAGCCGGGGTCGAAGGAGCGTTCTGAGCCGTGCGCCGTGGGCGGGATGTGCGATCGGCTCGGCGGGATGGGCTCCGGCGGTGGGGAGAGCGGCCAGGGCGAGCAGTCTCGCAGGCGTGCGGATGAGCTGCAGCGCGAGGCGGATCAGACGCTGAGGGCGATGGGTGAATCGGGCCGGGACCGGGCTGGCAGGATCGCGCGTGAGCGCGATCTGGAGAGCGAGCGGAGGCCTCCGACGCCCGATCGTGATGGGACCGTCGTCGACAGCCGTCGCCCGGCCTCTCCGGATGCCCGGGAGCGTGTGCTTGCGGAGTATTTCAGCGACCGCCCGATCGATCGCGAGGCGAGGACGCAGCGTGAGGAGCTCGCGGAGGTGGTCCGCAGCGCTGAGCGGCAGGCGGAGCGTGCGATCGAGCAGCAGACTGTGTCGCCGCAGCGGCGGAGCTACATCCGTCGCGTGTTCGACCGGGTGCCCGGGGTTGTCGATCGTCCGGACGGCGAGGGTTCGGGCGGGGGGGATTGACTCGTGGTGTTCTCTGAGCCGCTGTGGCTGGCGTTTGCGTTGTTGGCGATCCCCGCGGCGCTGCTGGCTGTGAAGTGGTTTGCGTCGATGAGCCCTGCTCGGCGTTGGGTTTCGGCGTTCATCCGTGCGTCGCTGATTGTGCTGATCGCGCTGTTGCTCGCGGGGGCGAACCGTGTGCAGCAGAGCGACAGGCTTGCGGTGATCGCGGTGATCGACGCGTCGCAGTCTGTTCGCGCGTATTACGACGCGGGTATCGGCGACGACGGGCGTCCGATCGATCCGCAGACGGCGATCCGTGCTTGGCTGCGCGCGGCGACGGGCGATGCTCGCGACGCATCTGGGATCACGACATTCGACGCGAGGACAGCGACGCTCTTTGAGCCCTTCAGGAGGAGCGCCAATGACCTGCTGGGCGTGGTGGTGTTCGACGCGCGTCCGCACGCGATCGCTGCGCCGACGATCCCGGCGGTTGCGCTGAACCGATCGTTCGAGACGCCCAGCGCTGAGGGGACGGACATCGCCGAAGCGTTGCGGCTGGCCGCGGCGCTGATCCCGCCCGACGCGGCGGGGCGGCTGGTGCTGTTTTCCGACGGTAACGAGACGCAGGGTGACGCGAGGCGTGCGGCGGGCGAGTTGGCCGGCTCGGGCGGGGTTCGGGTGCCTGTCGATGTTGTGCCGCTGGTGTACCGGGTGCAGCGTGAGGTGATCGTCGAGGGGGTGGATGTGCCGCCCAGGGCGCCGACCCGTTCGACGGTGACGGCGCGTGTGAACATCCGGTCGACGCACTCGACATCGGGGACACTTCGCCTGTTCCGCGAGGGTCGGGAGATCGACATCAGCGGCGGGGCGGATGGGCGTGGGCGTCGGATTTCACTCGAGCCGGGGATGAACACCGAGCTCGTCGAGGTGACGCTGCCCGACGACAGCCTGCACCGGTTCAGAGCGGTGTACGAGCCCGACACGATCGACGGTCGTCTGGATGACACCAATCTGGCCAACAACATCGCCGAGGGGTTCAC
>REET01000099.1 GCA_007694925.1 Phycisphaerales bacterium | reverse complement strand
AATGACGGCGGGCGCCGCCGCACGGTGTTCAAGAACATAGGGGGACTGACATGTCCGCATTCTTCCGATCGCTCGGGCTCTCGACAAAGATCATTCTGGCGTCCGTGGTGATCCTGCTGATTGCGATCGGCGTGAACTACGCGGTCTTCACCAAGGGGTACCGCGCCGACAGCGAGCAGCTGCTTATGGAGAAGGCGGCGGCGTTCACGGCGGTCGCCGACCAGGCAAAGGACTACGCGGGCAGGCTGATCGCCGAGGGGGCGTTCGACATGGAGGCCCTGGTCGCCGAGGCCCAGCAGCAGATCGGCGAGGGGCGTTCCTACCGAGACACGAGGTTCTTCAACACCATCCCGGTCGTCGTTGGCTGGACGACCGCCGAGGAGGCGGCCGTCGTCGAGGGGATCGACTTCCGCGTCGCGGCCTTCAACGCACGCAACAAGGACAACGAGCCGGAGCCGGGTGGATTCCGCGCCTCGCTGCTGCGCGATCTCGAGTCGCAGGTCGCAACGGGCGGCCATGACTACCTCGGGAGGATCAACACGGAGACCAACACGCTCCATTACATGCGGGCCATCCGTCTCGGTCAGTCGTGCATGATGTGCCACGGCGACCCCGGTGTCCACGGCGGCGACGCGCAGGGACGCGACCTGCTCGGCTTCCGCATGGAGGGCTGGAAGGTCGGCGACACCCACGGCGCCTACGAGATCGCCATGCCCCTCGACGGGCTCGACGCCCAGGTGGCCGGATTCATGATGCGCGGGGCGGCGTTCACGGTCCCCGTCGTCGTGATCGCGGTCGCCGGCTTCGTCTTCGTCCTCGGGCGTCTGCTCACCCGCCCGATCAACTCGATGGTCGCGATGGTCCGCGACATCGCCGAGGGCGAGGGCGATCTCACCAAGCGCCTGAACATCAAGCGCGAGGACGAGATCGGTCAGCTCGCCAAGTGGTTCGACACCTTCATGGAGCGCCTGCAGAAGCTGATCGGCGAGGTCGCCGGCACCACCCGCGAGGTCGCCTCGGCCTCGACGGAGATCGCCGCATCCAGCGAACAGCTCGCAACGGGGATCGATCAGCAGGACACCCAGATCACCCAGATCTCCGCGGCGATGGAGGAAATGTCCGCCAGCGTCGTCGAGGTCGCCCGAAAGAGCGCCGACGCGGCCAGGAACGCGGAGGACTCGGGCAAGGCCGCGTCCGAGGGCGGCGAGATCGTCAGCAGAACGATCACCGAGATCAACTCGATCAGCGAGGCCGTCTCCGCCTCGGCCGCCTCTGTCTCCGAACTGGGCCGAAAGGGCGAGCAGATCGGACAGATCGTCCGCGTCATCAACGACATCGCCGATCAGACCAACCTGCTGGCCCTCAACGCGGCGATCGAGGCCGCCAGAGCGGGCGAGCACGGTCGCGGCTTCGCCGTCGTCGCCGACGAAGTACGCAAGCTCGCCGAGCGCACCCAGCGGGCGACCGAGGAGATCGGCGAGTCGATCACCACCATCCAAAGCGAGACCGAGCAGGCCGTCCAGCGCATGAACACCGGGACCACGCAGGTCGAGTCCGGCGTCCGCATGGCTTCGGAGGCCGGCAAGAGCCTCGAGCGGATCGTTTCGACGGCGTCGGATGTCGCGGTGATGATCCAGACCATCGCCGCCGCCGCCGAGGAGCAGGCCGCCACCAGCGAAGAGGTCAGCAAGAGCATCGAATCGATCTCGGCGGTGACACGCCAGTCCAGCGAGGGCATCGGCCAGGCCTCGATGGCCGCGGCCCAGCTCTCGGCCAAGGCCGAACACCTCCAGGCCCTCGTCGGCCGCTTCAAGATCGATAACCGCGTGTAAGCCCGCAACAACGATGACAGCGGGAGGCGCGAAACCGCCTCCCGCTGTTTTTTATGCGCACACCACTCGCCTTCGCTCACACCCGCATCACGAAGTACGCGTTCTGGATGTCGTGCTCGAAGCGGTGGATGCGGATGTCCTCGAAACCCGCCTCTCTGAGCATCTTCTCGGCGAGCTGCACGCCCCAGGCGGTGCCGAGGCCCATGCCGCCCTGGGCGAGCGAGACGGTCATGCAGTGCATGCATGAGATGGTGTAGAGCATCGGGCCGAGCGGGTGGGCCGCGTTGTCGCAGGGCTCGCTCGACGCGTCGATGTCCTGCATGAGGAACGCGCCGCCCGAGCGCAGGGCCTCGCGGATCGATCGCAGCACCTTGTCCGGCCTGGCCTGATCGTGGATCGCGTCCATCGCGGTGACCCAGTCGAACGAGGCCGGCTCGGACCAGTCGGTCAGGTCGCGCACCTCGAAGCGCAGGTTGCCGAGCCCTCGCTCGGCCGCGAACTCGCTCGCCCTCTCGATCGCCGGCCCGCTGAGGTCGTAGCCGACGAAGCGGCTCTTGGGGTACGCCGAAGCCAGCTCCATCAACGCCCGCCCCCGCCCGCATCCGATGTCCAGCACATCGATCCCGGCCGTCAGGCGTTCGTGCAGCCCCTCGAACAACGGCACGACCTTCTCGACGATCACCGGCACGATCGATTGCCCGCTGTCCTCCTCCATCACATCGTGGAATCGAGGGAACTCCTCGTACGCCACGCCCCCGCCTTCTCGGAAGCAGTCGAGCACGCGGTCTTCGACGGCGCCCAGCCCGGCGAGGTACTGCATGAACACGCCCATGTTGTCCGACGGGCTCTTGCGGGAGAGACACGCGGCGTGCTCAGGCGGGAGGCGGTGCGTGCCCGCCACCGGGTTTCGCTCGATGATCCTCGCCGCGACCATAGCGCCGAGCCACTCGCGGACATATCGCTCGTTGAGCGCGGCTTCGGCCGCGAGCTCGTGGCTTGTGCGGGCGATGCCGTCGGCCATCGCGTCGAAGAGACCGGCCCGGTGACCGATCGAAATCATCAGCGAGGTCATCCCGCCGTTGAGCATGCCGAGCAACCGCTCGGCGAAGTCGCTCTGTTGTTGGGGATCGATCGCGGGTGCGCAGGCATGACACATGTTCCAGTCTCCTCGTTCTTTCGGGTTCGCTTGGGGTCCTCGGTTCCGGCGCTGTGACCGGATCGATTTGCATTTGCGGCTAACAGACCGGTCTGTCTCCGCCCGGGCGGCGGACTCTCCCTCACCGCCTAAGCGGCTGGTCAGTTCGGCGCCAGCAGGCTTTCAAGCCTGTTGATCGCGTGCTCCACCGGCCAAGGCTCGCGATACGCGACCGAGATCGCGATCGCGCCTTCGAAAAGCAGCAACGCTGTGTCGGCCAACGCTTCGGGGTCGGCCTTGAGCTTCTCGTCGGCGATCACCTCGCCGAGCAGTTCGCGCAAGAGCCCGCGAAGGTTCTCGCGGTGACGCCGGACCACCCGGCCGATGCCCGTGACCTCGGGCGAGATCTCCGCCGCGAGGTTCTGGAAGGGGCAGCCCCGGTAGCTGCTGCTCTGGAACCAGGGCTCCAGAGATCGGAGGGGTGCGAACAGGCGCTCCCGCGGCGTCGAACCCTCCGAAGCGATCTGCCGCAACTCGACGAACTCGTGGTCGGCGAGGTGCTCGGCGTAAGCGACGACGAGGTCGTCCTTGGACGGGAAGTGGGTGTAGAACGAGGCCTTGGCGACGCCGGACTCGGCGATGATCTGGTTGATGCCAGTCGCCTTGATCCCTTGCGTATAGAAGAGATCGATCGCCGTGCGGAGGATGCGTTCTCTGGGGGCGGGGGGTGTCGCGGCATTCGGCATCGGGTCAAGTATCGCACAAACAGACAAGTCTGTCTAGTCATCGGCAGGATTTTTCTCTCGCTTCGCTGACCGGGGGTCTCCTGACGGGATTTCCGCGTACTCCAACACTGCTTTCGGTACACTCGCCCCCCGTGGCAAGCCAGCAGAGCGGGAATCTCCTCAAAGCCCTTGGCCCGGGCATCCTCTTTGCCGGGGCCGCGATCGGTGTCTCGCACCTCGTGCAGTCGACACGCTCGGGGGCGATCTACGGGCTCACGCTCTTGCCCCTCATCATCCTCGTCCACCTGCTCAAGCTCCCGGCGATGCTGGCGGGACCGAGGTACGCCGCGGCGACCGGGACCTCACTTCTTGAGGCCTACCGGCGCCAGGGCCGCTACACCCTCGCGATCTTTGCTGTGATCGTGGCGGGGACGGCCTTTGCGATCGTCGCCGCGATCTCGATGGTGACCGCGGCGATCTTCAAGGCCGCGGTGCTCGTGCCCGTCTTCGGCGCGGCGGACGCGGAGCTTGCCTGGGTCTGCGCCGGGCTGCTGGGCGTCGGGGCGTGCATCCTCGCGGCCGGGGGCTTCGCCTGGCTCGACAGCGTGATGAAGGCGCTCATGGTCGTGATGCTGGTGACGACGATGGTCGCCGCGGGCGCCGTCCTGCCCCGGATCGACTTCTCGATCTCGCTCGCTTGGCCTTCGGGTGTGACCGGCGCGGCGTCGATGGTGTTCATCGTCGCGCTGATCGGCTGGATGCCGGCGCCCTTGGACATCACGGTCTGGAACTCGCTCTGGACGATCGCCCGCTCCAAGCGCACCGGCACGAGCCCGACGGCCCGCGTCTTTCGCGCCGAGTTCCTGATCGGGTTCGGCCTCTGCCTGCTGCTGGCGTGCGCGTTCGCGGTGCTCGGGTCGGTGGTGATGCGCCAGAACGGGGTGGAGCCCTCGCCCGCCCCCGCGGCGTTTGTCGCCCAGCTCTTCTCCCTGTACGAGAGCGTCTTCGGCCCGTGGATCACGCCCGTGATCGGGGCGAGCGCGCTGGCGGTGATGTTTTCGACGCTGCTGACGGTGCTCGACGCGCTGCCGCGGAGCATCGTCGTGCTGGTCGCGAGGTTCAGCGGCCCGGAGCGCCCTTGGGACGATGGCGCCACACGCGACCTGTCACGCACAAGAGGCTATTGGATCGCGATGGCGGCGATCGTGCTGGGGGCGATGCTGCTGGTCGGCCGCTTCCGCGAGAGCATGACAGGGCTGGTCGACCTCGCGACCACGCTGAGCTTCCTCGGCACGCCCCTGCTCGCCTGGTTCAACCACCGCGCGATGACGGCGCCCGAAGTGCCTGTTGAGTTCAGGCCCGCGCGTTTGACACGGGCCGTGAGCTTCGCGGCGGTGGTGTTCTTTGCCGCCTTTGCCGTGGTTTTTCTCTGGTCTCGCTTCGGCATCTAACTCACCACAGGCGCGACTACCATCGACTCGGTCGGAGCGGGGGCCGGGGAGACACATGGCACACGCCGAGATCCGAAATCGAGTTCTTTTCGGCCTTGCACTGGTCGCGGTCGTGGCCGGCGCGACTTTGCTGTTCCTCTATCTCGGGCGAGATCGCGGGGACCGGGCGGTCCCGGAGACTGCGCGTCCCGTTCTGGCGGTCCGCGTCGAGCGTGCGAGCGATCGGCTGGCAACCTATCCCGCTCGGGTCCGCGCGCAGCAGGAGCTGACAATCGAGTTCGAGGTGCAGGGCGTGGTCAAGCGCCTGCCTGTCGTCCGGGGCCAGCGCGTCGCCGAGAACGATCTGCTCGCCGAGCTCGACCTCCGCGACTTTCAGAGCCGGCTCGACGCGAGCGTCGCCCGCCACGAACAGGCGAAGACCGAGTTGGAGGCGATCACCAACGCCTTCGAGCGGGGCGCGGCGACCCAGATGGAGGTCACTCGGGCAAGGACCGCCGTCGACCTCGCTCGCGCAGAACGAGAACTCGATGAAAAGGCGCTGGAAGACGCGACGCTCCGGGCGCCGTTCGACGGTCTGGTCGCGGACATCTACATCGACCTGCACCAGCCGATCCGCCCCAGCCAGCGTGTGCTCCGTCTGCTGGATACCTCGACGATCCGCGTCGAGGTCAATGTCCACGAGTCCCGCGCCGCGTTCGCGCGGCATTATGAAAAGCGGGTCAGACATACCGTGCGCTTCGACTTCCTGCCCGACGCCGAGTTCGACGCGGAGCTGATCGAGTACACCACCGAAGCCGAGCGGACGACCCAGACCTTTGTCGCGACTCTTGAGATCGAACCGCCCGAGGGGGCGCTGATCCTCCCCGGCATGACCGCGACCGTGATCGAGTACGCCTTGGATGTCGAGGGCAACGGGGGATCCGTGACCGTGCCGCCAGAGGCGGTCTGGATCGACGGCCAGGGCAACAGCTTTGTGTGGGTGCTTGAGGACGAGCAAGAAGGCGCCGCGACCGCCCGACGCGTGGCGGTCGAAATCGGCACGATGCTTCCCGGCGGCGTGGAACTGGTCGAGGGGCCGGGGCCGGGAACCCTCATCGCAACGGCCGGGCTGCGCGAACTCCGCGACGGGCAGAGGGTGCGCCCGGTCGAGGCGGATCGCAGGCGAACGCCCGACCTTGACCGCATCGACCCGGCGCCCGCTGCGCAGTCGGAGGGCGCCCGCAATTGAGCATCGCCGAGCTCTCCATCCGATATCGCACCGTCGTGATCGCGATCACGCTGGCGATGCTCGGCGCCGGCATCTGGTCGTACCAGTCGATGGGACGGCTGGAGGATCCTGAATACACGATCAAGCAGGCCCTGATCATCACCGACTACCCGGGCGCCTCCGCGTCGGAGGTCGCCGGCGAGGTCACCGACGAGATCGAATCGGCCGTGCAGAGGATGGGCCAGCTCGAACGAGTCACAAGCCGTTCTGAGCCGGGACGCTCGACCGTGACCGTCCGGATCCGCGACCGTTACACCAGCGGGGACCTCCCGCAGATCTGGGACGAGCTCCGCCGGCGCATCGCCGACGCCGAGCGCGAGCTGCCCCCGGGCGCTTCGGCGCCGATCGTCATCGACGACTACGGGGATGTCTACGGCGTGTTCTACGCGGTGTACGGCGACGACTTCAGCTTCGCCGAGCTGAAGGACCACGCCAGCATGCTCCGGCGGGAACTCCTGCAGGTCGAGGATGTCGGCAAGGTGACGCTCTACGCCGACCAGCAGGAGACGGTCTTTGTCGAGTTCTCACGCGAGAGGCTCGCGGAGCTGGGCGTGCCCCCGTCGGCGCTGTACGCCTCGCTTGAAGGGCGCAATCTGGCCGCGCCGGCGGGAAGGGTGCTCTCGGGCGAACGCAGGGTTCGCATCGATCCCTCCGGACAGTTCGCCGCCGCCGAGGACATCGGCGAGCTGCTGATCTTGCACGGGGATCTCTCCGGCGCCCGCCTCTACCTCGGCGATGTGGCCGAGATCAAGCGGGGCTACCGCGATCCGCCCACAAGCCTCATGCGGTTTGATGGGCGTCCTGCGATCGGGATCGGGATCTCGACGGTCGAGGGCGGCAACGCCGTCCGGATGGGCCGGGCGGTCGACCGACGCGTGAGGGAACTGCAGGCGCAGACTCCCGTCGGGATCGAGATCGGGCTGATCGCCCACCAGGCGACCGCCGTAACCGAGGCCGTGCGCGGGTTCCTCCTCAGTCTGGTGCAGGCGCTGGCGATCGTGATTCTTGTGCTGGTCATTGCGATGGGTCTGCGGAGCGGGCTGCTCGCCGGCGTCGTGCTGCTGCTGACGATCGCCGGCACCTTCTTGCTGATGAAAGCGACGGGAGTGATGCTCGAGCGGGTCAGCCTCGGCGCGCTGATCATCGCGCTGGGGATGCTCGTCGACAACACCATCGTGGTCGTCGAGGGGGCGCAGGTGAACCTCAGACGCGGGCTCGGCCGGGTCGAGGCGGTCTCGCGCGTGGTGCGCCGGACCTCCAAGCCGCTTCTGGGGGCGACGCTTGTGGCCGCGCTGGCGTTCGCCGCCATCGGGCTGTCGCGCGACACGACGGGCGAGTACACCCGCTCGCTTTTCTTTGTCGTGAGTTACTCGCTGCTGCTGAGCTGGGTGCTGGCGGTCACGCTCACGCCGGTCTTGTGCTGGTGGTGGCTCGGCGATCCCAAGCAGACCGACGACGACCCTTACGCCGGAAAAATCTACGGCGCGTATCGCTCGCTGCTCGGCGTGGCGCTCCGCTACAGGGTTGCGACGCTCGGGGGCATGGCGGTGCTCATGCTCCTTTCGTTCGTGGGTTTCGGGGCGGTCGACCGGAGCTTCTTCCCTTCCTCGACGCGAGCGCAGTTCATGGTGCACATCTGGATGCCCCAGGGGACCGCGATCGAACGCACCGACAAGGTCGCCGCCGAGATCGCTCGGGAGATCGGCGGCCTCGCCGGCGTGACGGAGGTCTCCGAGTTCGTCGGCGCCGGCGCCCCCCGCTTCCTCCTGACCTACACCCCCGAGGACCCCGCTCCCGCCTACGCCATGCTCCTCGTGGGCGTCGAGGACCACCGAGCGATCGACGCCCTGAAGGCCGAGATCAGATCGAGCATCCGCGAGAGCCACCCGCAGGTCGAAGCGCTGCCCCGGCGATTCTCGCTCGGGCCGGGCCAGCTCCAGAAAATCCAGGTCAGGCTCCGGGGCCCCGAATCCGACGAGCTGCAACGCCTGGCGTCACGCGTCAGGGCGGAGTTCGAGAACGACCCCGACATCATCGACATCCGCGACGACTGGCGTGAGCGCACGCTCGTGCTCCGGCCTGACATCAAGGAGATGCAGGCCCGCGACGCGGGACTCACACGGCGCGACATCGCCAGGGCGATGCTCTTCCACACAGAAGGGGTCCGCGTCGGGGTCATCCGAGAGGACGGCAGCCTCCTGCCCATCATCGCCCGCCCCCCGGCCGACGAACGCAAGGACATCGCCGGTGTCCGCGACGCGCAGATCTGGAGCCCCGCCGCGGGCAGACGCATCCCGATGAGACAGGTCGTCGGCGACTTCGCCACCGAGACCGAGCACACGATCATCCACCGGCGTAACCGCCTGCCGACCCTGACGGTCATGGCCGATTCTCGCACCAGCGCGAGCCGTGCCGTGGATCGGCTCGCGCCATCGCTCGAAGGGATCGAACTGCCCCCGGGGTACACGCTCAGCTGGGGCGGCGAGCGCGAGGACTCTCGCGATGCCCAGCGGGCGCTGCTCTCGAGGTTCCCGCTCGTCGGTGTGCTGATGGTGCTGGTGGTGGTCGCGATGTTCAACGCCGTCAGGCCCCCGCTGATCGTCTTTGCGACCGTTCCGCTCGCGCTGATCGGTGTCACGCTGGGCCTGCTCCTGACCGGCCAGCCCTTCGGCTTCATGGCCCTGCTCGGCTTCATGAGCCTCTCGGGCATGCTGATCAAGAACTCTGTTGTCCTTCTCGACGAGCTGGACCTGCAGACCACCGACGCCGATGACCGCTTCAGCTCGGTACTCGACGCGGGGGTCAACCGAATGCGCCCCGTCGTGCTCGCGGCCCTGACCACGGTGCTGGGCATGATCCCGCTGCTCGGCGACGACTTCTTCGTCTCGATGGCGGTGACGATCATGAGCGGGCTGGCGTTCGCGACGGTCCTGACGCTCTTTGTCGTGCCGGTCATGTACGCACTGCTCTATCGAATCCCCCGGACATCCTGAACGAGACCCGCGGGCTCATGAACCAAAGAAAGGCCGGCCTCGGATCGCTCCAAGGACGGCCCCCCGTTCGTTTCGTTCGTGCGTTGTTCTGTTCCCGTGCAGCCCGAACGGACCAGTTCCTCACACACGAATTTACACTTCGATGCCACCCAGAGTTCTGGTACTCTGGCGTCACTGCGTGATGCAGACCGTCACTCAAGGCAGCCGTGCATCCCGCGGGGTCATATCGCTCACAGGTAATGGCGTAATCCGGCGATCGAAGCGGCAGCCTGTTGAAAGTTTTTTTTTCGGGAGGGTCGAGTGCAGCAGGGGGAGGAGACACAAGCCGCCACGGAGGTCTTCCTCCGGGTTCTTGACGAGCTCCGCAGGGTCGCCGCGGACTTTCTACGGGGTGAAAAGCCCGGGCACACGCTCCAGCCGACCGCCGTCATCAACGAGCTCTGGCTCAGGCTCGCCGACCGGCCCGACCTCTCGTTCCAGAATGAGAAGGCGTTCATGGCCTACGCCTCCCGGGCCTTCCGCCATGTCCTGATCGACCACGCACGCCGAAAGAACGCCGATCGCCGGGGCGGGGGCCGCCGGAGGTCCTTCGCCGTCGCCGACCTCGAGTCCCCCCGACCCGGCCCCGAACTGGCGATCGAGGTCGCCGAGTTGCTCGACTTGTTCGAAACCGAGGATCCGCGTGCCGCGCGCGTCGTCGAAATGCGCTTCTTCGGTGGGATGACCGAACTGGAGATCGCCGATGTGCTCGGCGTCAGCCCGCGGACGGTAAGGAAGGACTGGGCCTACGCACGGGCCTGGATGGCGGACAGTCTGCGTGAAGACAAACCGACCGAACCCGAATGATCCGACCAAACGGATCTTCCTCGAAGCGCGCGAACTCCCGCCGCACGAGCAGGAACACTTCGTCTCCGGCGCTGCGGCCGGGGACCAACGCATCGCTGCGCGCGTGATGCGCCTGCTCAGCGCCGAGCGTTCCGAAGCCGCGACCGCCATCGACACCCCGGCGATCGACCTGCACGACCTCCATCGCTCCGCACACCCCGACCCCGAGCCCGGCTCGCTGCCCCACCTGGGCGACAAGTACACGCCCGTCCGCCTCATCGGCTGCGGCGGCGCCGGCGATGTCTACCTGTACGAGCAGAACCGCCCCATCCGCAGGCCCGTGGCGATCAAGCTGCTCCGCCCGGCCGTGGTCTCGGGCACCGGGGCCGAACGCCTCCGGCGCGAGGCTCGTCTATTGGCCGGGCTCGACCACCCCGGCATCGCCCGCCTGCTCGATGTCGGCGAGGCCGCCGACGGACGACCGTTCATCGTCATGGAGTTTGTCGACGGCCCGCCCATCGACCGCGACTGCATCAAGCACGAGACCCTCCTGCCAGATCGCCTCGCCCTCTTCCGCGAGCTCTGCGACGCAGTCCACCACGCCCACCAGCGAGGCGTCATCCACCGCGACATCAAGCCCGCCAATGTGCTGGTCGAACGCACCGACGGCCGACCCCGCGTCCGCCTGGTCGACCTCGGGGTCGCGAGGCTGATCGACGACGGGCTGAGCCCCGGACCGAGCCTGACGATGGCCGGAGCGGTTGTCGGCTCGTTCGGCTTCATGAGCCCCGAGCAACGGCGCGGCGAGCGGGCCGATACACGGAGCGATGTCTACGCGCTCGGGGTCCTGCTCTACTGCCTGCTGACGGAGGCGCTGCCCCCCGCGCAGGCGCCGGCCGACCAGCGGGCCCTCGCGCAGACCTCGCCCGAGACCAAGCTCCTGCGGGGCGAGCTCGGCACGATCATCGCCCACGCGATGGCGCCGAAACAGGACGATCGGTACGAAACCGTCCGCGAGCTCGACGAAGACATCCGAAGACACTTGAACCACGAGCCGATCCGCGCCCGAGGGCCGGGCGCCCTCTACAGCGCGACGAAGTTCCTCCGGCGCCACTGGGCCGCCAGCGTCGCAGCGGCCCTCGCCATCACGACCGCTATCGCCGCGCTCGTGCTGATCAACATCTCAAGGATCGAGACGATCCAAGCCCACGCCGAGGCCGAAGCCCAGTACGCCGAGGCCCGCCGGATCTCCAACTACTTCCTGCGCGATGTCGTCACAAGGCTCTATCGCGTCCCGGGCGCGCAGGAGATCCAGCTCGATCTGCTCAACGAGCTGCTCCGCCAGATCGAGGACTTCCTCAACAGCAGGCCCAACGACCCAGATCTGCTCGACGATTACGCGGAGACCCTGTACGCGCTCGCCGATGTGCTGAGCATCACACCCGGCGAGTGGAACACCGCGGTCGGCCACATCCAGCGTGCGCTCGATGTGCGTCTGCGTCTCGTCGAAGCCGTGCCGGACAACACCGACTACCTCATGAAGCTCGGCGTCGCCTACGCCCGCCGGGGCGACTTCACGCTGCGGAACGACGGGCCCGGCGGCGCTATCTCCGCAGAGTCTGCAGCCCAGACGCTCGGCTTCTACACAAGGGCGCTGGAGATCGACCGGCGCCTCGTCGAGATCGACCCCGACTCACGCCGGTTCCGCGACAACTTCTACTGGAGCCACGACCGCATCGCGTCCGTCCTGCACCGATCCGACAAGCCCGGCGCGCTCCGGTGGGCCCGCGACGCGATGGAGGTCGCCGAGGAACTCGCACGACGACACCCCGATCACTACCTCACCGCGTTCGCGCTCTCAAAGGCGCACATGAAGCTGGGCAGGGTCCTCCACGACAGCGGAATGCACGAACAGGCCACCCCCTACCTCCTCATCGCCGCCGAGCACGCAGAACGCCTCAACGAGATCTACCCAAACGCGTGGCACTTCAAGCGTCACCTCAACTACGCCTACGGCGAGATCGCAAAGAACGCAAAGGAGCTCGGCGAGTTTCAGGTCGCCCAAGACGCTCTCGCCAAGCGTGTCCAGATCGCCGAGTCGCTCAACAGCGCCGAACCCGGCGGGAGATGGCGTTCGCTCGTCTCCGACGCCCAGCAAAGGCTGCTCCGCTTCCGCGAAGACTTCACAGCCGCAGAACGAGCCGCCGGAGTCGGCCCTGAGCGGACCGGTCCCCCACCAGACTGATGCGGGGAGGGTCCCAGGCCTGCAGATCGCGGTCGAAGAAGTGGAGCGGACCGGACTCGAACCGGCAACTTCCAGCTTGCAAAGCTGGCACTCTACCAATTGAGTTACCGCCCCAGAAGGGGAATCGGAGTGTAGCCGGGCTCTCGCCCGCGATCGCCGCGCCGAATCAGCCCAGAGCGGCCGCCGGCCCGAGAACCTCCGCCCGCCAGACCCCGCAACCCCGCCAGCCCGCAACGACAACCCGTCCCCTCCCCCCAGGATCGGGAGGAGGCTGAGGGGCGTGAAGCGACACGCCGATCCCGGGGATATGGACGACGCCCAGAACGCCCACAACCCGGTCTCGTTCAGGACGCTCGTCCTGATGCTGCTGCTCCTCGCCACCGTGCTGGTCCGGCCCGGATCGGCGCTCGCGATCGGAGAGGGCAGGCCGGGCGTCAGCCCCGCAGAGGCGTTCCAGGAAGCCCGAAGAGCACTTCGCTCAGGGGACGAGCGGGACGCCGTCGACCTCTTCAGGATCGCTTGGACCGACCCCGAGCATCGCAGAGCCGCGGCTCAGGCTCTGCGGGACATGGAGCTCGCCGGACGGTTCCGCCCGCTGCCCGACGAGTCGAAGCTGCGTGTGCTGCTGAAGGAGCTCGATCCGGGCTTCTCGCGCCACGAGACCAGGAACTTTGTCATCCTGTCGGACCTGCCCGCCTCCCGCGTCCGCACGATCGGCACGGACATGGAGCGGGCCCGCGACGAGCTGATGAAGCTCGGGAATCGCCTCTCCCTCTCCCCCATCCCGCACGCGGAGAAACTCGTCGCGGTCATCTTCGAGCAGCACGCGGCCTACGCCTCGTTCGCCGCCCGCGTTGACAACATCGATCCGGGCTGGATCGCCGGGTACTACACGCTGGGCGCAAACCGCGTCGTGCTCTACGACGATCTCACCGGCCCCGCGTACACACGGGCCGTCGAGGATGTGCAGCGCAGGCACCAGCCCGCCAAGCAGTCCAAGGTCCGCGAGATCGGCGAGGGTCCAGACGCGATCGCCGTGGCAGAGGCCTCGCGCCGGGCAGCCACCCTCCGCGAAACGCTCCGCAGCCGCGCCGAGACCTACTTCGTCGCCAAGTCCGTCCACGAAACGGTGCACCTTATCGCCTTCAACACGGGGATCCAGCGCCCCGACCGCGTCTACCCCCTGTGGCTGAGCGAGGGGCTCGCGCTGAGTTTCGAGACCGACCGCACCGACCGCCCCTTCGGCCCGGCCCACCCGTTTGCAGAACGCGAGGAGGCGCTCGCCGAGGGGTTTGAAAACGGTCGCCTGCTCGACTGGGGGCGCGTGGTCTCGTTCCTCGCACCGCCCTCGGACCAGGGCGAGATCGACCTCTTCTACGCCCAGAGCTACGCGCTCTTCTCGCACCTGGCCCAGCGTCGGCCCGAGCAGCTCGGCGCGTACTTCCGGGCGATCGAACTCCTCCGCTGGGGCGTCCGCAGCGAGGAACAGGCCCTCGCCCTCTTCACCGCGCACTTCGGACGCCCGGCCGATGTCGCGGCGGGGTTCATGGCCGGGGGCGGACAGGCCCGCTACGCCAACAGGCAGCCGTCTGGCCGTCGCCCCGATCGCGCAGGCGTCGGCGCCGAGGCTGTCGGGCAGCGTCGCGAGGCCGAGGGCCCGCTACCCTCCGCCGGGCGGCGCTGAAATCCAGCGCGACCGCCCGGAGGTCAGATGCACACCAAGAGCCGACGAATCGTGGCCGCGACAGCCTGCGCCCTGACCGCGACGCAAGCCCTCGCCGAGCCGCCCGACCAGGATCTCCCGACCGAAGCGCACGAGAGCGAGGCCTCCGAAGCGATCCAGGAGCTCACCGGCCGCCCCCCGCTGGTCACCTTCTCCGTCTCCGCCCGTGGCGACCACCGCTTCAAGGCCGACTTTAAAGACGGAGAAGGCGACATGAGCGTCTCGCGGGTCCGGGGCGACCTCGGCGTCGGCTTCACCATCGACGATCGCACCCGGCTCGGCCTCGCCTTCGGGCACGAGCAGTCACGCTACCGCTTCGGCGATTTCGACCTGCTCTCGGGCGTCGACCGCCCGCTCCGCGACGCGTACACGACCGACTTCGGCGCACGCCTCAGCCGCCAGTTCGACGAACACTGGGGCGCCATCATCGGCGCACGCGTCGAGTTCTCCGGCGAGTCGGGCGCAGACCTCGACGACTCGGCGACCTACGGCGGCCTGGGCATCGTCACCTACCGCTTCAGCGAGACGCTGACGGTCGGCGCCGGGGCCGTCGTCTCTACACGCCTGGAAGACAACACCCAGATCATCCCGATCGTGCTTGTGGATGTGCAGATCTCAGACCGCCTGAGCTTCGGCAACATCGACCCCCGCGCCACGGCTGGTCTGGGCATCGGCGCCGCGCTCCGCTACCGCCTGACCGACGAGTGGACCCTCTCTCTGGGCGGCGGATACCAGCGACGCGAGTACCGACTGGACAACACAAACACCATCAGCGGCGGCGTCTTCCGGGACAGCGGTTTCCCGATCGTGCTCGACGCGACCTACGCGCCCAGCCCCCACTTCTCGATCGGCGCTCGCGCAGGCGCAATGGTCTGGCACCGCATCGAGCTCTTCGACGATGACGGGCGCAGTCTGACCAAAAGCGAACTCGATCCGACGCCCTTTGTCGGCTTCGGCGCGACGGTCAGGTTCTGACCCGAAAAATCCGGATCTGCTTCGAGGTCGGCGACAGAGGATCAGCGCTCCGTCGGGGCCCGCTCTTGGGCGCTCAACGGCCCAGAGCCCTCACCGAACGGCGGCGCGTCCACCAGCTTCGCCCTGATAATGCGGGGCGGATCGACCGGACGGTCCTGGGCGCCGACCCTCACGGCCCCGATTCGCCGGATCACATCCCCGCCAGAAACCGCCTCGGCGAACGAGGTGTACAGCCCATCGAGCATGCGCGTGCTTTCGCGGCTCAGGCAGACGAACACCTGGCTCCCGTTGCTGTTCGGATCGCTCGAACGAGCCATCGAGAGCACGCCGAAATCGTGCGGCAGCTCGCTCGGCTCCAGATCGATGAAGTAGCCCGGCCCGCCGGTGCCAGTCCCGGTCGGGTCGCCGACCTGGATCACAAAGCCCGGGCGCCCGTCGCGTTCGCCGATCACCCGGTGGAAGATGATGTCGGTGTAGAACCCGCCCTCGATGAGGTGGAGGAAATTGTTCACCGTGTTCGGAGCGTGGTCCGGACGCATCCGGAACTCGATCTCGCCCTCGGTGGTCTCGAACAACGCGTGCTGCTCGGTGTAGATCCGCAG
This sequence comes from Phycisphaerales bacterium, assembly GCA_007694925.1. Taxonomy (GTDB): domain Bacteria; phylum Planctomycetota; class Phycisphaerae; order Phycisphaerales; family UBA1924; genus SLFH01. The sequence continues at coordinate 9,677 of REET01000099.1, read as the reverse complement.
GCCGCTGTAGGTCTGCGGCAACTGGCGGAACTGCGGCTGGCCGCCGGGGCCGGGCACCGCGTACACCGGGGTCAAGAGCGGCTGCAACACCAACGGCGGGCCGATCCTGGTATCGCCCACGACCAACTGCGCGTAGAGGATCTCGGGCGATTCGGTCTCCCAGAGGTCCGGAAAGAGGCTCGCGAAGTCGACCCGTCCGGCCGCGACAGAGGCGGTCATCACCGGCTCGTGCTCGTTGTTTTTGCCAAACCTGGCGGCCGCATCGAAGATGTGGACTCGCGCCTCGCCCTCCATGTCGCCGGGGATCTCGACCGCGACGGGGACCTGACGATCCTTGCCGTAGTAGAGACGCTCGGGCTGGAGTTGGGCGGAGGCCCCTGCTGTGAGAGCGAGCAGGAGCGAAGAGACGGCCAAAGACCGATAACGACGGGCGGCGTTCTGGATCAGGCTCATGGTGAGACTTTACCACCATCCCTGGCGGAAGGTGGCGTCGTTCGGCCTCGGGCGTGCTCAGGGATGATCGCGAGCGTTCCGGAGCTCAGTTGGCCCGTCGGCGGCCATTCGGCTCGCCCGGGTCGCTCTCGTAGCGTTGACCCTGACGCCTGTCGAAAAGGGTCCAGGCGTTTCGGACCGCGGCGGAGGCCATCGCGGCGTCCTGCTGGTCCTGCGACTCGCTGGCCGCCAGCGAGGGCACGAGTTCCCGAGTGTCGTCTGAGAACCAGAAGACGCCGAGGTCAGCCCGCAGGACATTCACGCCGTCGTTGTGGTTGATGTCCGACTGGGTCTTGAGCCCGTCGCTGACCAGCGAGGCGCCGGATGGACGGATGCTCCAGAGCATGGGCGTGCCGTTGGGCCCGAGCCCGCGGTAGTGGTAGTTGCCGACGGTCCGCTCGCCTGAGTGATGCCAGAGCTTGAACTCGTCGCGATACCTGGAATAGGGGTGGCTTCCGCGATGCGAGGGGCAATAAAAGACCTTTGGGGCCGGTAGGTACGAGTAGCCGATCAGGTAGCCCAGTCCGTCCCAGCCGCCGGGACTGAGCCGGTTGCGGGGCTGGGCCATGTCGTTGTCAGAAAGACGGAGCGTCATCATCTCGTTGAGCGGGAGGAAGTTGCCGCCGGGACGGAGGAAGATGCTCGGCGGCATGAATTCCTCGTGGTCGTCGGCGTACATGGCCATGGAGAGGCCGATCTGCCGCTGGTTCGATGCGCACGAGACCCGCCTGGCCGTCTCCCGAGTGCCCGCCAGCGCGGGGATGAGGATGGCCATCAGCAGGGTGACAATCGAGATCGAGACGATCAGATCCAAAAGGGTGAATCCGCGCCGATCGGCGCGGGCTCTCAGCGCGTACCGCCCCGAACCCTCTTGCGACGGGCGGCCACCCCCAAGTCTGTTCAAGCCGCATCTGTTCACTTCGGAACCCCCGAGCGTTGCATGAAGACTAACGGGATCTTCGATGCGATGCAAGAGCGATGTCAAGGAAACCCCGGGTCACGCTTGCTTATTCGCCGAGGGGCTGTCAGGGCCCGAAAACTCCCCAATGAACCCATGCCCCATGGATCCGCCGGCCCGGTCTGGGCGTACAGAAAACCTGATCGCAGAGCGACCTCCGCTCAGTCCCCGCAGGAGTCCTGAACCTTTGGCCGACCAAAGAGGTCATGTCGATCCGGACTTTGATCTGATGCAACGCGTCGCCTCCAACGACGAGACGGCTGTCGGTGAGCTCTACGACCGCTTCAGCTCGCTGGTCTATCGGCTCGCCTACCAGTCGATGCCCACACGGGCCGAGGCCGATGACGCGGTGCAGGAGGTCTTTGTCAGACTCTGGAAGACCGCCGGGCGTTACGACCCCAAGCGGGCGGCCCTGGTGACCTGGGTGATGCTCATCTCGCGGCGCCACCTGGTGGACAAGCTCCGACGCAAGCGGGCCCGGCTCAAGACCGCCTCGCTGGACGAGGCCCCCCAGGCGGGCGCCCCGGACCCCTCCCTGGAGGAATCCGGCATGGAACGCGACGAGCGGTATGCTGCGTTGATGCAACGCATCGAGTCGTTGCCGGAACTACAGAGGACTGTTGTCGTAAGGGCCTACCTCGGAGGGCAGACCCTCAGACAGATCGGTGAGGAACTGAACACCCCGCTCGGGACCATCAAATCCGCTCTCAGCAGAGCTCTGGTGCGGCTTCGTGAAAGGTCGTCGGAGGAGTTGGCATGACGACGCAAGAACTGATCGAACTGGCCGTGCTGGACACGATGGGCCTGCTCGACGATGACGAACAGGCGGCCTTCGACCGCGCCTTCGACACCGCGCCGCCGCAGGTGCAGGCCCATGTTCGGCGTGAGCAGACCCGCTTTGCCGACCTCAACGCCATCCTGCCGGATGTCGAGCCCCCCGCCGAACTCCGCTCCGCGGTGATCGAGGCGGTGCGCGAGGCGATGGCGGACGCGCTGGTCGCCGGCGGCCCCGAGGCCGATTCGCTGACGCTCCGCCCGAGCAGAGGTGTTTCGTCGGCGTGGCGCCTGGGCGCGGTCGCCGCAGTCGCCATCGCCGTCGTCCTCGGCGGGGCGACGCTCCAGATGCAGCAGGAGTACACCCAGCTCAACCAGTCGATCCGCAACAACGCGCAGATCGACCAGCTCAACGCGACCTTCGGCACCCGCTTCGTCGAGGACGCCGTCTTCGACACAAGCACCCGTCAGCTCGCGTTCATCCCCGCCGCCGACGATGTCTCGGCCCGCGCCTCGGTCTTTTACAACCCCGGCTGGAACGCCGTGCGGCTCTTCTGCCGCAACCTCGGCAACGAGGAGTCCTCCAAGACCTACCGCGTCGCGCTGGTCGACGAGGCGGGCCAGGTCGTCGAGGTCCTCCACCGCTTCCGCCCCGGCCCTGGCTTCGAGTCGCGCGAGATCCGCGTCGATCTGGCCGAACTGGCTCTCCGCGGCGAGCGGCTCGCCATCCTCGACGACGCGACGGGGGCCGTCCTCATGACCACCGCTCCGGGCGCCCTGCGGACCATCTGAAGCCTCGCAGACAATCCATCAAAACAGACGCGTCGGACCCGAACGGTCCGACGCGTTTTTCTTTGCTTCCGTTCTGTCGGCGCCCCATCAGGCCGCGTCGCGACGGCGCTCGTGCGACTGCTCTCTCGGATCGACCCACTGGGCCTCGTCGAGAAGGATGTCGAGCTTGGTGCGCAGCTCGTGGTCGCGGCTGGCTTTGGCCATCTTCCGCCAGATCGTCGAGCCGAACAGCAGGGTCAGCAACGCGGCGAGGCACACCCCCACCGCCGCGTACAACGGGCGGCTGGTGTCGAGCGGCTCGCCGGCGACCGGCGTTTCGGCCATGGCGGTGGTGACGCCTACGGCTCGCCGTTGTCTCGCGGCGTTCGACTCTGAGATCAGCGCCCTGGCGATGGTGTCCAGCTCGCGTTCGGTCTGGGCCTTGCCCGGGCCGCGCAGCTCCAGCTCCAGACGCCCGGGTTCGACCGAAAGCTGGGTCATGTCGCGGGTGAGGCGATGGGCGAGCGTTCCGGCCTCGGACCGTTCGATCAGGCCCCGCTGGGTCAGGCGATCGGCCGCCCGCTCAAGGAAACGCGGGTCGCTGAGCAGTTCGATGTGGTAGCGCTGCCACTCGGCTCGTTCATCGTTGGAGATCCGCCTGCCGTCGGCCTCGGCGACGATGACGGTGCGAGCTGCGTAGGTCGCTGGCGCCGCCTGGCCTGCGATCATCCACGAGAGGGCCGAGAGGGCGAGCAGGGTGACGGCGCTGGCCGCGACGAGCCACCCGGCGCGGGTTGCGGCCCGCTTGGACTCGATCTTCTCGCGGAGCTCTTCTGTTTCGCGTCTGGCCGCGAGCACCTCCGCCCGCATCGACAGAACTTCCTCGCACTGGGCGAAGCGCTGGGTGAGCAGCTCGCTCGCCTTGCGGATCTTGGCCGACTGGCGGTTGATGAGCTTCTTGCAGAGCTGGAGGCGTTCACGCCGGCGCCGGACCCAGTCGTTGCTCGACACGGCCCTGGGGTGGGCGCCGATGTCGGCGCGGGCGCGGTCGAGACCCGATTCGAGATCGCTGATCCGCTGGTGGGCCTCTTCGAGCTGGCCCTCGGCGATCTCAAGACGCTGGGCGAGGTCGTCTCGCTCGTGCTCGGCCTTGACCTTGCCGACGCGGTGCTGCTCGGCGGCTTCGGACTTCTCCTGCAGCTTGCGGTCCAGCGCCGTCAGCTCGCCTGTCAGGCGGTCGACCTCCGCGAAGAGCTGGGCCGTCTGCTCGTCCGCGTCGGTCGAGAGGTGCTCACGCTCGCGCGTCGCCCGCTCCAGATCGACCTCGAGCTTGGCGGCGTTGTCGCTCAGCTCGGCGATGCGTGATTCGAGCTCGGCGGCGCGCTGCGAGAGCGCGTTGCGTTCTTCTTCCAGCGCCCGGCGCTGCTTGCCGAGGTTGGCGGCGGCTTCGGCGGCCTTGGCATGGTCGGACCTGGCGTGGTCGGCCTCGGCCTCGGCCTCGGTGACCTTGTAACGCAGCGCCGAGATCTCCGAGCGCAGGGCGTCGGCGTGCTCCTGCATCCGCTCGCGTTCGGCGACGGACTGCTCGAGCTCCAGACGCAATGTCTCGGCGTCGCCGATCTCGTCGGCCCGTTCTTCCAGCTCGCTCTCGCGTTGGCCGAGTTCGTCGGCGAGGCCGTCCAGCTCGGCCTTGCGTCCGTCGAGCGCCTCGCGTTCCCGGCGGATCTGCTCCTCGAAATCGTTGCGTCGCGTTTGGAGGGCCTCGGCCTCGGCCTCCAGCGCCGACTCGCGCCGGCCGAGCTCCTGGTCGCGCTTGGCAGAGGCTTCTTCCTGCTCGACAACCCGGCGCTCGCGCTCCTCGAGGGCAGCACGCTCCTCGTCGCAGCGCTCGCGGAACCGACGCTCCTCCTCCTCAAGCTCCGACACCCGCTCGAGGAGCTGGGCCTCGCGTTCGCCGAGTTCCTCGTCGCGGGCCTCGATCGAGCGGCGGCGGTCTTCGAGTTCGGCCTCGTCGCAGGCGAGCTTCTCTTGTCCGGATTCGATCGACTGCCTGTCCCGCTCAAGGACCTGCTTCGCCTCTTGAAGAGCCGTCCGTTCGTCGTCGATCGCCCGGCGTTCCTCCGCCAGGCGGCCCCGGGCTGTATCGAGCTCGGCCTCGGCCCGCTCACGCTCGCCCGTCAGCCGCTCCCGCTCCTCTTCAAGGGCGCGGCGCTCCTCGGCGAGTTCCTGCTGGAGGGCCTGCACCGATTCTCGCTCGGAGTCGATCTCTTCCCGGACCCGCCCCAGTTCTTCCTTGCTCGTCTCCTCGGCCTCGAGGAAGGAGGTCTCTCGGCGGTCGAGTTCTGCGGCCTGCTCGTCGAGTTCTTGGACCCTGGCCTCCAGCGAGGATCGACGCTGGGCGAGCTCGGCCTCGGCCTGCTCGGAGCGGTCGGAGATCTCCTGCTCGAGGGTGTCCAGCACGCGGGAGCGCTCGTCGAGCTCCCGCTTGCGGTGGTCGAGTATCGCCATCTCGCGCCTGTGGAGCTCGTGGGCCTTCTTCAGGGCGGTGAGCTGGGCCTCGACATCCGTAATGATGCCAAACAGGTCCTCCGGCATCCCGTCTGGCTGGCCCCCGTTGGGGGACTGGGGCCCCGTCTCCGGATTGTGGCGGGATGCTGGGTCCATTGGCTGCGCTGATCGCCGAGGCCGCGGCGAGAGATCCTCCCGGGGTCTATCGGCAGGTCGAAAGGCCCGCTGAACCGGGCCCGGCCGAGTGCCAATCAAGATTCGCAAGTCTTGATTTCATCCGGAAAATTGCGTGGATTGGCGGAATGGCCGGGAATAGGGCCGGTTGTTTCGATATTCTGTGCCTTAGCCGCGAGTCTTGTGGTCGCGGAACAGCACCATCTCGCCCGGCCGATAATCGGGCGTCGCCAGCAGGAGAAGCAGGACATGAAATCGATCTGTCGCAGAGGAATGAGCACGGCCGCAGCGGTCGCCGGCGTTGTCGGCGTTCTGGCCCTTGGCGTCGCCGGGTACACGATGCTCTCTGGCGAGTGCGGGCTCAGCGCTTGCACCGTCAAGGAAGACGCCGCGGTCCAGACCGTCGCCGCGTCCAAGAGCTGCTCAAGCTGCGAAAGCTCGGGCGGTTGCGGCAGCGAAGCCGAGGTTGTTCTCGCTTCGGCCGAGAAGTCCGACTGCGCCCAGACCTGCGGCGGCGAGGTCGCTCAGGGCTGTGACGGCATCTGCGACGGTCTGAACAAGAACCAGAGCAAGGTCTTGGCCGCTTCGACTCCCGCCAAGTCCGATTGCTCCCAGACCTGCGGCGGCGAGGTCGCCAAGGGTTGCGACGGCATCTGCGACGATCTGAACAAGAACCAGGGCAAGGTCCTGGCCGCTTCGACCTCTGAGGCGAAGGGCTGCTGCCCGCTGATGGGCGCCGAGGTCGTGACCGCCAGCGCCACCAGCGCCTGCTCCTCCAAGTGCGAGGGCGCCAAGAACTGCTCGGACGAGAAGAAGTCCGAGTGCAAGAAGGCCGACTGCCCCATGGCCGTCGCCTCCAACGACTGATCGATCCAACCAACGCGATCAACACCACACCGGCCGGGCCAGCCCCGGCCGGTGTTGTTTTTGATCCACCCCGCCCGAGCGGGCGCGTTTGACCCCGGGCGGGCGCACGCCCACACTCTCGGGCCATGCGCCGCATCCTCATCGAGACCGAACGACTCAGGCTCGCCCTGCTCCCAGAGCTCGGGGCCGCGGTCGGCGGACTGTGGAGGCGGGGTGAGGACGGCTCATGGCTGCCCATCCTGCGGCCGACGCCCGAAGAACCCGCTTCGTTTCTCGATACCTCGATGTACCTGCTGGCGCCGTGGTCGAACCGCGTGCGCGACGGGCGTTTCCGTTTCGGCGGGCGAGAGCACCGGCTGCGGATCGACTGGCCCCGGGAAGGCTGCGCCATCCATGGGCTCGTGAAGAACCGTGCGTGGGAGATCCTTGAACGGACGCCTGTCTCGGCGTGGTTTCAGACCGACTCGCGCTGGTGGGCTGAGAACGATGAGGACGGCGACGAGCCTTTCGTCGACCACTTCCACATCCGCGTGGGGTACGAGCTGACCGACAACTCACTGGCAGTCCGTCTGGAGCTGCGCCATGTCGGTTCGGTGACGATGCCCTGCGGGATCGGTTTTCACCCGCACTTTGCCGCGCCCGCTGGGACGATGCTCCGCTGCGGCGTCGAGGCCCGCTACCCGGCCGAGCATTGCCTGCCGATCGGCCCGCCCGCCGAAGACGAGATCGTTGAGCACCTCCGCGCCGGCGTGCCCACCGAGGCGATCTCGCTGGACAACTGCTTCATCGGCTCTGCCGACGGCGCGACGATCACCGGCCCGCACGGCGGCGTTCGGCTCTCCTGCTCTCGGTCGCTGACCCACACGGTGATCTACGCTCCCGGCGGGGAGAAGGGAAAGGACTTCGTGTGCGTCGAACCGGTCACCATGGCCAACGACGGGTTCAACCTGCTCGGCAAGGGCTGGCACGACGGCGTGCGCGAGCTCAAGCCGGGCGACACGCTCATCGCCTCGATGAACATCACGCTGATCGACTGAAGATCGGCATCGGAGCAACGCTGTGACGACCTATCTCCTCAAGACCGAGCCCGACGACTACAGCTACGACGACCTCGTGAAAGAGAAACGGTGCCCATGGACGGGCGTAAAAAACCCCGCGGCTCAGGCCAATATGCGCACGATGAAAAAGGGCGACGAGGCGTTCATCTACCACACCGGAAACGAGAAGGCGATCATCGGCCTGGCCAAGGTCGTCAGCGACGCGTACCCGGACCCCGACAACCCGGGCGAGCTCACCAGCGGCGAGCCGAAGTTCGTGCTGATCGACCTCGCCCCGTCGAAGAAAGCCAAGACGCCCGTGACGCTCAAGGCGATCAAGCCCGACGAACGCTTCGCCGACTTCGCGCTCGTCAAGCAGTCGCGCCTGAGCGCGATGCCCGTGCCGAAGGACCTCGACTTACTGCTGCGGAAGATGGCCGGGCTCTGAAGCGCGGCCGGCATCGCTCGCTTCGCCCGCTCAGGACTCCGAGCCGATCGGCGGCTCGTTGCCGTTGATTGTCTGCATCGCACCGAACCTCGCGGCGTCGCGCCCCTTGATCGACAGCACCGGGATCAGGCCGCATGAGCGGAGCTTCGCACCCGCCCGCTCGCCGAGGTACGCCTCGGCGGAGGGTGTGACCCGGCCGTCGGGCAGCGCGTGCATCGGCAGTGTGTCGAAGTCGCCGGCCGCCGACGCGTCGAACCCCCACCCCTGCATACTGAACCGCTCGCCGAGCAACGCGACGACGCCGACATTGGCCGGGCCCCAGAGGTAAGACTCGTGGGCCTGAGCCGTGCCGAGGACCTCGGGCTCGATCTCTTCGAAGTCGAAGGCGTCGATGGGATCGGTCGCGCCGCCGTAGGGCAGGCGGACCATCACCCGGGGCGTGGTAAGCATCAGCCAGGAGGCTTCCTGCGTGGCGCGGAGGGCTTGGAATGCCTCGTCGGGCTCGCCCCAGCTCTCGGGCTCGGGCGAGGCGGCGACGGACGCACACCCCGCGACATCCGGATCGATCGAGGCGATGACCGGGCCGCCGGCCGCGGCGCCGATGGCGCCGAGCCCGCGCAGCGTTCTCGCGTCGTGCTCGCCGGGGCCGAACCGGTGGATCGGGCAGATGACGCTCCAAGGCTCGTCGCCGACGCGGTCGCTGAGCAGCAGCTTCGCGAGCGCCGACGCCCCCGGGCCGCCCGCGAGGTCTGCTTCGAGCTCGGCCTTGGAGAGATCGAGGATGTCGATCGTCAGCGTCTCGTCGGTCTCCAGACGGGTGATCAGTGTGTGCAGACTGCGCCAGGCGGTCTCGACGGCTCTGAAGCCGTCCGAACGCAGGATCGCCCGCATCTCGGCGCCGATCGCCTTGTCGAGCGCGGCGACGAACTCGGCCTGTTTCGGGTCGGCCGCGGGCACGATGTGGGGCCCGACGACGGCGCGGATGAGGTCGTCGGCGATGGCGGGCCTGCTCTCGCCAGCGGGGACCGCCTCACCTGAGAGCAGCTTGGAAAAATCGTCCGCTTCGGACCCCGGCCCGGCCGGGTCGGAAGAGGCGGGCAGCGACGCGGGCCCGGACCCGGTCTGCGGCGAGAGCATCGACCGGATCTCGTCAGCCGCTTCCTTGAAGCGTGACGGATCCGACAGTCTCGCCCGGAGGTTGCGGAGGGCGGCGAAGAGCTCCAGGTCCGCGAAGAGTTCCTCGGGGTGGAGCTGGTCGAGCGTGTGGATCCCCACGCCGTAGGCCCGATCGCCGACGGGGATCGGCACGCGGACATCGAGGCGCTGCATGAGCGAGTCGATGTTGTCGATGTCGGCGCGGAGGATCTGGCGGGTGGCGAGGCTGTCGCGAGCGTCGTGGGCGGCGCTGCCGGAGAAATCGGCGAGCACGAGCACGCGGAAGGGGCGTTCGGGCTCGCGTCTGGGGGCGCCCGCCCCGGAGAAACCGAACGAGAAACTGGTATCGGCAAGGATCCGCCCGTGCATGGTCCGACCTCCGGCGCGAACAGCGCGGTTGGCGTCGAAAGACAGTCTACCGGGATTCCGGCCTCGCGGGCCCGGCTTCGTGCCGGGTCGATCCGGAATAGCCTCACCGAACGCCGACGCCCGG
>REET01000110.1 GCA_007694925.1 Phycisphaerales bacterium | reverse complement strand
GGGGGTGCTGCTCCCTGCGGGGGGGGCCCGCATCCGGGGCGAGCTGGCTTGTGAGCTCGCCTTTTCGGTCCATCCACTTGCCGACGACGGTTCTGCCGTCGTCGGCGACGGCCATCGGCATCACCCAGACACCGGGAGGGCCGATCAGGTGAGTGACTTCAGCAGCGTGGACAGATGAAACGACACCGCAAGCCGCGAGCGCGACGCACTTTTTCATACGGAAAACTCCCACAACCAGCCGCGAGGTGGTCCACGCCGGGCGAGGGGGTCGCCCGACGGCGGGCGCTCTGGCCCGCACGAGGAGCGGCAGCATGGGGGGAGAGCGCGCGCCTGTCAAGGGGGAGAAACACGCGAATACTGAGGCCACCCCCACAGCGAATCAGGGGGGTGTCAAACACCGCGATCGCCCAAGGTTTTTACTGCGGGCCTGTCGGTAAGCGATTGGTCGGCTCGACAAGCGATCAGCGCAACGCACGCGAGAACGACTCGACCATGATCGATTTCATCTGGCGTACGGCTTCTCTCATCCCCACATAGACCGCACGGCTGACGATGGCGTGGCCGATGTGCAGTTCCTCGATGCCGCGGAGCGCCGCGATCGGCGCGACATTGTGGTAGTTCAGCGCGTGCCCCGCGTTAAAACGCATTCCTGCGCCGAGGATCGCTTCGCCGGTCGCCTCGACACGCGCCAGCGCCTCAGAGAGGCGTTCGCGACGGAAATCACCGCCGCAGGCGAAGAACGCTTCGGCGTACGGGCCTGTGTGGACCTCGCAGACATCGAAGCCGATTTCTGCGGCGGCCTCGGCCTGTGCGGGGTCGGGGTCGATGAACGCCGAGACGATCAGCCCCGCTTCTCGGAGCCTGCGGACATCGCCCTTGAGTTTGTCGCGCAGCGAAGCGACATCGAGCCCGCCCTCGGTGGTGATCTCCTGCCGGCCTTCGGGCACGAGCATGGCGGTGTGGGGCTTGAGGCGTGAGGCGATGGCGATCATCTCGTCGGTGGCGGCCATCTCGAGGTTCAGGCGCACATTCACGCCCCCGCAGAGGCGCTCGACATCGTGGTCCTGAATGTGGCGCCGGTCCTCGCGGAGGTGGACGGTGATGCCGTCGGCCCCGCCGAGTTCGGCCTCGTGGGCGGCCCGGGTCGGGTCGGGCTCGACACCCCGGCGGGCCTGGCGGACGGTCGCGACATGATCGATGTTGACGCCGAGCTGGATCATGGCTGCCTTTCAGCGGGGTCGGGGGGCGGGCCGCAGAGCCGGCCCTTGGGGCGTGAGCGGGGTTCTGGGCGGGATTGTTCGTCGCGACGGGGCCCCGCGAGGGGGCGGGCCCGCGAGGAAAATGGGAGGGGTTCGGGGGCAGGGTTGACGCGGCGGGCGTTTCAGGCGAGACTCCCCAGCCCGAGCCGGGCGGATCCCGGCGAGGGTTGGGTGCGTACCTACCATCGGAGCCCGCAAGAGGTCCTCCTGAGGGCCGGCGGGCGGGAACGCCGAACATCGATTGAACACGCCGGCGGCCGATGGCGGCCTCCGATGACCACTCTGACTGGAGCGCGGCGATGGCATCTCGCGGAAGCAGCCCTGGGGCGATCATCTCCATCGTGATCCTCGGCATCCTGACTGTGACCTTCTTCGTCACGACGCTGATGTTCTACGCCGAGAAGAACAACCTCGAAGCCGCGGCGGAAGACGCGGTCCAGTCCCGCGACCGCTTCGTCGCGGGGGGCGAGGTCGACCGGGCCAACGCGATCGCCGATCGGGCGGGTCCGGGCAAGTCGGTCTTCGCGCACATGGAGGATGTGATCGGTCGTGCCGCCCGAATCGCCGCCGGCTCGCGCGACATCTCGATCAACGACCTCGAGCAGCGCGTGGCGGACATCGATCCCGAGCGTGTCGGTCTGCTGCGGATCGCGACGAACCAGCGTGAGCGGATCGCCTCGCTGCAGAGCCAGATCGACGAGATGCGAGCGCCCGCGGCCGAAGAGTCCGCCCGACTCGCCGCCGCCCGTGCCTTCTTCACCGACGACGCGACCCGCGTCCGCCGCGACGCCGACGGGATCGCCCAGCAGCAGCAGCAGCTCTCCAGCCAGGTCACCGGCTATTCCGGTCGCATCCGCGACGGGATCGAGAGCATCCGTCGCCAGGAGGACGAGACCCGCGTCCGCGTGCAGCAGGTCCGCGACGAGGCCGAGAACGACAAGGCGACCCTCCGCAACCAGGTCGCCCAGCTCGACGAGCAGATCCTCAGGCTTGAGGACGAGATCCGGCGCCTCCGCGACGAGCGCCGCGCCGCCACCATCCGGCCCCGCGACGAGTTCGCCCTCGTCGACGGCTCGATCAGCTCCGTCCAGGCCGACCAGCAGCAGGTCACCATCAACCTCGGCCGGCGCGACAAGATCGTCCTCGACATGGTCTTCGAGGTCTACGAGAGCGCCGCGTCCATCGCCCCCGACCCCAGAACCGGCGAGTACGCCCAGGGCAAGGCGATGATCCAGGTCATCAATGTCGGCGAGGCCACCTCGACCGCACGCGTCGTCGAACGCCGCGGACGCGCCCAGATCTTCAGGGGCGATGTCATCGCCAACCCCGTCTACGACCCGCGCAAGCAGTACCGCATGCTCGTCTTCGGCCACTTCGACACCGACGGCGACGGCAGGCCCACCGAGTTCGAGCGCGATTCGATCGTCGCCCGAATCCGCGAGTGGGGCGGCGAGGCCATCAACGCCCGCGAGGCCGCCGACCTCACCGGCGACATCGACTTCCTCGTCCTGGGCCAGCGTCCGACGGTGCCCCCGCAGCCCTCCTCGCAGGCGCCGATCGATGTCCAGCTCCAGTGGATCCGCCTGAACGACCAGGCCGAGCTCTACGACGAGTTCCAGCGCAGGGCCGAGGCCGTGGGCATCCCCATCCTCAGCCAGAACCGCCTGAGCACCCTGCTCTACAACTGACCCGATCCAGGACAGACCCAAGCTCAAAAGGGGCGGGCCCATCTCGGGCCCGCCCGTTCTATGAAGATCGGAAAGCTCCCATACTGGGCGCAGCTCCCCGCCTACTGGGCGATCCGCGGCGCCATGAGCGCGCCCCTCCTCGCCGGGCCCGCGCCCTCGCTGCACACCGCCAGGCGACTCGGGCGGGCCTACGGCGGCGCCAAGTTCAACCGCAAACGCCTCCAGCGAGCCTCCGACCACCTCGGCATCGCCTTCCCGGAGTGGTCCGTCGACAGGCGTGAGGCCGTCGCCCTCGCTGGCTACGAGCACCTGGCGATGCTCGCGGTCGAGGTCGCCTTCACCGGTCGCCTGCTCACGCCCAGCAACTGGCGGCGCCATGTCGAGTTCGGCGACATCTCCCCCGCCCTGCGGGCGCTCTGCTCGGGACGCCCGATGATCCTCATCAGCGGGCACTGCGGCAACTGGGAGGTGCTCGGTTACACCCTCGCCCTGCTGGGCTTCCCGATGCACGCGCTGTACCGGCCCCTGGACCTCGAGCCGCTGGACCGCTGGCTGCGCGAGACCCGCTCGCGTCGCGGGCTGCGTTTGATCGACAAGTTCGGGGCCGTCCACCTGATGCCTGCGATCATGCGATCGGGCGAGCCGATCGGCTTCGTGGCCGACCAGAACGGGGGCGACCGGGGGATCTCCGTCCCGTTCTTCGGTCGCTTGGCGAACACCTACAAATCGATCGCCCTGCTGGCGATGCAGTTCGAGGCGGTGGTGATCTGCGGGCAGGCCCGCCGCATCGGCTGGCACACACCGGGCGTGCAGGGCCCCGGGGACGGGCTGGACGCGGCCTCGATGGCGCGCATCCACGACGAGTCGGAGGGGTTCCGCTTCGTCGTCGAGCTCGACGACATTTTCGGGCCCGAGGACTACCTCGCCCAGCCCGACCCGATCTACTACCTCAGCGCCAGGTACAGAAGATCGATCGAACGAATGATCCGGCGGGCCCCGAGCGACTACCTTTGGATGCACCGCTCGTGGCGCAGCCGACCGGCGCACGAGCGCCTGAACAAACCCTTTCCCGACAAGCTCCGCCAGAAGCTCCGCTCGCTGCCCTGGATGACCGACGACGAGCTCGAAAGCCTTGTCGACCGCAGCGACCGCGACAGGGCCCTGCTCGCCGAACTCGGCACGACACGCCTGCCCTGATCACCTGGCGAAGAGCCCCGCGGCTTGCTCGGGCGGGCCCGGCAGGGTTCAATGCCCCGCAAGCGCGGAGCCCCGATACCAAGGAGACCCATGACCATGTCCGACAACCAAGGCCGCCTGGAGGGGACCCGCGTGCTCATCGTCGACGACGACCACGATGTCCAGGAATCGATGAATGTCGCCTTCATGGCCGAGGGCGCCGAGACCATGACCGTTTCGGACGGCAACGCAGCCGTCGCCGCCTGCCTCGAACACGAGCCGGACCTGGTCATCCTCGATGTGATGCTGCCCGGGCGCAGCGGCTTCCTCGCCCTGGAGAAGATCAAGGGCAGGGAGAACAGCCCGCTGGTGATCATGGTCACCGCCAACGAGGGCAAGCGCCACAAGGCCTACGCCGAGTCGCTGGGCGTGGACCGGTACCTCTTCAAGCCCGTGCCCCTCGAAACGCTGCTCAACGCCGCGGTCGAGCTGATCGAGGGCGATTCGTCGGACTGACCGCTCCGCGGCCCGCTCGGTTTGTTCAAGGCTCCGGGAGCACCCGTGTCCAGACGACGCACCCTTGTCCTGCAACGCCCCGGCGACGAGCCCGGCTCGTTGATGTCCCTCGGCTCGATGCGAGAAGTCCGGGAGCTGTTCGCTGGGTTCAACACCGCGACCGACGGCACCGAGCCGAGCTCCGGGATCGTCGTCCTCCACGGACCCGGATTCGTCGCCGAGATCGCGACTTTCTCAGATCAGATCAATCAGGTGATGATCCATGTGAAAGAGCAGGACATCGCCTTCGCCGTGCTCTGGCGACTCTGCCAGAAGGCCGGCTGGAAGATGCTCGACCCCGATACGGGGCAGCTCTTCGGCTGACGCGCCGGTTCAGCAGTCTTCGCTGTTGCGGGCCTTGAGGAGGCGTTCGCCCTGCTCGGGCGTCATCGAGCCCTCGGCGATGTACGCCGCGATTTCTCGGCGTGTCCGCTCGCGGGTCACCGAACGGATGATCGACGCGAGGCATCCCATCACGATGGCAGTGATCGGGATCGCACCGAGCATGAGCCAGAAAAAAATCCCCGGCTGAAGCAACTGCTCGATGATGGAGGGTTGCGCGATCTCGTTCATGGCTCTGCCCTGTCTGTCGTGGTGCTGTCGCGACCCTTTGTCTCTGGCGGCGGGCGCGACGGCCCGGGCCCATCGGGGCCGACGGAAACTTGCTGGGAGCCCGGCCCGTCCGATTTCATGGCGCCGGCGTGCCGGAGCGGCCCGCAGCGCCCAGAATACCCGCGTGCAGCACGAAGGGGAACCCAATCCGCACACAAGCCCGGGGCCGCCCCCGCTGACCCCGGCCGAGCACGACCTGGCCTCCAATCTCCTGAGGCTCTACCAGGGCGGGGCCTTCCCCATGGCCGACCCGGAGACGGGCGAGGTCGGGATCTTCCGCACCCACCGGCGGGCGGTGATCCCCGTTCTGCTGGAGGGCGACCCCCCGTCGGCGACCATCCCGGCCCACCACCCCGTCGCCGGGCGCACCCTCCACATCCCAAAGCGACTCGCGAGGACCGTCCGTTCTGGGAAGTTCCTCGTGACCCGTGACGCGGCTTTTCCCAGCGTTGTCGCGGGGTGCGCCGCCCCACGCGTGCCCCGCACGGGTTCAGAGTCTGTCAGCGCCGACACATGGATCGACCAGGAGCTGGCCGACTGTTACGAGATCCTCCACCGCGCCGGGCACGCCCACAGCGTCGAGGCGTGGCTGCCGCCCGACTCCGGCGACGCGCGCGGGGCCGGCGATTTCGATCCCGACCGCTGGCGCCTCGTCGCGGGGATCTTCGGCGTCTGCGTCGGACGCGTCTTCTGCGCCGAGAGCAAGTTCCACGACCAGTCGCTCGGCGCCTCGCGCGACGCGAGCAAGGTCGTCCTCGTCGAGCTGGCTCTTCACCTGCGTCGGCGCGGGTTCGACCTCATCGACACCCAGCTCGTCAACCCGCACCTCGAGCAGTTCGGCTGCTTCGAGATCGAAGCGGGCGAGTACGACAGCCTGCTGGCCGACAGCCTCCGCAATCCGGCGAACTGGTGAAGCCCCATCGCGATCGACCGCCACGGATACCATCGCCCCATGCCGGCAGCCAGCGAACATCCACGCCCGAACACCGACGCGAGGCAGGAGTGCATCAACCCCGTCTGCCGCGAGGTGTTCGCCGTCGACAAAGTGCTCGTCGCCTGCCCGCGCTGCGGCGAGCAGCTCGATGTCCGCTACAACTGGTCCGGCCCGCTCTCGTGGGAGACGCTCGGGCAGCGCAGCTCGACGCGGGGTGAGCGCCCCGCCGCGGGGGCTCGGGGTCAGACCCGAGCGGCCCTCGACTTCTCGGGCGTGTGGCGGTTCAGAGACCTCCTGCCCTTTTACAAGGACGAGGGCGACATCGTCACCATCGGCGAGGGGCGGACGAACCTGCAGCGGGCCGACGCCATCGCGGAGCTGATCGGTCTGAAGCCGGGCAATCTGTTTTTGCAGTACGAGGGCTTCAACCCGTCGGGCTCGTTCAAGGACAACGGGATGGCCGCGGGCTTCACCCACGCGAGGATGGTCGGCGCAGAACGCGTCGCCTGCGCCAGCACGGGCAACACCTCGGCGAGCCTGGGGATGTACGCCGCGCTGACGGGCACGCCTTGCTTCGTCTTCATCGGCTCTGGCAAGATCGCCTACGGCAAGCTCAGCCAGGCGCTCGAACACGGAGCGCGCACGCTCCAGGTCGCCGGCGACTTCGACGCCTGCCTCGCCCGCGTGCGCGAGATCGCGACAGACCGCCCCGACCTCGGCGTCTACCTCATGAACTCGGTCAACCCCTTCCGGCTCGAAGGCCAGAAGACGATCATGTACCGCGTGCTGGAGGGGCTCGACTGGCGCGTGCCCGACTGGGTCGTCGTGCCCGGCGGCAACCTCGGCAACTGCTCCGCCTTCGCCAAGGCGTTCATGGAGCTGCGCGAGCTGGGCATGGTCGATCGCGTGCCGAGGCTGGCGGTCGTGAACGCGTCGGGCGCGCGCACGCTCGACCGCGTGCACAACGACCTCGGCCTGCGCTGGAACGACGGCGAGTACGACCGCGATGCGGTCCGCGCCGAGTACGCCCGCATGGACGAAGCGGGCGAGCGGGCGAAGACCGTCGCCAGCGCCATCGAGATCAACCGACCCGTCAACCTGCCCAAGGCGATGCGGGCGCTGGAATACATGAACGGCGTCGTCCTCAGCGTCGACGACCACTGCATCATGGAGCACAAGGCCCTCGTCGGCCGCTTCGGCTTCGGGTGCGAGCCCGCCTCGGCCGCGAGCGTGGCCGGCGCGCGCCGCCTCGTCGAACGCGGCGTCATCGACTCAGAGGAAACGGTCGCGTGCGTGCTGACCGGTCATCTGCTGAAGGACCCCGACGCGACGGTCTCGTACCACACCGGCGTCGAGCGAGAGAAGATCCAGGCCGCGACCGCGAAGGTGATGCAAGAGCACGGGCGCTTCGCGATCCCGACGGGCATGGTCAGCAACCGCCCGATCCCCGTCGCCGACGATCTCGACTCGATCCTCAGGGCGATGGGGCTGTAGGGCTTCTCCGTGTGGCACTGATGGATCGACCGTCAGCGTTTTGCCGTTCCAGCGGAAGTGTAAGGGTTACGACTTTCTCGTCCATGGTCGCTTGTCGAGCAACCTTCGGGAAGCAGCGTCGAACGCGTTCAGGTCCGACCGCCCAAGCAGATCAGACAGAGTTCCGGATGTGTCAATGGGCAAGTGCTCTGACGCAGCTGAAACACCACTTGCGGAAACAATGTCTACCATATCGGGTGACATCTTAGTAGTCCTTCCGTCCCAACTGCCATGCTGATAGAAATAGCCTGATGCAGACTGTTGAGGTGATGCTATCAAACAAAGTGGCTGCTGGTCTATATCTTCGCCGTCGCATCGGTGGAGATTCACCACATAAAAGATATCATGATTTTCAACGCCCGATGCCATTATCGTTGCGGAGATACACTTGTGGCGTAGATGTTCAGGAATGAAGCTTGGGATGTCGGTTGCGCTCACTTTCCTGTAGTGCATTGGTTTGCACAGGCTGGAAAGTTCGTCGATATGCTGTTTGTCGATAGAAATCCAGTTCTTCGCCAAAGTGAAGTCTCCTCATGGTGTACGGCATTTACTGCCGGAGATCCTATCTGGCCGGCAGGGGTATTATACGGGCCTCAGTCGGAACGGTTCATACTAAAAAACAACCGGCGACGCTTTCGCGTCGCCGGCTCTGCTCCCGTTCATGGGTTGATCAGTTGTCGTCGGCGCGGCCAAGGAGTTCCAGCGCGATCTCGAGGTCGTTGAGGGTCACCTTGCCGTCGAGGTCGAGGTCGGCTTCGAGCTCGCCCCTGGTGAAGGCCTCGAAGAAAGCGTTGATGTCCAGCTCGCCTTCGGGCCCCCAGACGCCGGCGGCGCCGAGCGAACGCGGGCCGGGCATCGGCACGAGCAGGAAAGCCCGACGCTGCGCCTGTGCCGTGCTGCTTGCGCGGCGCAGCCCGAAGCCGGCGATGTGGCCCCGGTTGTTGACCGCTGTCGCGGCTTCAAGTCGCCAGCCCGCGTTGGGCGCGATCAGGTCGTTGAGGTCGACCATCCGCCCGTTGCGCCACAGGAAGGCGAGCGTCGTCATCTCGCCGGTGGCGTGGTCGAGCTCGCCCGAGCGGCCGACGACCATCCCGCGGTTGTTGACGCCCATCGCCTCGGCGAAGTTGTCGTCGGTCGACAGGCGCCCGAGCTCGCGCACCGCCAGGGCGTTGGGCGACCAGAGAACAGCTTCGACATCGCGGGGCCGGATCACCGGCAGCACCGAGGGACCTTCCTCCGATGCGCCGACGATGATGTTCGTCTCGCTCACAGCGTTCGCCCACGAGTCCGAGCTCGGCGAGATCCCTTCAAGGCGATGGAGTTCGCCCTGAAACGCGTGCCCGACGAACCCGACACGCTGCGCGGGCAAGGTCGAGTTCGGCGGCTGGGGCAGCTCGCTCCAGCCGACGACCGAGCCGCGGCTGTTGATGTCGTTCGCCGCGCTGTTGCGCCCGCCCAGCGTGCCCAGGTCGCGCATCCGCCCGTTGAAGAAGACGAAGGCGTGGCGGTGCTGCGCGTTGCCGGTCTCGCTCCAGCCCACCACCATCCCCGGCTGGTTCACGCCGAGCGCCGCGTTCTGGGCCCCGCCCAGCGTGGGGATCGTCGAGAGCGGCCGGTTGCCGGTTCTTGCGAACGCGCGCAGGGGCTGGTCGGGCCCGCGTCGAGCCGCGCCGACCGCGGTTCCCCGGTTGTTGATGTCTGCCGCGAAGCCCGAGCCCGCAAAGGCGGGCAGCACCGGCGCGATCCCGTCGCCCCTGCTCCACACGAATGGGACGAGGCGACGCTCGGTCGGCGTTGCCGAGGGCGCCTGCGCTGCGCCGACGACCATCGACCGCTCGTTCATGCCCATGGCCCGCGAGACGCCGCGGTCCGTTCCTGTCAGCGTGCCCAGGTCGATCACCCTGTAGACAACCGAAGGCCCGGGGTTCGGGCGGTTGGGGCCGGGGCGTTCTGTCAGCGGCTGGGCCGTGACGCCGGTCGCCGCCGCGAGCAGTCCCGCCGCCGCGCACGCGAGAGTTCTCCGAGCCGGTCGACGCCCGTAACGGATCGTGTTCGCTGTCATGATGTGTTCCTCCGATTCGCGCTCCGCGCCGCCTCGCCCGACGCACAGTGCGCATATCCGCGTCCGGAGCCCGGGTACAGACCGAGCCCCACCATTGCATCCAGTATGACACAAGGACCGGAAACGGATTGCGCAAAGTCCGGAAATTCCCGCACAATCAGGGCGATGTTCGATCAGCGATAGGCTTCCGGATCGGTCGACCACCCCGCCTCGGTCATCAGCTCGCGCACAAAACCGTCGTTGAGGTAGAGTTCTGCGGCGCCCTCGGGCAGGGCGAACTTCTTCTCAGACACCACCTCGTCGGGGCGCTCCTCGCTGAGTTTGGCCGAAGAGTCGTGGTAGTGCGAGCGCTGGTAATCGAGCGCTCTCTCGACATCCGCGTCGGTGTAGCGCCACCCCCACGCGTCCCAGATGCGCCGGAAGAAGCCGCCCGCGTCCTTGCGCAGGTCTTCGTAGCGGAGGCGGTGGGGCGAATCGAGCCATCGCCGCGCGACCAGCTTGAACCGGTGCAGGTCGTGGTCGGCGCTGATCGCCTTGAACCACCCCCGCGCGTACAGGCTGTTCAGCCGCAGCAGCGGGTTGCGCAGCAGGAAGACATGGCGGTGGTCCTTCAGCGCGACCTCGAACTCCTCGGGCCGGATCGAGTCGTGGGGGTGTTTCATCACCACGCGCCCCGACGCGCCGGCGATTTTGTCAAACACGAGCGTCGCCAGATCGACCACCTCGGGCGTCAGGTGCTCGCCGACATCCCAGTACAGCTTGCGCAGCTCTTCCTGCTCGGGCGGGTAGTTGTAGGGCGGGCCGGTGCGGTTCCACGGGCCGAAGACCTCGTCGGCCACGGGCACGCTCCAGGGCGCGGCGGCCCCGTACGCCGCCACGGAAGACCCGCAACGCGCCAGCGAAAAGATCCAGCAGACCTCGGCGTGTCGGGCCATCGTCGCGATCATCCTTTCAGCGGGCGCCGGCGCACATGGCACGGCCCCGTCAAGGTCGGTCGAGGTAGTCCGCGGGGTCGACAGACCATCCGCGCTCACGCATGAAATCCGCGATGTACGGGTCGTTCAAGTACAGGTCGACCGCTTCGCGAGGCAGCGCGAACGACGCCTCGGAGTAGATCCCGCCCTCGGGACGCTCGGACTTTTTCAGGCTCGACTCGTGGTAGTTTTTCCGGCAGTACGCCAGCGCCGTCTCCAGCTCGGCGGGTCCGTGCTCAAAACCCCAAGCATCCCAGAGCTTTCTGAAGAACGACGCAGGGTCGGCCTTGAACTCATCGAAGGTCGCCCTGTGCTCGCGCGTCTCCCACCACTGGGCGTACTGGCGAAACCGGTCGAGGTCCTGGTTGGGTCCGAACGCTTTGGTCCACCCCCGTTTGTGCAGGCTGTTCAGCCGGTGCAGCGGGTTGCGGATCAGGTACACCGACCGGCGCCCCGGAAACGCCCCGTCGAACTCCTCGGGCGACGGACGCAGGTGGGGCCACTTGCTGATGACCACCCCCGAAGGCCCCGCCAGCTCGGCGAACACCCGTTTCGCCAGCTCCACGACCGCCGGCGTCAGCGCGTGGCCCTCCGCCTTGAACAGCTCGACGAGTTCCTTCTGCGAGGGTGGGTAGTTGTAAGGGCGCCCCGTTCGGTCCCAAGGCCCCATGACCTCGTCGGCGACGACATGCCCCCACGGCGCCGCCGCCCCGTACACCGCCACCGATGAACCGGACCTCGCCAGCGCGTGCAACCAGACCACCCGAACATCGCTCATGGGCAACCGTAGCCGGTCCGCGGCAATACATTCGGTGCTCGGGCGTCTTGCGCCCGCAGCCGCCCTCGATCAACTCCGGGCCCCAACACGCCGAGAGAGCACCCATGCCAAAGCACGCAGATCCGCGGACTCCGCTCTTCCTTCTCGCGGGCCTCGCCCTTTCAGCCCTGCTGGGGACCTCCCCCGCCGCGGGCGCGGCGTTCGAGCCCGAACCCCCCGAGGCGGCGGTCTCCGACGAGGCCGACGAAGCCGCCGACGAGCAGATCCTCCCCCGTGAGTGGCGCCTCGTCCGCGCTTACGCCCGCAGAGCGGTCAACCTCGGTGAGATCCCGGGCGTCGTCACCCTCGTCGTCCACAACGACGAGACCGTCTTCCGCGACGCACAGGGCCACGCCGACCTCGAAGCCGATCGGCGGCTGGACCCCGCCGACCTTTTCGCCATCGCCTCGGTCTCCAAGCCCGTCACCTCGACCGTCCTGCTCCTCCTGGCCGACCAGACCGACTTCGACCTCGACGCGCCGGTCTCGAAGTACCTGCCCGAGTTCGAGGGCGTCGGCCTGATCGAGGGCGGCAACGCATCGCGAGCGCCGACCATCGCCGAGCTGCTCTCCCACACCGGGGGCGTCCCGGGCGGCACCATCCCCGAGGTCCGCGCCCGCTACCGCACCGGCGACATCGGCAGCACACTCGAAGCATTCGCCAGCGCCGCAGCACGCCTCGGCCTGGAAGCAGAGCCCGGCTCGGCCTTCGCCTACGGCGGCCTCGGCTACGCCGTCGCCGCCCGAGCCGCGGAGGTCTCCAGCGGCAAGGACTTCCAGACGCTCTGCAACGAGCTTCTGTTCGAGCCGCTGGGTATGAAGAGCACCACCTTCACCCCGACCGCCGAAGAGCTCGACGCGGGCGTCCGCATGTTCGCCACGAGCCGAAACGGCTTCAGCCAGCGGGCCCGTCGCGATTGGGGCGAGGATCGCGTCATCAACCCCGGAGGCGGGCTCTACTCCACAGCCGACGACCTCGCGAAGTTCGCCCAGTGGCACCTCGACGCCGCGGCCGGCAAGGAGGGGCTGAGCCCTCCCGCTCCCGAAGGCATCGCCCGCCTCCGCACGCCGATGCCTTCTGCTGAAGGCCCGCGCGGGCGTTACGCCCTGGGCTGGCAGGTTGCCGAGCACGATGGCGACGCTCCGGCGACCCGCGTGCACCACGGGGGCGCGACGGGCACGCTCCTCTGGATCGATTTCGAGCACAACGCCGCGGGCGTCGTCCTGACGCAACTGCCCGGCAGCGCCCTGTTCCTCGGCCGGATGCAGGCGCTCTGCATCGCGGCGGTCACCGGCGAGCGCCCGCAGATCGAACGACCGGAACGCCCGCAGCGCGAACGCCCCCAGCGCCGGCGCTGATCGCAAGCCGAGCCGCTACTTCTTCTCCTCGTCGGCGGCCTTCTGCGCCGCTTTCTTGACCTTTTCCGCTTCCTCTGGCTTGGGCTTGCGGTCGCGGGCGAGGTCGGCGTGCTCGGGGTCTTCCGGTCCGGGCATGGCGTCACGCTTGTCGGCGTTCGCCTCGGCCTGCTTCTTGGTCGGCTTGGTCTTGTCCCGGTCGCGTTTGTCTGCTTCTTGCATCGGTCGGTCCTGGCTGGTTGCGGGGGGCGATTTGCCAGCGCCCGGGGTGCTCGTTGTTGTGCGGCCCGGCGACAGACCGCGCCCTCCCTCGGACGGTCCGAGAAAAATGGGCAATGCGGGCGACAGGACTTGAACCTGCACGGCCTTTTACGGCCACGGGGACCTAAACCCCGCGCGTCTGCCAATTCCGCCACGCCCGCAACATCGGCCTTACGCACGTCGGCCGTACTTGAGGGTACGCCCCGTGCCCGCCGCCCCGTACAATGACGCACGCCAAGGACCGGCGTGAACGCCTCGAACGCCCGCTCAGAATCGCCGAGGCCCGGCCGAGACAGCCGGGGGAGGAAGCCCATGAGTCTCCGTCAGAATCTCGCGTGCCATGTCACGCCCGTGTTCCTCCGCGTGGCCCTCGGTGTCACCTTCATCTGGGCGGGCATGGGCAAGGTCATGGAACGCTTCCCCGTCGAGGACCGGCGCACCGCAGAGGCCCTCGTCGAAGCCGGCGCCCTCGATGTCGATCGCGCCCGCATCCGCGGGCTCATCCCTCCCGCGACCCCGGA
The DNA here is from genome assembly GCA_007694925.1 of Phycisphaerales bacterium. GTDB lineage: Bacteria > Planctomycetota > Phycisphaerae > Phycisphaerales > UBA1924 > SLFH01. Next base: position 11,882 of record REET01000110.1, on the reverse strand, counting down.
ACAAGAGCCGCCCGTCGAGCGAGAAACCCCCGCCGACCCGGCGCCCCCCGCGACCGACCCCCCTGCTGAAGATCCAGACCAGGACCCCGGCGAGGACGAGGGCGCCACCGAGCCCCCCGCCAGCGCCGATCCGCCCAACGGCGCCTCGGGTTCAACAAGCGGGCCCGACGCCGCGGCTCCCGCGCTCGACCACACCATCCGCCTCGCCTCCGACCCCGACGACACGATCGAGATGCTCCGCGTCTACGGGCTCTCGATGCTCATCGTCTCGATCTCCGAGACGCGCGAAGTCACCGAAGACGACCTCGCCCGCTACAAGCTCTCCGACGAACGCAAGGCCGAGCTCGCGGGAGAGCAGCAGCGCTTCCCCCTCGTCCCCGCGGCTCTGGGCAGCAAGCCCTGGCCCGTCGCGCTGGCGTGGGCCGCCGCCATCACCGAGATCGTCGCCGGCCTCTTCCTCCTCATCGGGTTCATCACCAGGCTCTCGGCCCTCGGCGTCGTGGGCGTGATGCTCGGCGCGATCTGGATGACCGAGGTCGGCCCGGCCTTGCAGGCGGGCGCGACCATGATCGGCTTCCTCCCCGCGTACGAACTGTTCTCCCCCGAAGCGTGGAAGACGCTGCTCTGGCAGTTCGCCCTGTTGATGATGGGGCTCGGCGTCTTCTTCTCCGGCGCCGGAGGCCTCTCTCTCGACCGCGTCCTTTTCGGGCCCGTCGGCGGCGCCGAAGACGATTGATCCGTACCCCCTTTGTCGAACCGACGAACGACCCAATCCGCGATCTCGCCGCCCGGCCCCGAGCGGGGCGGCGTCTTCTCGCGCCTCGGGAAGCTCACGCTCCCGGTGCTCGTCTCCGTCGGCGTGCACGCCGCGCTGCTCGCCATGATCGCGACCGTCACCTGGACGATCGCCGACAGCGCCCAGCGCGATCCCGGCCCGATGACGGCGCTCGGTGCTCCTTCGCCAGAGACCGCACAGCCTGAGCGGGCCGACACCTCGCAAGCGGCGTCCGGCGCCGCCTCGACCGAGCCGACGCCGACCGTCCCTGAGCAGACCGGCCCGCCCCCTTCGGCCCCCGGCCCGATCGCGACGCCGACGCCCGCGCCCCCGCAGTCGTTCGAGGGTGTCGAGCGGGCCTCGCCCGTCGCAGAAGTCGCCGCACGCCCGAGGCGCGTCTCGTTCGCCGGGGTCGATGCGCAGTACGCCCGGCGCGTGGTCTTCGTGGTCGACACCTCCGGCGCGATGGTCTCGTGCCTGCCCTTCGTGCTCGACGAGCTCGAACGGGCGCTGGCGCGACTGGGCCCCAACCAGCGCTTCCAGGTCATCAGCACCGCCGACCGCACCTCGATGGATCCGGACGCCTCCAACGCCGAGATCTACCTCATGCGGGGCGTCCCCCCGGGCATGTACGAGCCGACGCCCGCCAACCGGGCCGGGGCCCTGGCGTGGCTGCGCTCGCAGCGCCCGTCGGGGCGATGGCACCCCGTCGCCGGGCTCGAACGGGCTTTCGCCTTCGAGCCCGATGTCGTCTTCTTCCTCACCCGCGCCATCGCACGCACGCAGGAGCGTCCGGGGGCCGACGACCACGCGACCATCCTCGCCAGGCTCAACGACCTGAACCCCATCGACAGAAGGCTCGGACGGCGCAGGACCGTCATCCGCTGCGTGCAGATGCTCGAGCCCGACCCCACGGGCCTGCTCGAAGCGATCGCCCGCGAGCACGCCGATGGCGACGGGGGCTACGCCGTCCGCACGATCGACCAGCTCAGAGAGATCCCCAGCGGGCGCGACCCGGCCATCCTCGCCGAGGGCGCCCTCGACGACGCGGCCGACATCCTCGACAGCATCGCCACGCGGGGCGACGACCTTGCGATCCTCTACGGCTTCCCCACTGCCGACCAGCGCGCCCGCACCGGGCGCGAGCTGCAGCGCGCCCGCTCATTGCTCGGCCCCGCGCTCGAACTCGGCGACCCCGGGGGCGAGCGCCTCGCAGAGATCATCGAGACCATCGCGCAGATGACCGATGCGCCGATCGAGTCGTGGCCGGCGCGGTCGATCGATGGCGGGGCCGTTGCGACAGAGTCCGGCTCCGCCGAGATTGATTTGAGCGACGACGCCTCGCTCACCCCGACCCTGCACCGGTTCGGCTCGCTCGACGCGTTCGACCGGGCTTCCTGGTTGGACCGGGTGATCGAGGCACGGCCTTCGTGGGCGCCCGCCGCGGCCGACGCCGCCAGCCGCGCCGCCCTCGCCGAGGCCGCACGCACCGAAGACCGGCGAGAAGTCACGCGTCTGCGGGCCGAGGCCGTGACCCACCAGGTGTCGCTGCTGCACGCCGGGCCGCTCGGCGCAGAGCCCCGCGCCGCGATCGCCTCGCTCGTCGCGCGATTGCAGCGCTTCGTCGACGATGGATGGACCGACCCCGACCTGCCGCCCGAAGCCCTGTTCGCCGCGGCACTCAGCAACGACGACCCGACGCTCCAGGCGAGATTGCTGGAGGAGCTCATCCGCACGCCCGAGGCGGACCACCTGTTCGAACCGGTGCTCGAACGGTTCGCCACGCTGGTCACGCCATCGCCCGACATCCGCGAGCAGCTCCGCCTTGTGCACATGCTGCTCGATTTCCACGACCGCAGGCCCGGGCACGCACGAGCCGACGAGTTCACCCAGCGGGCGCTGCACGCGGCGATGAACCACGCGCGGGCGCAGGAGCCGGGAACGACCGCACGCCTCGCCGCCGACGAGCTCTACGAGCACGCCCTCCGGCGCGCCATCGCCCGCGACAACCTCGGGCACAAGGCGTACTGGACGCAGGAGGCCTCGCGCGTCCGCCTGGCGATCGCTTCGGCCCGCAAACGGACCGGCGACCTGCAGATGCTCTCGCGCATCGGGCCCGAGCAGCCTCAGACGCCCGCCGCCGTCACGCTCTACCGCGAGATCCTCGACCGCTCGATCGCTGAGTTTGCGCCCGTCGCCGAGTCGGGCGAGGGCGAGCAGGCCGAGATCGCACGGATCACGATCCAGCGTTTGCTGAAGGGATCGATCGGCTACTTCGATGTCCGCCACACCGGCGCCCGCCACGCGCTGGACGCCCGCGAGATGCTCGTCGAGTGGCTCGAAGACGAAGAGCGATCAGAGAAGCTCGAACTGCTGAGGCAGGTCTTTGTCGACAACGCCGCGGATTTCGAGCGCAGGCGTCGTGTCGGGCTGACGCTCGCCGATGCGCACCTGGCGGCGGGCGAGCTCTCCGAGGCGTTCGCGCTGGTCCGCCCGCTGCTGGAGCCGCCGGATGCCGCCGACGAGCCGGACTGGCTCGCCTGGGCGATCGCTCTTGAAACCCTCGAGCAGCGCGACGCCCCGGGCGTCGGGGCCGACATCCGCGCCCACCTGGCCGCCCTGCGCACCCGAGACCCCGCCCTGGGCGGGGCCGAGCCGGCCGAACGCCTCGAAGCGCTGGAAGCCCGCCTGCGCAGATAGCCCTTCTCCCTCACCTGCTCCCCTGCTCACCTGATCCACCCTCCCCGCCCGCCGAAGGCGGTCGGCTACACTCGCGCCGCATGGACGCATGGCTGAACACGCTCGGGGGCAGGTTCATCGTCTTCGACGGGCCCGACGGCTCGGGGAAGACGACCCAGCTCAAACGCTTCGTCGCGGCCTGCCGCGACGCGGACGCCATGGTCGAAGAGCTCCGCGAGCCCGGGGGCACCGCCATCGGTGAGCGGATCCGCGACCTGCTCCTCTCCCACGGCGAGGAGGACATCGACCCCGTCTGCGAGATGCTGCTGTACATGGCCAGCCGGGCCCAGCTCGTCGCCTGCCGCATCGAGCCGCTGCTGGAGCAGGGGTTCCTCGTCGTCGCCGACCGCTTCGTCAGCTCGACGCTGGCCTACCAGGGCGCCGCCGGCGGCGTGCCCGAAGAGCACATCTACCAGGTCGCCGAGATCGTCTGCGACAAGATCAGGCCCGACCTCGTCGTGCTCTTCGATGTCGACGAGGTCACCGCCGGCCGACGCCTCAGCCCCCTCCTGGACCGCATGGAGGCCAAGGGTCGCGCCTTCCACGCCCGCGTCCGCAAGGGCTACCTCGACCAGGCCCAACGCGACCCCGACCGCCACCTCGTCATCGACGCCTCCCAGCCCCCCGACAAGGTCTTCGAGGACCTGATGCTGGGCGTCCGCGAACGCCTTTGCGACGACGGCGGGCCGGGGGCATGATCGCCCACGCCGTCTTTGCCGGTGGGGCGTTCTTGGCCGGGTCCATCCCCACGGCCCTGCTCATCGGTCGCGCCTACGGCATCGACATCCGCGAGCACGGCTCGGGCAATGTCGGCGCCACCAACCTCGGACGCGTCCTCGGAACCAGGGTCGGCATCGCCTGCTTCTTCTTCGATGTGCTCAAGGGCTTTATCCCCGTGCTGACCTTTGGTCTGTGGTCCGGGCACGCGGGCAGCCTCGACCTGCCCGCCCGCGACGCGTGGCTCTGGCTGCTCGTCGCCGGGTGCGCCATCCTCGGGCACATCTTCACCCCGTGGCTGAGGTTCAGGGGGGGCAAGGGCGTCGCGACCGGGCTGGGCGCGATGCTGGCGATCTACCCGGCGATGACCGTTCCCGCCCTGTGCGCCTTCGGGGTCTGGATTTTCAGCGTCAAGGTCTGGCGGATGATCGGCCCGGCCTCGGTGCTCGGCGCGGCGACCCTGCCGCTCGCGACGCTCGGCGCATTCTGGATCGGCGGCGAGCTGTCGCGCGTGACGCCGTTTCTTGTCGTCACAGCGTTCCTCGCCATGATCGTCATCGTCCGCCACCGGACCAACATCGCCAGAGCTCTGGCGGGCACGGAGCCGAAGATCGGCGAGGGCCGGCGGGCGAACGCCAAGGCCGAGAACAACGCGGGCGCAGATTCGGCCGAATAACGATAATCGGGGCAGGACTTGCCGAGTTTGACGCTTGAAACGGGGGTCGGGCCTGTCGGATTGTGTCGAAACATGATGATTGTTGTCGGGCGTGCCGATGAGACCCCTGCCTGCTACAGCGGGCGCTGGAGGTTCCCATGGTGCAGTTGCGACTGGTCGATGATCGCGAGTTCGAGTACGACGCGATCCCGTTCCCGATCGACCGGGCCAGGAACGCCCCCGGGCGCGACGCGGATGCGCAGGACGCGATCCGTGCCGCCGAGCGAGCGATCGACGACATCCAGTCCAAGCTGGATGAGCTCGAGGGGCTGATCAGCCCGCTGCCGTTCCGGGCCTACGCCAGAGACGACGACGGGCCCTCGGCCGCCTGAGCGGGGCGCCGTCCTCGCCGGCCTGCGCCGGTGCGGGCGATCGGGTCAATCCTCGCCGACGCGGACGACCATCAGCGTCTCGTCGTCGCGGGTGCTCTGCAGCCCGGCGAACTGGCGGATCGACCAGAACACATGCTCGATGATCTCTGAAGCCGTCGGCGCCGGTTCGGAACGGACCGCCCGCTGCACGGCCTCGATCAGGCGCGCCCGACCGAAGGCTCTGCGCTGGAAGTTCTGGCGTTCGGTCAGCCCGTCGGTGAAGGCGACGAGCACATCGCCGGGGAGGAGCTCGACCTCCGCCGAGTCGTAGAAGTGGGTCGGCTCGACGCCGACGACCATGCCCCCCGCGTCGAGCACCCGCCGCACCGACCCGTCCGCCGAGAGCAGCACCGGCGGCTCGTGCCCCGCCGAGCAGTAGCGGAGCACGCGCCGGTCGGGGTCGACATGGGCGTACCAGAGCGTGGCGAACTCGTTCTGCAGCGTGTCGCGGCACATCGCCCGGTTCACGCGACCGACGACCTCCTCGACGGTGCGCCGACCAGAGTCGGCGAACGCCCGGAGCGACCCGCGCACGCTCGCCATCATCAGGGCCGCCGCGATCCCGTGCCCGACCACATCGCCGATGAGCAGCTCGATGCGTCCGGCGTGCCTGACGATGTCGTAGAAATCGCCCCCGACGACCTCGGAGGGGATGTACCTCGCGGCGAACTCGTAGCCGGGCGCCTCGGGCAGGGCCGCGGGCATCATCCGGCGTTGCACATCGGCCGCCAGGGCGAGCTGGCGCTGCATCCGGCGTTCTTCCTCGCGCAGGGCGAGCAGCCTCGCCTGCTCGACGGCGACCGCCGAGTGCTCGGCGACCGAGCGCAACAGGCGTTTCTCCTGATCGGTGAAGGTGCGTGGCGAGCGTGCGTACAGGCGGAAGGCGCCGATGGGCCGCCCCCTGAAGACCAGCCCGGCCGAGAGGAAGCTGACGAGGCCCTCGCGCCTGGCCCGCTCGGGCTGGAGGACGCGCGGGTCGGCGGGAAGGTCGGGGACCTCGACCACCTCGCCCGAGAGGACCAGCCGGTCGAACAAGCGCCCGCGCGAGAGGGGGATGGGGCTGTAGAGCCACTCCTCGCTCAGGCCTTGGGAGGCTTTGAGAACGAGGTTGTTTTCCAGGTCGCCCCCGACGGTCTCCTCTTCCATCTCGGTGAAGAGGACGACCGAGCCCGCGTCGAGGTCGAGCACCTCGATCGCCGAGCGGAGCGACTCGCGCAGCACATCGTCGGCGTCGCCGGTGCGCACGAGCATCGAGCCGAGCCGGTGCATCAGCTCGACCTCCTCGACGCGTTCGCGGAGGGCCGTTTCCTGTTCGAGCAGCTCGCTGACGACCATCGCGAGGTAGCCGACGGCGGCGCTGGCGTGGGCCGGGGCGTCTGCGGAGTGCCTTCGGACGAGTCTCCCCACGACGCGGTCGCCCGCGACGATCGGGATCGCCTGGTCGGCGGGCTCGGGCTCGGGCGTGTGCTCGACGACGCGCCAGGGGCGCGAGAGGTCGGCCTCGTTGGGGACGATGTGTCGCCCGTTCTCGTCGTGGAGCTCGATGGGGCAGGAGGCCAACGCCGACAGCGTCTCGCAGAGGCGTGCGAGCGAGCCGTCGGTCAGGAAGTCGTGGATGGAATCGCCCCGGCGCGTCGCGCCGGCGGGGGCGGGCTCACCGGCCGCTCGGGTCATCCTCTTGGGTCTCCGGCTCGCTGGGGTCTTCGGTGTCGCGGAGCCAGAGCCCGCGGAGCAGATCGCCCATGACCTGGTCGCCCCGGCTCACACCCGTGCCGAAGGCGTTCAGCCCTTCGCGGACATCTGTGCGCGAGCCGGTCTGGCGGCCGAGGTAGGCCAGGAGCAGGCCGGACTCGCGGCGCAGATCGGGGTCGGTGCTGGTGAGGTTCCGGCGCAGCGTCTCGCGGACCTCGGCGAGCCTTGCCTGGTCGGGCATGAGTGAGGCGTCGAAGCGCATGAGCGCCATCTCGGGCCGTTCGCTGAGGATCGATCGCAGGTTGAGCGAGGCGGAGCGGTACATCCCCGCGCCGAGCTGCGCGTGGACCCGGCCCAGCGAGGCGGTCGGATCGTCGGGGCGGGCCGAGAGGGCGCGGGTGAAGCGTTCCTCGGCGTCGAAGTAGCTGCCTCGGGAAATCAGCTCCGCCCCGCGACGGACCTGCGTCGAGTACGGATCGGTGCCGTCGGGGGCGACCAGCTCGCGGACCGGGCGGTCGGCGTCGATCGCTCTGAGCCATCGCATGGTGTCTGCGGCGACGGCGGCGGGGTCCTCGGGCCGCTGGTCGCGCAGGTCCTGCAGCTCGCGTTCGAGCTCCTGGATGTGGCGCTGCCAGTCGGGCATGTCGGGGTCGGCCTCCGGCTCGCCGGGTCGGCGCTCGACGCCGGGGCGGTCGGGGCGGAACTCGGGAGCGGCCGGCCCCTGCTGGAGCTGCTCGCGGAGGCGGTCGAAGACGGTGCTGGGGCGTTCAACCGGACGCACGATGGCGTCGGTGCGGCGATCGTCGCGCCGCCGATCGCGCAGCTCGATGTACTGCAGGCCCTGGAGGCCCGAGGCGGTGAGCCCGAAGCGGCGGTCCTCATCGGGCTCGACCATGCCGACGACGGTCGGGCTGAAGCCGCGGATGGAGGTGAACGCAGAGGTCGATCGGAGCGTGCCGAGCAGGGCCGCGTCGCGGACGGAGATGCCGGCGGGCGTCATCAGGTCGCCACGCTGGAGCGGGTCTTCAAGGGGTGTGTCGGTGGGGTCGATGCGTCGGAAGCCGGTGGCCCCGACGGGCTGGCCGATCGGGGCGGGCGAGCGGACATCGGCGCCGGTCATGCCCGCGCCGTCGCGGCTGAGGGCGCCGAAGCCGACCAGGCCCGATGGGGCGCGGGAGCCGGTGGTCATCGCGAACTGGTATTGCAGTGCGTCGGTGCCCCGCAGCCCGTAGCCGCTGAGCCCTGAGAACAACGAATCTCGTCGGAACGAGAACAGGTCTGTCGAGCCAAGATCGGCGCGGAAGTCGCCCGGGGCGCGATACCCCACATCGCCCCGGAAGCTCATCCCTGCGGGCGCGTTGCCGGTGACGATGGCGTTGCGGAAGCTCATCTCCTGCTGCCAGCGTCGCTGTGGGGCGGTGCGGTCGCGTTCGGCGGTGATCTCGAGCCTGCTTTCCAGGCCCCGGCCGTCGCCCAGCGCGTGCTGCGCCGAGGCGGTCCCCGGCGCACCGGCGAAGAGCGCTGCCGATGCGACGATGGCGCCGGCGGACTTCGGGCCAAGGGGGGTGCGTGAACGGTTCGGGGTCATTGGCGGCCTCTCTCTGGTGACGGGCGATGGTAGCCCTGCATATAGAGATACCCCCGCCAGCGGCGAGGGTTCGATCGGGGTTTGTTGGAATCCGAATCGGTCGGTTGTGGTGTCGGTCTGGAGGTCCATGCGCCGTCCTCGGGGAAGTGGGGCGGCCGGACCGGGTCTCAGCGGTGAGCGCCCCGAGAGGCGATCGGCTCGCCGAGGCCCGCGGCTTCACGCAGACGCTCGCAAGCGGTCTGCTCGGAGACCAGGAAGTACGACATCCCGCCGGCGTACCAGGCGTAGATCGTCGTTTTCATCCCGTCGGAGCAGCGCATCAGCGCCAGGGGGCGGGACTCGTTTTCGGGGATCACCGGCGCGCGGCCCTGCTGGATGAAGAGGCTGACGGAGATGCCCTCGCGGCAGGCGCTCCCGTCGGTCTCCAGACGGAGGTGCACGCTCCGCCCGTCGCCGGGGACATGGCACTCGCCCATGTCGCGGAAGACCATGCCGGCGGCCTGGAAGTCCGGGATGGCGGGGACTCGGCCGAGGATGCTGGCGAACGCGTCGGGCGTGCGGGAGAGGTCGGCGACGGTGAACTTGTCTGTCCGCTCTGGGACCTTGGTGCAGCGGTCGTGCTCGGCGGCGAAGAAGTTGGCCAATGAGATGCCGTTGCCGACGCCGGCGGACTGTGGGCCAGCGGGCGAAGGCGTGCCGATCACTTGTGAAAACAGCGAATAGCCGGCAACGAGCAGCAGGACAGCCGCGGCTGCACCGACGAGCGCGCGGCTGCGTCCGCCGAAGTGCGTCGCCCGGGCGATGCGGGAGCGTTCGGCGATCCGGTCCGCCAGCATGTCGTCGTTGGTGTCGCGCCCGCTTTCGCCGGCAAGCTCCCCGGCCGAAGCGGCGATCGCGAGGATCTTCTCTCGGAGGGCTGCGGGGGCTGCGGGGGTCTGCATCACGCCGGCGCAGTGGGTGCGGAGGCGGCGCTCGAACTCGATGCGGGCGTCGTCTTCGGGATGTTTGCGGAGATGGGCGTCGAGGAGGGCGCGGTCTTGGGTCGAGAGTTCGTCATCGGCCGCGGCGCGGAGCAACGAAGCGATCGGGAGCGTGTCGGGTCCCGATCCGGCGTCGGGCGAACCGCTGGACGGATTGTGGCTTGTGGGTTCAGACATCAGACCGCTGCCTTAGATGGGTCGCCCTGCGACCCCCGATAACTCGGTTGTGTATCCCCAGATGCGGATGGGAGTCCGCCGCGTTCTCACCGGTGTACCCCGCTCTCGCCGTTGTTCTTCCCGGAAAGACCGTCGAGCCCAAGATTTTCGACAGCCTCGGGGTCGGAGGTCAGTCGGTCTGCGAGGGTTTTGCGTGCTCTGTGCAGGCGGCTCATGACGGTGCCGATCGGGACGCCGAGGATTTCGGCGATTTCTCGGTACTTCAGCCCGTCGACGCCCCACATCAGCAGGACCTCGCGGAACTCGGGCTTGAGGTCCTCGACGGCCTTCTTCAGGCCCGCGTCGACATGCTCCCAGTCGAACCCGGCGCGGTCCCAGGCGGGCGGGGGCTCGTCGGGCAGCGGGCCGTCGGTGCTCTCGGCGAAGAATTCGCCGACGGCCTGGGGTTCTCGGGCTTTCTTCTTGATCCGCGTGTAGAAGACATTGTGGGTGATGGTAAAGAGCCAGGCCCGCATGCCTCCCGAACCGTCGCCCGAGCGGTCTTCGAAGGTGGCGATCGCCTTGGGGCGGAAGGCCCGGGCGTAGACATCCTGGACGAGGTCGTCGGCCTCTTCGGGGTTGCGGGTCAGATGCATCGCGAGGCGATAGACCGCGTCGAGATGTTCGAGCGCCAGACGCTCGAATGCTGCTCGCTCCATGCGGCCTGCTCCCCGCCCCCGCGTCTTCCGCCGTCGGGGCCTCAATGCCGGTCTGCCCGGCGCGTGAACGACAAGCGTAGGTGTTATCAGGCCCCGCGGCCCCTCTGCTGCCGGGTCGGAAGCGATCCGTACAATGGGCCATGCCCGACGACCACCGACCGTACTACATCACCACGCCGATTTACTATGTCAACGGCCGTCCCCACCTGGGGCACGGCTACACCACGGTGATCGCCGATGTGCTCGCCCGCTTCCAGCGCCTGCTGCGGGGGTCGGGGGCCGAGGTCTTCTTCCTCACAGGTACGGACGAGCACGCCGACAAGGTCGTCTCGACCGCCGCTTCAAGGGGTATTACCCCCCAAGAGTGGGCGGGTCAGAACGCCGAGGCGTTCGAGGCGTTCTTCCGGGACCTGCGGATCAGCAACGACGACTTCATCCGCACCAGCCAGGACAGGCACAAGACCAGGGTCGAGGCGTACATCCGTTCGATGCTCGACTCGGGCGACATCTACAAGGGCGACTACACCGGCTGGTACGACCCCGGGCAGGAGGAGTATGTCACCGAGACCGCCGCCCGGGAGAACGACTACAAGAGCCCCGTCTCGGGCGAGCCGCTCGAGAAGCGGACAGAGCAGAACTATTTCTTCCGCCTCTCGGCGTACCAGGACCGGCTCGAAGAGCTGATCCGGTCGGAAGAGTACCTCGTGCTGCCCGAGGCGAGGCGGAACGAGGTGCTGGGGCGCCTGACGCAGGGGCTTCGGGATGTGCCGGTGAGCCGCGCCGTGGGTGATGGCGCGAGCGGCGAGCCGTGGGGCGTGCTGATGCCCGGGGACCCGCAGCACCGCATCTATGTGTGGATCGATGCGTTGTTTAACTACCTCTCGACGGTCGACACCGACGAGCGGCGCCATCTCTGGCCGGCCTCGGTGCACCTGATCGCCAAGGACATCCTCTGGTTCCACGCGGTGATCTGGCCGGCGATGCTGATGGCGCTGGGGCGTGAGCTGCCGAAGTCGCTCTATGTCCACGCCTACTTCATGATGGGCGAGCGGAAGATGTCCAAGAGCCTGGGCAACTTCGTCACGCCCGAGGAGATCCACGCCTACGCCGACCGCTACGGCATCGACGCGTTCCGCTGGTACCTCGCGACGCAGGGGCCGTGGGGCGCCAACGACGCGGACTTCACCTATTCCAAGTTCGTCGAGGTGTACAACGCCGACCTCGCCAACGGCTTCGGCAACTCGACCAGCCGCGTGAGCAACATGATCGCCAAGTACTTCGAGTCCTGCCCCGACCCGGCCGGGCAGACCGAGCTGGAAGGGCACGACTGGCCGAAGCTGACGGGCGATGCGGTTCGCTCGGCGATCGACGCCTCGGGGCGGCTGGATGTCGCGACGATGCTCAAAGCCGGGCTCTCGCTGGTGCGCGCC
>REET01000318.1 GCA_007694925.1 Phycisphaerales bacterium | reverse complement strand
GTGGTTCGAGACCGAGGAGGGGTGGATCGCGCAGGGGCTGCCGATCGGTGAGGCGGGCTTTGGCGAGCTGATGGGGTGGTCGTATGTCGGGGCGGTGGCGGACCTGGTCAACGCGATGCGGGTGATGCGGGTGTGGCTCGACGGGCAGGGAGAGGGGTTGCCGCTGTTTTTGCACGGCGAGAGCTTCGGGGGCGGGCTGGCGGTGACGGCGACGAATGTCGGGGCGAGGTTTGTCCGTCCTGAGCGGTTGGTGATCGCGCTGCCGAGCATGGGGGACTGGGTTTGGCGCGTCGATCGGCCGGTGTCCGGGGGGATCGGCCTGGAGGTTTCGCGGCTGCTGGTCCGCGCGGGGCGGCACTACGAGGAGACGCTGGCGAACCTCCGGCTGGCGGACACAGTGGTGCACGCGCGCCGGGTGCGGCTGCCGGTGCTGGCGAAGCTGGCGCTCCTGGACGATGTGGTTCCTGCGCCGAGCGCCGCGGCGGTGTACAACGCGCTGGACACCGACCCGGGGGCGAAGTGGCGGTTTGTGACGCGGTACGGGCACTACGACGGCGGCATCGCCGACGCGAGGCGTCACGCGCTGTTTGCGAGGATCGTGCCGGACTTTCTCGATCCGCGCACAGAGCCAGCCCACGGGCTGGAGCCGTGGCTGGGCGTGCTGGCTGGGGGAGATCGTCGTCCCGGCGGGGCGGGGTGAAGCGGGTCAGCCGCCGAGGAGTTCGTCGAGCTCTGCGTCGACGGGGTTGACCTGGCGCTCGTCGGCGGGGCCCTTTTTCTTGTCGCGCTTGTCGGAGGCCTCGCGCTTTTCGTCGGCGATCGCCTGCAGGCGTTCCTTCTCGGCCTGCTCGGCCTCGGCTTTGGCCTTCTCTTCGGCGGCTTCCTTGCGCTTGACGCCTTCGATCTTGGTGCGGTCGGGCGCGAGGATGAGGCTCGCCTGACGCTGGACCCAGCGCGGGTCGACCTCGACCTTTGCGATGTCGGACAGGGCGTCGACGAACTCGCGGAGGTTTTCCAGGCCGAGGTCGCGGTGCTGCATCTCGCGGCCTCTGAATCGCTGGGTGATCTGTACCTTGTGGCCGTCGAGGAGGAATCGGCGGGCCTGGTCGATGCGGATCCCCACATCGTGCGGATCGATCTTGACCGACCTTCCGAGGCGGATCTCCTTGAGCTCTGGCTGCTTGGTGGCGGCCCGGTTCTTGCGCTCCTTCTGGGAGAGCTCGTACCGGTACTTGCCGTAGTCCATGATTTTGCAGATCGGTGGCCTGACATCGGGCTGGATCTCGACGAGGTCGAGGCCCTGCTCGGTGGCCATGCGTTGTGCGTCTGCGGTGTCGAGGATGCCGATCTGCTGATTGTCCGGGCCGATCACGCGGATCGGTGAGATCCGGATCATGTGATTGATCCGGGTGCGCCGGATCGGGCCGGCATCGCGGAAGAACCTTCTGCGTGCGATCTTGTGAGCTCCTTACTGGGTCGTCGCTTGAACTCCCCGCCGGACCGTCCGTGCGGGGAAAGCGTGGATGGCGGCCGGGGCGGCATTGCGCCCGGTCCGCCGGAATCTCGGGATGGTTCGCTGGGGCCGGGTCACGCTCTGCCGATGCAGCGGCGTCGGGGCGCACACCGACAGACCGGGCTCGGGACGATCCAAGCTGGTCTGAGATTCTGGTGCAACGCCTGCTCTCCGGTGGACGCCATACGCCCGCCCGACATCGGCGGGGTCTAGCAAGCCTAATCCCCCGGCCGCCCCCGGGCAACCCTGGAGCGGATCACGGTCAGCTCCGCGTCACGGTCAGATAGATGATCAGAAGGACGCAGATGCCCAGGAGGACCAGGAGGAGGATCGTCCGCCAGTCCTGGTGCCAGGGGACCCCCTCGGCCTGGGACCGGTCCTCGACGAGTTCGACCGGCGCCTTGGCCTCCGCCTCGGCCAGGCTGGCGACCATGCCCGCGTCGAGCGTCTCCTTGTGGGCGAGCGGTGGGTGCTCCCCGTCGCGGACGGCCCGGAGGTCGATCAGGAGGTCGCGGCAGTTCTGGTAGCGATCCGCGGGGTTCTTGGCCATCATCATCTCGATGACCTCGCTGATCCCGGCGGAGAGCTTGGGGTTGACATGGTCCGGGGGCACAAGCTCGGACTTGAGGTGCTTGTGCATGACGCTCGACGGGTTCTTGCCGTCGAAGGGGACATTGCCCGTGAGCATGTGGTAGAGGGTGGCGCCGAGGGAGTAGATGTCTGCGGGGGGGCCGATGTCCTTGTGGCCCCGGATCTGCTCGGGGCTGATGTAGTAGGGGGTGCCGAAGGCCTTGCCCGCCTCGGCCTCGGCGGCTTCCTTGTCGGAGATCGCCCTGGCCAGGCCGAGGTCGGCGAGCTTCACGACCTCTTCCCGGCTGATCATGATGTTCTTGGGCTTGACATCCCGGTGGATGAGGCCCTTTTCGTGGGCGTGCAGGAGCGCTTCGGCGACCTGGATGGCGACGCGGACCGCCTCCTGCTCGCTGAAGCGTTTGTGCTTGATGATGTCGTCGTAGACCGTCCGCCCCTCGACATACTCCATGACGAAGTAGTGGTAATCGGCGGCCTTTCCGACATCGTACGCCTGCACGATGTTGGGGTGGTTGAGCTGTGCGGCGGCTCTGCCTTCGGCGTAGAAACGCTCGATGAACTGCGCGTTGGCGCTGAACTTCTTGGGCAGGATCTTGATGGCGACCAGCCGGTCGAGGCTGAGCTGTCGCCCCTTGAAGACCGTCGCCATGGCGCCGGCGCCGAGCTTGCCCAGCAGGCGGTAGCCGGGGATCTTCTGGCCCGACCGCTCGGCCTCGAGGATCTGGCGGAGGCGGGCGATCTGGCGCTTGGTGACAAAGTCGTTGTCGACGAGCACCTGGGCAAGCGATCGCTGGCCGACCTCCTCGCGTGGTTCTGAAGTGACCTGACCCAGGCAGTGCTCGACCTCGTCCTCGGTCGCCAGGCCGCTCTCGACGACGAGGCGGCCGATGAGGGTGTCGAGGTTGGTCTCGCCCTTGGCGGCTTCCTGGAGACGCTGTTCGACCTCCTCGACGGTCTTGGGGCCCGGCTCGGGCGGACGCGAGAGCCGCGCCGGCTTGTTCAGCGACAGCGGGTCGTCCAGATCGCCGACTGGGGCGGTCTTGTTCGGATCGGCGTCTTTGGGGTCCTGGCTCATCCTGCTCGAATTCTCTGGGGCGATCGTTGCACGCCAATCACCGAACCGAAGCCCGCCGCCGGCGGGCGTCAACGCTAGAGAAGGCCGGGGGGGCAGTCAATGCGTGCAGAACGCCGCACAAAGACCATAACAGCTTCTGTCCATACGCCCGATGGCAGCCTCCGGTTCATCGCTCGATTCGTCTGGTATCGACCCGACGGGGCCTGTCCATCACCGTCTTGGGCGTGCGTGTCGGTGGCTACGCTCCGCCGATGAGCGACGCGGCTGCCGACTTTCTCTCAGGACTCACCGAGCCTCAGCGGCAGGCCGTCGAGCACATCGACGGGCCGCTGCTGATTCTGGCGGCAGCGGGCTCGGGCAAGACGCGTGTGGTGACGCGGCGTGTGGCCCACCTTGTTTCGGTGGGTGTTCCCGCGTGGTCGATCCTGGCGCTGACCTTCACCAACAAGGCGGCGGGGGAGATGCGTGAGCGGATCGGTTCGCTGCTGGCGGGCGACCCCCGGATGATGCGGGGCCTGACGGTCACGACCTTCCACTCGCTCTGCGCCCGCCTGCTGCGCCGGTACGCCGACGAGGCGGGGCTCAAGCCCGACTTTACGATCTACGACATGTCCGACCAGTCGGCCCTGATGAAGCGGGTGATCGGTCAGTTGGACATGAACACCGGCAACTGGCAGCCTCGGAGCGTCCTCGGGGCGATCAGTAACGCCAAGAACGAGCTCAAGGACGCCGAAGCCTTCGCTGCCGAGGCGGGCGACTACTACTCCAAGAAGATCGCGGTCGTGTACACGGCGTACGAGAAGGCGCTCCGGGCGGCCAACGCGGTCGACTTCGACGACCTGCTTGTGCTCACCGCGAAAATGCTGCGCGAGAAGACGGGCGTGCTGGCCGAGTGCCACGCGCGGTGGAAGTACCTGATGATCGACGAGTATCAGGACACCAACCACGCGCAGTTCGTGATCGCCTCGATGCTGGCCGGCGAGGGGGAGGTTCTGCCCGGGCTGGAAGACGCCTCGTCGGGGCCGAACATCTGCGTGGTGGGCGATCCCGACCAGGCGATCTACGGGTGGCGCGGGGCCGACATTTCCAACATCCTCGATTTCGAGGAGCGATACCCCGGCGCGCAGGTGATCAAGCTTGGCGAGAACTTCCGATCGACGGGGCCGATCCTCGGCGCCGCCGACGGGCTGATCAAGCACAACGCGCTGCGGAAGGACAAGCCGCTGTTCACCACCAGCGAGGGCGGTGAGCCGGTCGATGTGGTGCTCTGCCGCGACGAGGAGCACGAGGCGGGGCTTGTGGTCGACCGCTTCAGGCGTGAGCGCGACGAACAAGGGCTCGCGTGGAAGGACATGGCGGTGCTCTACCGCACCAACGCGTTGAGCCGTGCGCTCGAGGACGCCTTCCGGAAAGAGGGTGTGCCCTATGTCATCGCGCGGGGCACGGCGTTCTACGAGCGCGAGGAGATCAAGAACGCGGTGGCGTACCTGCGCGTGGTGGCCAACAGCGCCGACGGGGTGAGCCTGCGTCGGATCGTCAACACACCGACGCGGGGGCTGGGCAAGGCGAGCCTGGACCGGATCGAGTCCTGGGCGACAGGCCGCGGGTTGACGATGATGGACGGGCTGCGGGCGGCGAAGGAAGTGCCCGATCTGACGGCGCGGGCGGTCAATGCGTCGGGGCGCTTCATCTCGCTCATCGACGGGCTGACAGGGGGCGGCTCGTTCATGGGCGTCGACGCGCCCGGCTCGCTTGCGGACCTGGTGCTGCGCGTGATCAAGGAGAGCGGGCTGGAGGCGGCCTACGAGAAACAGGCCAAGACCAGCAAGAGCGAGACCGACGAGGAGCGGCTGGAAAACCTTTCGGAACTGGTCTCGTCGGCCGCGTCGTTCGAGGCCGAGTACGAGCCGGAGTCGGACCCGGCCGCGTTTCCCGGGGCGGACGTGCTGGAAGGTGGCGGATCGGCGCCGACGCCGCCCTTGCTCTCGCTGCTGCGCGCGTATCTGGAATCGATCGCGCTGGTGGCCGACGCGGACGCGGTGGATCCGGCCCAGGGCGCCGTGACACTGATGACGCTGCACGCGGCCAAGGGTCTGGAGTTTCCCTCCGTCGCGGTGGTGGGGCTCGAGGAGATGCTGCTGCCGCACGCGCGGGCCTTCGACAACGAGGCCTCGCTTGAAGAGGAGCGGCGGCTGTTCTTCGTCGGCATGACGCGGGCGATGCGTTCGCTGCTGGTGACCTCGACGCGGTACCGGACTGTGCGAGGCAGGCTGGAGCGGACGATCCCGAGCCGCTTCCTGGAAGAACTCCCCGTCGAGCACATCCGGCTGAGCGATCAGTCGCACGACGACGGGTTCGACGAGGATCCGTAC
>REET01000130.1 GCA_007694925.1 Phycisphaerales bacterium | reverse complement strand
GGAAGTCGCGCGAGAGCGCGTGCAAGCATGCGCGGGAGCAGATCGAGAAGGTTCGGAAGGCGCTGGCGCGCTCGGCGTAGCCGGGCGAGAGCAGTTGAGGGTTGAGCGGGCGAGCAGGTGAGCCGGAGGGGGAGTAGGCGTTGTAGAGACACGGTTTTGGCGAGCCGTGACACGCAGTGCGTCTGGCTTCGGGCGAGGGAGTGAAGAACGCGATGGACTTTGACCGCTCCGAAGGAGCGGATGAGCCTTGCCACGAGTGAAGCGAGGCGGAGCCGAGCTGAACTCGTGGTTGGCGGGGATGGGGAGCCCGTCCTGAAGGGACGGCGGAGTTTCAGTTTGTTTCCGCCGCACCTTCAGTGCGGGGGCCTTTGACTTGCTCTCCACGGGTTCGCCGATCTTCGACGCTTCGCGTCTTGATCGACTCACCCGTGGCAAGGTTCAGCGCCCGCTTTGCGGGCGAGAGCGGGTGAGCGTCGAGCGGGTGAGCCGAGAGGAAGGGTAGGGAATAGCAGCACTGGCGGGCGAGCCGCCAGTGCTGCAAGAGGGGACTTTGGCTTGGATGTCGGCGGTTAGGCCTTGTCGTTGTCCTTGTCGCTGCCCTTGTCATAACCGGGGCGGACATCCTTGCCCTCAGCAACATCGGTGATGGGCGGGGCGGGGTGTGCTTCGAGCTCGCCGCGCTTGAGGCGTCCGATGTACTCGTGGTAGGACTTCATGGCCTGTGCGCCGAAGATCAGCATGATCGGGATGTTGACGACGAGCATGACGCCGAGGCCGAGGGTGGTCCACATGTCGAGCTGGTCGTCGGTGCCGATGAGCGGCTGCTTTGAGCCATCGGATGCGGTGAAGATCTCCATGGCCGCGACGGTGGTGAGGAAGATGAGCGCGCAGTAAATCAGCTTGTAGACGAGAACGATCGCCTTGGTCGTGGCGTCGTTGAGCTGCATACAGAGGTAGTAGACGCCCTGCTCGCCGTAGTAGGACCACGAGATCATGGTCGAGACGGCGAAGAGCCACGCTGCGATGGTGACGAGCCACATGCCCAGGCCCGGCTGGACGCGGTCGAAGGCGTGGGCGGTAAGGGAGGCGCCGGCGTAGTCGACATAGATTCCGGTGTCGGGCTCTCCGGTGTCGGGGTCGGTGCGGAGCCTCGGGGCTACCTCCGAGGAAATCGATCTCCACTGGACGATCCATGTGTCCTGGTCGGTGAAGCGGACGCTGCCGCTGATGCGATGGACATTCTGGCCGGTTTTGTCGTTGAACTCGGCTTCGACGACGACGAAGACGGTCTGTCCGTCGCGCCAGCCGGACTCGCCCTCGCGTGCGCGGAGTGTGCGTCTTGCGTCGGGGGTCTTGGCGGGGAGGTCGCCGGTCTGGACTGTCCATGTGTTTTCGAGGGCGTTGCCGTCGGAATCGGTTGACTGGACGATGCTGATCTGCGTCGCGTCGTCGATGATCGCCTCGGGACCGCGGTTGTACGCGCCGCTGGCGAGGATGACCAGGGCGGTCATGGTGCAGACGACGATGGTGTCGATGAAGGGCTCGAGGCCGGCGACGACGCCCTCGCGTGCGGGCTCGTCGGTCTTGGCGGCCGAGTGTGCGATGGGGGCCGAGCCCTGGCCGGCCTCGGAGCTGAAGAGGGCCCGCTTGATGCCCCAGAGCGCGGCGAAGCCGAAGGTGCCGCCGAGGAAGGCGCCCGTGGCGTCGGCGGATTCGCCGCCCATCCATGTCGGCAGGCCGCTCTTGACGATCAGGGCGAGCATGGCGGGGATGTCGGCGAAGTGGACGATCAGGACATAGCCCGCGGCGAGGAGGTAGACGACGCACATGAAGGGGACGATGCGTCCTGCGACGGCGCCGATGCGCTTGATGCCGCCGATGATGACCACGCCGACGATGATGGCGAGGACGATGCCCGGGATGATCTGCGGGATGCCGAAGTAGGTGTGGGTGACATCGGCGACATTCCAGGCCTGGAACATGTTGCCGCCGGTGATGGCCGAGGTGATGAGCGTGACGACGAAGACGGCGCCGATGGCGGCGCCGAGGGGGCCGAGGCCCCACTTCTTAAAGCCGTTCTTGACGACGAACATCGGTCCGCCGTGGGGGTTTTCGGGGTCGTCGGTGTTGCGGTAGAGCATGGACTGTGTGACCTCGGTCATCTTGAGGCCCATGCCGAGGACGCCGATCAGCCACATCCAGAGGATCGCGCCGGGCCCGCCGATCGCCACCGCGACGGCGACGCCGGCGATGTTGCCGAGACCGACGGTCGCGGAGAGTGCGGCCGAGAGCGCCTGGAAGTGGTTGATGGCGCCGGGGTCCTTGCCGTCGTCGTACTTGCCCCTGACGACGCCGACGCCGTGGGTGAGGGCGCGGTACTGGCCGAAGCCGCTCCAGATCGTGAAGAGCACGCCTGTGAACAGCAGCGCGTAGACGGTGAAGTTGCTGAAGAGGTACCCGTTGAGTGTGTTGACGAAGTTGTTGATCGATTCCATCTGATCAGGGCTCCTGTGAGGGCTCCTGGCGTTTGGCGGCGCGCTTGCTGCCGGCCCGGGAAGGCGAGATCATGGCGGAAAGTGCCCGAGGATGCAAACCAGCCCGACAACGACAACGCCGACACCCTCGCCTCGCCCTCGCTTCTGGCGGACCTCTTGGCCCGGATTCTGGCGGATCGCGAGGCGGAACTGGCGTCTGAACAGGCGGTCCGGGGGCTGGACGCAATGGACGAACTCCCCCTGCACCGGGTGCTCGCCGAGGGGCTTGGCGGGGCCGGGCTGGGCGTCTTCCCGGAGTTTCCGTATCCCGGGCGGGTGTGGGACGACGAAGGCGGGCGGCGGCCGGGGCGCAACGCCCGAGACCGCTGCGACCTGGTGCTGACGCCGTCGGCCGATCTTCCCCCGGCGGATCCGGTCGCGACGCTTCAGGAGCGTGACGAGGCGGACAGGACCCTGTTCGGCTCGCATGTCCGCGATGCCATCGAGCGTGAGCACACCGATCCCGGGCGGCCGTGGACCGACCCTGCCGAGGCGTTCTGGCTGGAGGTCAAGACGGTCGGGCAGTTCGCGTTCAAGGCGGGGGCGCCCGACGCGAACCGGGCGTACGCCTCGGAACTGGTCGCGGCCGGGGAGGATCTGGGCAAGCTGGGGGCGGACGGGGTGATCTCGCGCGGGGCCCTGCTGCTGTTGCTGTTCGCGGCCGACGAGGAGACGGTGCGCCACGACGGGGTGCGGTTTGTGCACGCGTGTCTGGACCGGGGTTTGCCCGCGGGGTCGCCTGTGATCCGCTGCGTGCCGATCGTCGAGCGGATCGGCAACACCTGCTGCGGCGTGGTGCTGGCGCCGCTGCGGGCGTGAGCGCGGCTCAGTCCGCCGATGGATCGAGGCCGAGGACGCGGGCGATCTCGTCTGCTGCGGCTTCGCCGGCGGAGAGGCCCTTGAACTCGTCGACGACGCTGCGGAGCTCGCGTCGCTGCGCCTCGGCCCTTTCGGGGGATTCGAGGAGGGCGAGCGCGGCCTCGACGATGGCCTTCTCGTCGCCGAAGTGCGGGACGAGCTCGGGCACGATCTCGCGGCCTGCGATCAGGTTCGGCAGGGTGAAGAGCTCGGTGTCGATGAGCCACCAGCCGAGCAGCGCGTACATGAAGGGGTTGGACTTGTAGACGATGACCATCGGCTTGTTGTGGCGTGCGACCTGGAGGGTGACGGTGCCGCTGACGACGAGGGCGAGGTCGCACCAGGAGAGGGCCGAGTCAGTCCTGCCGACGACGATCTCGGCGTTTTCGGGCATGCCGCCGTTGGCCTCGGCGATCTCGCGTAGGCGTGCTGCGACGGGCTCTGTGGTGGCGGCGATGACGGCCGAGGCGCTGGAGAACTTGCGCCTGATGCCGGAGAAGGCCGCGAGGAGGAGCGGGAAGTTTTTCTCGATCTCGCCGGGGCGGGAGCCGGGCAGGAGGGCGATCCTCGGCTGGCCCCCGGGCAGGTCTGCGGCGTCGGTCTTGAGGCGTTCGTGGTTCAGGGGCTTGTCGAAGAGGGGGTGTCCGACGAAGCGGGCCTCGACATCGCGGGCCTTGAACCACTCTTCTTCGAAGGGGAGCAGGCAGAGGACGAGGCTGGTCAGGCGCCGGAGCTTCTTGACCCGCCAAGCCCCCCACGCCCAGAGTTGGGGGGCGACGAGGTGGACGACGCGGACGCCGTGCTTCTGGGCGATTTTGCAGATCGGGAAGTTTGCGCCGGGCGAGTCGACAGGGATGTGGAGGGTGACGGGGTGCTTTTCGAGCCACTGGTCGATGCGGGCGTTGATCTTTTTGTGCTCGCGGATCTTGGCGAGGCCTGGCAGGCCCATGACGGCGTCGTCGCCGGTGCGTTCGACGACGCGTGCGCCGGCGGCCTCCATCTTGGGCCCGCCCCATGCGTAGATGGCGATCTCGGGGTGGCGTTCCTTGAGGCGTTCGATGACGGTGGCGGCGTGCTCGTCGCCGCTGGGCTCGAAGGCCGTAAAGAGGAGCGTGGTGCGCCCGGGGTTGTTGCGTGGCTGGCTCAAGGGGTGGAGTGAAGTCTCGGGGGCCGCCGGTGTCAACGCGTGGCGCGGCCCGAGGAGGATGATTCGGCGTCGGTTTCGGCTGATTCAGAACCCGGAGGCGGCGAGCCAATCGCTGGGGCGGGCGCCCAAGGCATGGGCGACAGAGAGCATGGATTCGAGGCTGGGGAGGTGGGCGCCCCGTTCGATCGAGCTGAGCTGGCTGACGCTCACGCCGGACTCCTCGGAGAGGTCTTTGAGGGTCCAGCCCCGTTCGGTGCGGGCGAGGCGGATCTGGCGTCCCAGGGCGTGCTTGAGGCGGTCCTGGGGGCCTGAGCCGAGGCCGTAGACCTCCGCGGCCTGCCCGAGCACGCGTCGGAGCTCGTTGATCGAGAAGGGTTTGGCGAGGTAGTCGAAGACATCCTGCTTGAATGTCTGGCGCATGTTGTCGAGCGAGGGGTAGCCGGTGACGACGACGACGCAGAGCTTGGGCCAGCGTTTGCGGATCTCGGCGAGGACCTGCTCGCCCGAGTGGCGGCCCATCTTCATGTCCAGGAGGACGAGGTCTGGGAGCTGGTGCTCGTTTGCGGCGTAGAGCTCGTCGGGTGAGGCGACGGCGCGGACCTCGTGGCCGTCGGCCTCCAGCACGCCGGAGAGGTATTGTCGAAAGTCGGGGTCGTCGTCGAGCGTGACGATCGACATGGGCGGGACGGGTCCCGCCTCTGCGGGCTTGGTCGCGGTATCAGCCATGTGTCTCATCCTCCGGCCGAGGGTTTTGTGTGCGGCCGGCGGGGCCCTGCCCCGAGACGACCTCCCCGCCCGGGTCGGCGGGCAGCAGGATCTCGAACACCGCCCCGGATCGCTCTGGATTATTGCGTGCCAGGAGGACGCCGCCGTGCTCGCGGACGATGCCCTCTGCGACGGCGAGACCGAGGCCGGTGCCGCGGGCGTCCAGGCGTGTGCTGACGAAGGGCTCAAAGAGTGTGCTGAGGACATCGGGGGAGATGCCGGGCCCGTCGTCTGCGACCGAGACGCTGAGCCAGCGCTCTCCGTCTCGTTCGATGGTTTCGGCGGAGACCTGGACGCGCGAGCCTTTGCCGCTCTCGCGGAGGGCGTCGACGGCGTTTCGGATGAGGTTGACGAAGACCTGCACGAAACGGTCCTCGTCGCAGAAGGCGCGGGCGTCCTTTGGGACGAGATTGACCAGCTCGATCTGGCGGGCCTCGCGGTCGATGCGGACGAGCGTCATCGCGTCGTCGACGATGCGGGCGAGGTCGGTCTCGCGGCTCTCTGGCGGGCGGACGCGGGCGAAGTCGAGCAGGCTTTCGCCGAGGCGTTCGAGGCGGAGCACGACGCGGTGCATGAGTTCGGCCTGGTCGTCGCTGAGGCCGGCGGGGTCCTGCCTGAGGCGCTCGGTCAGGCCCTTGAGGACGGCGAGGGGGGTGTTGAGCTCGTGGGCGAGGCCGGCGGACATCATGCCGAGGCTGGCGAGGCGGTCGGCGTCGGCGAGGTTCTGGCGGGCGCGTTCGAGGAGGTGGTTCTTGAGCTTGAGGTCGTTGGCGTTGAGCTCGAGGCGGTCGAAGGCCTCGGCGAGGGCGCGTTCCTGGGAGCGGATCTTGCGGATGGATTCGTTGCGGCTCTTCATGATCTCGCCGAGTTCGTCGGCGGGGATCGAGGCGTCGGGGATGAGCTCGCTTTCGGTCTGGCCCGCCTGGACGGCCATGTCGGCGCGGAGCATGCGTCGGATGGGGCCGTAGACATGCTGGGGGAGGACAAAGAATTCGAGAGCGACGACGACGAGCCCGTAGGCGGTGAGGACGGCGATGACGAGCAGGAGGTAGAAGCGGGTGACGACCTCGCGGACCTCGATCAGGCTGGCCTCGGCGAGGATGTAGCGGGGCTGGGGGCCGGGGATCGCCGCGACGACCGTGGCGTGCACGCCTCTTCGCCCGGCGTCGATCGGGGTGAGGGGGTTGTCGGCTGCTTCTTGGGCGATGGCTGCGGGGAGATCCAGCGACTCGGGCGAGCCGACTCGCCAGGAAGCGCCGCGTCCTGAGGCCCAGCTCTCGGCGTCGGCGGGGCTCTGGCGGAGGGCCTGTTCGAGGACGAGGGTGGCGCTTGTGCGTTCGGCGCGGTCGAGGATCTGGCTGATCGCCGGGCGGAGGGCGACGAGGAGGATCAGGGTCAGGGCGAGGGAGAAGAGGGTGTGGAGGAAGATGAGCTTCTTGCGGATGCGCATGCCCGCGAGGAGGCCGCGGGCCGGGGCGTCCTCGGCGCGGGTTCTACGCGTTGAAGGCTGCTGAGAGGTGGTGTTGGTGCTTGCTGCGGGCATGGTTCGGGGACCGGCGGCGGATACAGTCGGGTCTTGAAGGGCAGACAGCAGTCATCATCGGGCTCGAAGGGCCGCCGAGCAAGGCGGGGCCCTCCTCGTCATCGCCCCGGGCCCCCCGCCGACGCCCGCGAGGCGGTGCTGCGGGTGGTCGGGACGCAGGCGACGGGTTTTCCTTCGATCAAGATTCTGGAGCCGGACACATCGGGGCTCGATCCGAGGGATTCGGCCCTCGCCCACGCGCTGCACGAGAGCGTGCTCCGCCGCTGGCTGACGATCCGCTGGCTGCTGGAGCAGCGTCTGGAGCGTCCGTTCCCGGAGATGCACCCGGCGTTGCAGGCGTCGCTCCTGGTGGGCGGGGCGCAGATCCTGTTCATGGACCGGATCCCGGTGCACGCGGCGATCGATACCTCCGTCGAGTGGGCGAAGCGGTCGGCGGGCAGAGGGGGCGCGGGGCTGGTGAACGCGGTGCTGCGTCGGCTGTCGGAGATGCTTCGAGGCGGGCCGGAGGGGCCGGAGAAAGCGGAGCGGTACGGGGGCGGTCGGGAGGAGGTCCCGCTGTCAGACGGCGGCTCGCTGATGCTGACCCAGCCAATCCTGCCCGAAGACGACGACTTCCGCCTCGCGGTCGCGACGGGGATGCCCAAGCGGCTGTGCGAGCGGTGGGCGCTGGCGGCCGGAGCGCGGGCGGCGAGGGATCTGGCGCTGCACTCGCTGGTGCATCCGCCGGTGGTCATAAACGCGGTGCACGCCGAAGCGCCGATCGATCCCGAGCTTGCATCCCCCCACCGCTGTGCGGGGCATTTCGTGTTTGCGGGCGAGCGGGGATCGCTGGGCGGGTTGCTGACGGGCCGGCGTGATGTCTGGGTGCAGGATTCGGCGTCGTCGGCGCCGGCGATGCTCGCGTCGCAGCTGAAGCCGGCGGTGATCGCCGATCTGTGCGCCGGGCAGGGGACGAAGACTCGGCAGCTTCGCAGGCTCTTCCCCGATGCGAAGATCGTTGCTTCGGACATCGACAAAGATCGCCTGCAGACCCTTCGGGGGGTCTTTGATGGGGACGGGCAGGTGGAGGCGGTCGCTCCCGATGAGCTGCGGGAGGCGTGGCTGGAGAAGGTGGATCTTGTGGTGCTGGATGTCCCCTGCTCGAACACGGGCGTGCTGGCGAGGCGGGTGGAGGCGAAGTACCGCTTCGGGCCCGATCTGATCGAGCGTCTGGGCGACACACAACGGCAACTGATCGCCGATTCGATCCCGCTGCTTGCGCCGAAGGGAAAAATTCTCTACGCGACCTGCAGTCTGGAGGCCGAGGAGAACGAAGCGATGGCGGCTTGGGCGGGCAAGTGGCACGGCTTCAAGGTGGAGGCGAGTGAGCGTCTGACGCCGGCCGGGCTGCCTGGCGAAGGTCCCGAGGTGTACCGCGACGGATCGTTTGGTGTCCTCTTGGGGCGTTCGTGACGCGCCCGGCGTGCCGGTGTGCGGCTACACTCCCCGCCACACCCGATCAGCCCGGAGCTACTTAAATCGTTGCGGAGTCCGGCCCGATGAACCTGCTTCAGATCCTCTCGCCCTCGTGCATCCGTGTCCCGCTGCAAGCGACGGACAAGCGTGGCGTGATCGATGAGCTGGTGAACCTGCTGGCCGAGCACGAACAGATCCCCGATGCCGATGCGCTCCGTGAGGCGGTGTGGGTGAGGGAGCAGACCCGGACGACCGGGATCGGGCACGGGCTTGCGATCCCGCACGGGAAGTGCCCCGGGATGCCGCGGCTGGCGATGGCGATCGGCAAGCCCGCGGCGCCTGTCGATTTCGAGGCGATCGACGCGCAGCCGGTGAAGCTTGTGGTGCTGCTGGCGAGCCCGCCGGACCATTACTCCGAGCACATCCAGGCGCTGGCGCGGATCAGCCGGCTGATCTCGATGGAGGACTTCCGCAAGCGGATCTACGCGGCCGATACGGCCGAGGAGATCTACAAGCTTCTGGAAGAGACGGAGGGGTAGGCGCTCGCCTTCGGCGAGCGAGAGGGTCGAGCAGGTGAGAGGCGAGCAGGCGAGCAGAGTTTGGGTAGGCGTGGTAGCGACACCAACCCGGGGTGCTTGCCATTCGGCGAGCGGGGAACGGGATAAGTCACAATTGATCTGTTCCGTTTGCCGCTCCGAAGGAGCGGTTGAACCTTGCCACGAGTGAAGCGAGGCGGAAGCCGAGCTGAACTCGTGGGTAGAGATCAAACAGAGGTCGTCCTGAAGGGACGACGGAGGGAGGTCCTCCGCCCCTCACGGGGCGGGAAGATCATGCGCACTTGTCCACGAGTTCGCCGATCTTCGACGCTTCGCGTCTTGATCGGCTCACTCGAGGCAAGGCTCCGCGCTCGCTTTGCGAGCGAGAAGGTGGATCAGGTGAGAGGCGAACACGGCTCGGCGAGCCGTGCCACCACCGGTTACTTGCGCGTTTCGGCCGAGGCGATCATCACTTCGAAGCGGCTGAGGCAGCGTTCGGCCTGTCCCCGGAAGATCATGTAGGGAAAGAGCGTGATGAGGGCGATCGCCAGGCCGAGGGCCGTGGTCACCAGCGCTTCGGAGATGCCCGAGGCGACGCGGGCGGGGTCGGGGGTTGTTGCTTCGCCCAGGGCGCCGAAGCTGCGGATGATCCCCGTGACGGTGCCCAGGATGCCGAGCATCGGGGCGGCGGTGATGATCGTTGAGAGCGTGACGCTCCAGCGTTCGATCGCGGTGCGGAGGGATTCGACGGAGGCGGCTGCCGCGGCGGCGAAGGCCTCGGGCCGGTCGCGTTCGTTGAGGAGGGCTCTGGAGAACTTGCCGTAGACGCTGCGGTCGGCCTTCATGGCCGAACGGGCTTTGTCGGCGTCGCCCTCCCGGAGGGCGCGGGTGAAGGCGTTGATGCGGGCCCGGCGCGGGGCGTTGTGCGTGGTGATCCAGAAGAGGGCCCGCTCGAACGAGAGGGCGAGGGAGATCACGCTCAGGATGAGCAGGGGGAGCATGACCCACCCGCCGCGCACGATGATGTCTGCGATCGCGTCCATCGGGAGGCGATGGTACGGCCGTCGGGCGGCGGCCGTACGATCGGACGATGTCCGCCTTTCCCGAAGCGCTCGTGTCGCCCCGCGCCCAGATCGATGCGTATCTGGAGCGGGTTGTCTCGTCGATGGAGGCGCCTGGCTCGCTGCGGGAGGCGGTCGGGTACGCGTTGCTCTCTGAAGGCAAGCGTGTGCGTCCGGCGTTGGCGTGGCATGCGTGCGTGTGCGCGGGGGGGACGGGAACCGACAGCCTTCCGGGCGGGGCGGCGATCGAGCTGGTGCACTGCTTCAGCCTCGTGCACGACGACCTGCCGGCGATGGACGACGACGAGCTGCGCCGGGGCCGCCCGACCCTGCACATCGCCAAGGGGGAAGCGATGGCGATTCTGGCGGGGGACGCGATGCTCACACACGCGTTCGGGCTGCTGGCGGGGGAGGTGGTCGATCCGGCGCGGGCTTCGGCGGCCTGCCGCGTGCTGGCGACGGGGACGGGCCGGATGATCGGCGGGCAGGTCTACGACACGCTTGGGGGCCTGCCAGAAGAGCTCGACGACCTGGCGAGGCTGGAGACGATCCACGCGGGCAAGACCGGGGCGCTGCTGGAGGCGTCTTGCCGCATCGGGGCGGTGCTGGGGTCGCACGAGCCGGACGGAGGCGAGGCGGCGGAAAGGCTGGGGGCGTTCGGGCGGACGGTCGGTCTGGTGTTCCAGATCGTCGACGATCTGCTGGATGTCGAGGGGAGCGCCGAGAAGGTCGGCAAGAAAACGGGCAAGGACGCCGCGGCTGGGAAGCTGACCTATCCGGGCGTCATGGGCGTCGGGGCGGCGAGGCGCGAGGCGGACCGGTTATCGGAGGAAGCGATCGGTCTGCTGGCCCCCTTCGGCCCCGAGGCGGACCCCTTGCGCGAACTGGCGGCCTGGCTGGTCGTCCGTCAGCGGTGAGCGGCCGGATCGATCGGGTGCCTCCGGAGGCCAAAGATCCCTGTCGGGGATCGGCGGTGGCGGTAGAATTTCGGGTTCTTTCAAAAGCTATTGAAAGCTAGCATCCGAAGTGGTTTGAGTACGCCCGAGTCAGAAAGACCGTAACCCGGAGTGTCCGGTTTGGATCAACAGCGATACAGCCTGCTCAAGACGATCTCCGGGCCCGAGGACCTCAAGGCGATCCCGCCCGAGCGTCTGCCCGAGGTCGCGGCGGAGATCCGGGCGGCGATCATCGACCAGGTCTCCAAGACCGGCGGGCACCTGGCGCCGAACCTGGGCGTCGTCGAGCTGACGCTTGCGATGCACTATGTCTTCGACTTCGGGCGCGACCGGCTGCTCTTCGATGTCGGGCACCAGTGCTATCCGCACAAGCTGCTCACCGGGCGGCTGGAGCAGCTCTCGAAGCTGCGGACGCGCGAGGGGATGGCGGGGTTTCCCGAGCCGCGGGAGTCGTCGTACGACCTGTTCAGCGTCGGGCACGCGGGGACGGGGATCTCGACGGCGGTCGGCATGGCGCGCGGGGACCAGCTCAACAGCGAGCACTTCGACCCCAGGAGCAACCCGGACGGGCGGCGCGTGGTGACGCTGATCGGCGACGCGTCGATCGTCAACGGCGTGGCGATGGAGGGGCTGAACAACGCGGGGACGCTGAAGCGGCAGTTTCTGGTGGTGCTGAACGACAACGGGATGTCGATCTCGAAGCCGCAGGGCGCCGTGTCGCAGTACTTCGACCGCGTTCGCCTGAGCCACACCTACGGGGGCTTCAAGAAGACGGCGAAGAGGCTGCTGAGCCACATGCCCGGTGGTGAGGCGTTGACCGAGTCGTACCACCGCATGGGCGAGGCGGCCAAGGCCATGCTGGCGGAGGACTCTTGGTTCGAGAAGTTCGGGCTGGTGACGGTCGGGCCGATCGACGGGCACGACATCCCGGCGCTGATCGAGTTCCTCGCCGAGGCACGCGAGTTCGACCGGCCGATGGTGCTGCATGTCAAGACGGTGAAGGGCAAAGGGCTCAACGCGGCGGAGAACGACGCGACGAGCTTTCATTCGCCCCCGTCGTTCAGCCTGACGGGGGACATGGAGGACGAGGGCTGCCGCATCGAGGTCAAGAGCGCCGGGCGTTCGTTCACCGGGGCGTTCGGTGAGGCGATGATGGATCTCTTGCAGCGTGACGATCGCGTGGTCGCGTGCACGGCGGCGATGCCCGACGGGACGGGGCTGACGCGGGCGATGCAGGCGTTCCCGGATCGCGTGTGGGACACGGGGATCTGCGAGAGCCATGCGCTGGACATGATGGCGGGGCTTGCCAAGACGGGGTGGAAGCCGTTCTTTGCGGTGTATTCGACCTTCATGCAGCGTGCGTTCGACCAGGCGTTTCAGGAGGTCGCGCTGCAGGGGCTGCCGGTGCGGCTGTGCCTCGACCGGGCGGGGCTTGTGGGCGGCGACGGTGCGGTGCACCACGGATTCTGCGACATCTCGCTCCTGCGGACGCTGCCCGGCGCGTGCCTGATGGCGGCGATCGACGAGCCCTCGCTGGTCGCGGCGCTGGAGTTCATGCGCGAGCACGACACGGGGTTGTCGGCGGTGCGCTACCCGCGCGATGATGTCGATGCTCGCCTGGGCGGGCGTTGCCCTGCGTTCGAGATCGGCAAGGCCCGCTGCCTGACGCCCGAGCTGTGGTCGGGCGACGACACGCCGGATGTCGCGGTGCTGGCGTTCGGAACGCCCGCGATGGCGGCGCTGGACGCCCGCGAGCGGCTGGAGGGGCGGCTGCGCGTCGCGGTCTGGGACGCGAGGTTCGCCAAGCCCGTCGACCGAGGGCTGTTGCGCTCGCTGATCGAGAAGTCGACGCCGATCGTGACGGTCGAGGACCACTCGGTGGTCGGGGGCTTCGGCTCGGCGGTCATCGAGGCGGCGCAGGAGATGGAGCTCGAAACCTCGAAGATCACGCGGATCGGCCTGCCGGACCGGTGGATCTACCAGGATTCGCGGAGGAACCAGCTCGCCGAAGCGGGGATCGACGCCGACGGGATCGAGCGTGCGGTGCTCGCTGCGGCGGGACGCCGGTCCAACCCCTCCCCCACTCCCGGCCAGGGCACCCCGGCCAGACGCTAAACGAAACCGGAGGTGACTCGGGTGGGCAGGTCTGTGCTGCTTGTGGTGAACCGTCGCAAGCCCGACGCCGTTGGGGCGGCGGATCGTGTGCGCGAGCTGATTTCGGCCCACGGGACGCTGGTAGGCGAGACCGATACGGAGCGGGAGGACGCCGCGGCGGCCGAGGGTGCCGAGCTTGTGGTCGTGCTGGGCGGGGACGGGACGCTGCTGAGCCAGGCGAGGCGGTTTGCGGATCTCGGCGTGCCGCTGTTGGGCGTGAACCTCGGGAAGCTGGGGTTCATGGCGGAGTTTGATCTTGAGGCGTTCGAGCGGTCCGCCCCGGAGCTCTTGGGCGGCGGGGCGCTCTCGGTGCGAGAGCACCGTCGGCTGACGGCGGAGGTGCGTCGTGGGCGGTCGGTGGTGTATTCGGGGGTTGGTCTGAACGACGCGGTGGTGACCGCGGGGCCGCCATTTCGGTTGATCGAGCTTTCGCTGTCGATCGCGGGGGGGCCGGGCGCGAAAGTGAACGGTGACGGGCTGGTCGTTTCGACGCCGACCGGCTCTACGGCGTACAACCTGAGTGCCGGGGGCCCGATCATCGAGCCGGGCGTGGACGCCCTTGCGATCGCGGCGATCGCGGCGCACACGCTTGCGTTCCGTCCGATCGTGGTGGACGGTTCTACTCCGATCGAATTGCGGGTGCTGCGGGCCAACGAGGCGAACGGGGAGGGAACGGCGCTCGTACTGGACGGTCGCCGGGTCTGCGGGCTTCGGACGGGGGATGTGGTGCGGATCGGTCGGGACGAGGCGCCGGTCCGGTTTGTGACCAACCCGGGGCGGGATTACTGGGCGACGGTGATGGATAAGCTCCACTGGGCGGCGGCCCCGAGGCTCCGGGACGGGTCTGAGGGTTGACCGGCGGGCATAAGCGCCGCGGTCAGCCGGTTGCGATGGTTGGGTCGGGCGCTTTGCCCGGATCTGAACGCTGAAGATCTCGTCACAGGCCGGGCGCCCCGGTCGAAGGCTTCATGAGCAGACACGCGAAAGAGCAGACCTCGGACGGGGCCGGAGGGCTTCGTCATGACGATCACGGCGCGGACTACGCGCGTGACGATTTTCTGCGCTGCCTGGAGGTCTGGGGCGGCAACACCGAAACGACCGACAAGATCAGCGTGCCGGGGATCGACACTGTGGTGTACAGCCGCCCGCACAACGGGGACGAGTCCGGGGGCGATCTGTACTATGTGTCGCTGTGCGGATCCGGGAACATCAGCCGTTTCGCGGTGGCGGATGTTTCGGGGCACGGGGCGGGGGCGGATCACTTTGCGACCTCGCTGAAGAAGCTGATCCGCAAGCACATCAACACGCCGAACCAGGCGAAGTTCACGCGGGCGCTGAACGCGGAGTTCAACCGCATCTCCGAGGAGGGGCGGTTCGCGACGGCGGTGCTGATGACCTATTACGCGCCGACGGACCACCTGATCGTGTCGAACGCGGGGCATCCGAGGCCGCTGTTTTACAGGGCGTCGACCGGGGAGTGGATGCACTTGGGCCCGGAGATGCCGATGGACCTGCTCGCGAGCGACGCTTTGGAGGTCGGCGTGAGCAACCTTCCCCTCGGCGTGCTTGAGCCGACGGACTACGAGCAGTTCGCGTTGCGGCTGGAGGTCGGGGACCTGGTGGTGGTGTACACCGACTCGATTCTCGAGGCGGCGCCCCCCGGGGGGGAGCAGCTCGGCGAGCACGGTCTGCTGAAGCTGGCCGGCGAGGTTGATCCGGCCGAGCCCGAGCAGTTCGTCGAACGGTTCGTGAGTCTTGTGCGCGAACGCCAGCAGGTCAAAGAGTTCCAGGACGACGCGACGGTGATGCTGCTGCACGCCAACAACGCCGACCCCGCTCGCCCGAGCCTGAAAGAGGCGATGGGGATGCTCGGGCGGTTGATCGGTCTCGTGCCTGTGATCCGCAAGCCGGCCTCGGGCTGAGGTGGGTCAATCGGCGTCTTGCGCGATCCGGCGCAGCAGCGCCCGGACGGGGCTTGCGTCGAACCCGACGAGCTTGAGGGGCGGGGCGATCAGTTCGTAGTCGCCATCGGGGATCTCGTCGAGGACGAGGCCCTCGATGATGGCGATGCCCCGTTCGAGGCATGCGGCGTGGGCCGGAAGGTCCTTGGAGTCGGCCATATCGACGCTGGGCGTGTCGATGCCGATGGTGCGGACGCCGAGGTCTGCGAGGCGGTGGATGAGCGTGGGTTCGAGGCCGCTGAAGTCGGGGTTGAAGACGCGTTTGTCTGGCTGTGTGCCGGTGGCGATGAGGATGCGCCGGATTCGCCGGTCGATCGGGAGGTCGGCGTTTGCGACGCGTCTGCCCCGCGTGCCCGAGACGCGGACGAGCGTGCACGGGCCGATGTAGCGTTCCAGCGGCATCTCGTCGATGGAGGCGCCGTCGACGGCGTAGTGGTTGATGCCGTCGGCGTGGCTGCCCAAATGGACCGTTGTGCGGAGTGTCGAGAGGGTGAGGTTGTCGCCCTTGGCCATGTCGAGGAGGACCTCGCGCGTGGGGGGCGTGTCGCCCGGGAAGACGGCGAGGTCGGGCGTGATGGGCGGGGAGATGTCGATGAGCGGGGCGTTGTTCTCTGCCGGGCTTGACTGGTTCATCGATGTCCTGTCTATTCGCCGTGCGGCTTGGCGTTTACGCGTCGAGCAGGTCTTTGCCCAAGCGTCGGACGGCTTCGCTCCATCCGGGTTCGTCGCTGCTGCTGTTGGCGGGCAGTTGCTCTGCGATCTGCTCAACGACGCCGGCGAGGTCGCGCCCACGCTGCTGGGCCCTGGTGTAGGGGACGGTCGAGAAGCTGACGAGGTTGTACTGCGGCTCGACTTTGTCCGGAAACGCCTTATGGAGGGTTTGCTCGATCTTCTTGCGGTAGAGGAACTCGGGGCGGCCGACCTTGTCACGCATCTCGACGAAGTTTTCCAGGGCCATGTCGGCGATCGCCTCGGCCTCGGGCTTGCGGAGGCGCTGGTACTCGTCGAGGGCGGCGGGGATATCGCCTTCCTGTTCGACGATACAGCGGTGCAGGACGCGGCAGTCCTCGAACGCGGCGTTCATGCCCTGCCCATAGAACGGCACGATGGCGTGTGCCGCGTCGCCCACGAGCGCGACCTTGCCCCCCCGCTGCCACGGCCAGCAGCGGACGGTGACCAGGGAGCCGATGGGGTTTGCGAGGTAGTCGTCGGCGAGCGTGGGCATCAGGGGCACGGCGTCTGCGTAGTGCCGGTCGAAGAAGGCGAGGATGTCTTTCTTGTTCTCGTCTACGGCGTCGAAGGCGTGCTCGCCCTGGTAGGGCCAGAAGAGCGTGCAGGTGAAGGTTTTGTCCAGGTTGGGCAGGGCGATCATCATCGAGCCGCCGCGGGGCCAGATGTGCAGGGCGTTGGGTTCGAGGGCGAAGCCGTCGTGGAGATCGGGGTCGACGCCGCAGTCTGCGGCGGGCGGGATCATGAGTTCCTTGTAGCCGTGTTCGAGGTAGTCCTGGCTGAAGTTGAAGCGCCCCGAGACCTGCATGGCCATGCGGATGGCGGAGAAGGCGCCGTCGGCGCCGATGACAAGGTCGGCCCGTTCGAGGCTCTCCTGCCCGGAGGCTTCGTCGAGCGTGGTGACCGACGGGGCGTCGAAGTCGCATTCGAGGACGCGCTGGTTGAAGCGGATCTCGACGCCGGGGTGCTCGTCGGCGGCTTCGAGCAGGGTGAGGTTCAGGCCCGAGCGGCTGACGGAGTTGATGGCGTCTTCGGGGTTGGCGCTGTAGGGCTGGTCGGTGAGTTCGCCCGAGGTCGAGTGCATGACGCGCTTGCGCATCGGGATGGCGCCGGCGAGGACGCGGTCGGCGAGGCCGACGCCTTCGAGCCCGTCGATCCCTCGTGCGGAGAGGGCGAGGTTGATCGACCGCCCGCCGACAAAGCCCTTGGCGCGCGGGTCGCCCCGGCGTTCGAGCACGAGCACGCGGCAGCCCAGCGGCGCGAGGTAGCAGGCGAGGAGGGAGCCGGCGAGGCCGGCGCCGGCGATGATGACCGTTCGGCCCTTGAGGATGCTGGTGTGGTTTGGCATGGATCGGCTCTGGAGGGTTCGAGCAACTGTATCTCTGGCAAAAGGGTTGACGCCCCGGTCCGGATCCGATCAAATGCCTGAAGAGCCGGCGTGTCGAGGGAGGCGTGCGATGGGAGGCACCATGCGCGGCGAGGCTGCAGAGGTGAACGGTCGTCGGGACGGGACGCTGAGGCGTTCGATTGTCGGCGCCTTCGCGATGCAGGCGCTGCTGATCGCGTCGGTGGTGTGCGGCGCTCCGCACCACTGCAGCGGTGGCGGCGGGCCGCTGAGCCCCGAAGAGCTCGCGCTGGTGCTCGGCGGGCAATTGGAGGCCGAGCTCGAAGCGAGTGAGCCACCGGCCGGCGATCATCTGCTTGACCGAGAGCGCCGACGAGCCGAGTCATACCGGAAACTCTCACCGCACGAAATTGTCGGCATTGGAAATCTGCGGAGCCATCGGGTTCGCTTCCTTCTTGAGTACGACGAGCGGCTGAAGGGCGAGACGCTCTGCGATGAAGGCGCGGAGATGGTCGGGCTGTTCTACGAGTTCGGCACCGACTTTCGCTCGCAATCGATGGCGATCTCGTTCGCCGCCGAGCGGCTGGAGACCACGCCGATGTCCGCCGACGCTCGCGAGCGGATGATGGATGTCGTGTACCGCGGGCTCTCCGACGAGCGAGACGCGAGGATCCGGCTCACGGCGGTGACATGGATCGGGCGGCACAGCCCGGTGTTTCTGGAGGAGACGCCGGTCGTGCTCGGGCTGATCGACGCGGCGTCGAACGACCCGGACGATCGCGTGCGACAGCGGGCCGACGAGGTGCTGCGGACCTGGTACGGGTTCTGAGCTTAACCAGCCGTCAGCTCGGCGAGGATCGTTGCGAAGCGGTAGACATCTGTGAAGGAGTTGTAGAGCGGGGCGGGGGCGACGCGGATGACATCGGGCTCTCGGAAGTCGGCGAAAACGCCGCGGGCGTGCATCGCCTGCTGGAGTTTCTTCGCGCTGCCGGGCACGACGAGGGAGAGTTGTGCGCCGCGCCGGTGGGGCTCTCTGGGCGTGCGGATCTTCACGCGTCCCTGGCAGAGCTCGTCGATGAGGAACTCCATGAAGCCGGTGAGGCGCTGCGACTTGGCCCTGATCGCGTCCATGCCGACGCGGTCGAAGATCTCCAGCGAAGCGAGCAGCGGCGCCATGGCGAAGATCGGGGGGTTGCAGAGCTGCCAGCCGTCGGCGCCCGCTCTTGGGACGAATCCGGGCTTCATCTGGAAGCGTGACTCGGGGTCGTTGCCCCACCAGCCCGCGAAGCGTTTGAGGCCGGGGCTGCTGGCGTGGCGCTCGTGGACAAAGCAGCCCGCGATCGCGCCGGGGCCGGCGTTGAGGTACTTGTAGCTGCACCAGCAGGCGAAGTCGGCGTTCCAGTCGTGCAGGCGGAGGGGGACATTGCCGGCCGCATGGGCGAGGTCCCAGCCGACGAGGGCCCCGGCCTCGTGCCCGGCCTTGGTCACAGCCTCCATATCGAACCACTGCCCGGTGAGGTAGTTGACGCCCCCGAGCATGACCAGCGCGATCGAATCGCCCTCGCGCCGGATCGTTTCGAGGATGTCCTCGTCGCGCAGGGTGTGCTCGCCCTCGCGCGGGCGGAGGCGGATGATCGCGTCCTCGGGGTCGAAGCCGTGGAAGCCGGCCTGGCTCTGCACCGCGTAAGAGTCTGAAGGGAAGGCCGTGTCCTCGATGACGATCTTGTAGCGGCTCTTTGTCGGCCGGTAGAAGCTGACCATCATGAGGTGGAGGTTGGGCGTCAGGCCGTTCATCATGACGACCTCGCCCGGCCTGGCCCCCACCAGCCTGGCGCCGGTCTCCCGGAACTGCTCGTGGTAGCTGAACCAGGGGCGGCGGCTCTCAAGGTGCCCCTCGACGCCGAAGTGCGCCCAGTCGTCCAGTTCCTCGTTCAGCAGTTCGCGCACGCGCTTGGGCTGGCAGCCCAGCGAGTTGCCCACGAGATAGATCGAGGGCTCTTTGGGGAGCTGTGGGTGCGGGGGGATGAGGAAGTTGTCGCGTTCCTTGGCGAGCGGGTCGCCCGCGTCGAGCTCGCGTGCGAAGGCGTCGGTCGCCTCGAAGCGTGTCCCCTGCGATGTTGCCGGATTCACAAACGCGCCCCTTCTGAGGGGGTGGCGTCGCGCGGCGCGGGGTTTTCGGCCGAGGGGCCGCGGTCTCGGTGGGGTCGGTACATGTCTTCCATGCCGTAGCGTGCGGGGTCGATGTCGAGAAACTCGAGGGCGGTGCCTGCGAGGAGGCGCTGCTTGGTTTTGTCTGTCAGGTCGTACATCGAGTCGATCATCGAGCCGGGGCGTTCCTCGCCGAGGGGGAAGGGGTAGTCAGAGCCCATGAAGATCCGCTCCTCGCCCATCATCGCGATGAGGTACCGCAGGGCGTTGCGGCTGTGCACGCCCGAGTCGACCCAGAAGCGGGCCGGACGCCCGTAGTCGGCGAGGTAGCTCCACGGGTTGTGCGAGCAATCGACCGCGACAAGGTCGGGGCGGCAGTTGTACCCGTGCTCGATCCGGCCGATCGTGTAGGGGAACGAGCCCCCGCCGTGGGCGAAGCCGACGCGGAGGTTGGGCAGACGGTCGAAGACGCCGCCGAAGATCAGGGAGCAGACGGCGCGTGCTGTCTCTGCGGGCATGCCGACGAGCCAGGGCAGCCAGTACTTGCCCATGTCCTCGTGGCCCATCATGTCCCACGGGTGGACGAAGACGCTGGCGCCGAGGTCCTGGGCGGCTTCGAAGATCGGGAAGAGCTTCGGCTCCGACAGGTTCCAGTCGCGCTTGCCGGGCTGCTCGACATGGCTGCCGATCTGCACGCCCGGGAAGCCGAGCTCCTTCACGCAGCGTTCGAGCTCTTTGACGGCAAGGTCCGGCGCCTGCATGGGGAGCGTGCCGAGCGCGATGAACTTGTCGGGGTGCTTGCGGGTGACCTCGGCGAGGCTGTCGTTGAGGAACTTCGACAGCCAGAGCGTGTGCTCGGGCCGTGCCCAGTAGCTGAACATCACCGGCACGGTGCAGACGACCTGCACATCGACTCTGTTTTCGGCCATGTCGGCCAACACCGCTTCGGGGTCGAAGCAGTTCGGCTTGATGTCTCGGAAGTGGCGGCCGTCGATGGTGAGGCTCGCGCCCGTGGTTTGACCCGCGTCGTCCTTCTTGAGGGCGAAGTTCACGAACCCGTTGTAGCCGAACTTTTCGGTGAGGTCCGGCCAGCCCGCCGGGAGCAGGTGGGTGTGCATGTCGATCTTGTACATCGCGTCGATTCTCCCGGCGTGGCGGCTGGAGTGGCGTGCGGGGCGTTACGAGTGGGCCGGTGCGGGGATGGTCTTGGAGAAGTCGAACTCGCCGGCGTGCTCGATCTTGGTGTTGCAGTTCTTGCAGGTGCGCAGCTCGTCGTCGGACCAGAAGTGCTCCATGATGACCTTGAGGTCCTTGTCGATGTCTTCGAGCTGCCACTGGGCGTCGTGGACGAGCTCGCCGCAGTTGTCGCAGTACCACTGGAGGTGGTCGAGCTCGCCCTGCTTGCGCGGGAACTCGACGATGAGGCCGAGCGTGTCCTTGGGGCGCTGGGGGCGGTGCGGGACCCAGCGGGGCAGGAGGAAGAGCTCGCCTTCCTTGATGACCACGTCGTACGGGTCGGAGCCGTCGAGCGGTCGGACGCGGACGGCGATGTCGCCCTTGAGCTGGTAGAAGAGCTCTTCTGTCGGGTTGACATGGAAGTCGTTGCGTGTGTTGGGCCCGCCGGAGACGAAGACGATCACATCCTCGGCCTCGCCCTTGAACATCTGCTTGTTGGAGACCGGGGGCTGGAGCTGGTCCTTGTGGTCCTCGATCCACTTCATCAGGTTGAAGGCCTTCATCACGGACATCGCGTCACCTCCGGTGGTGTGTGTGTTGGCTCGGCCCGTCGCCGGACGCCGTGGTATTGAATCCCGCCACGATGCCCAGAACAAGCTGGGCGCACGCGAACAGAGAGGGGTACGGCCGATTTTCTCATCCCGTGGCCTGCATCGCGGCGGCGATCCCGTTGATGCTGGTAAAGAGCACCGATCTGAGGCGGATCATCGAGCCCTCGTCGGCGCCCGCCGCCCGGCGCAGGAGCTCGATCTGCGCGAGGTTCAGCAGGTCGGTGTCGGGGTTGCGTTCCGCGATCGACCGCTTGATGACGGGGTTGTTGTCCAGCAGTCGTTCTTGGCCGGTGATGCGGAGGACGGCCCGTTCTGCGAGGCGGAAGTCCTCTTCGAGCGTCTGGAGCACGCGCTCGCAGGCGTCGCCCCCCACGCGGTCGGCGTAGCGCCGGGCGATCACCAGCCTGGCGCGGGCCATCTCCTGCTGGGCGTTGTCGAGCATGGCTCTGAAGATCGGCCACGAGCGGTACCACTGCGACAGCCGCTCGGCCAGCGCGTCGTCGCTTTCGATCTGACGACCGAGCGAAGCGCCGACCCCAAACCAGCCCGGAACGATCGCACGCATCTGCGTCCACGCGAAAACCCACGGTATCGCGCGCAGGTTGTCGAGATTGACCTTTCCGCCCGATCTTGAGACGGGGCGGCTGGCGATCGGCAGGTCGCCGATGAACGCGATCGGGCTGGCCGCGGTGTAGAAGTCCCAGAAGCTTTCGTTGTCGACCAGTTCGCGGTAGGCCCTGCGCGAATCGGCCGCGAGCGTGTCCATCACCTCGATATCGGCCGGACCGATCGCGTCGTCGGGGCCCTTGTCGACCTGTGAATCGTCGGCGGTGAGGATCATCGCGCCGACGATCTGCTCGATGTGCCGGTGCGCCAGCGCCGGCTGGCCGTAGCGGAAGCTGATGACCTCGCCCTGCTCGGTGAAGCGGATGCGTCCGTTGCGGCTGACGGGGGGCGCCGCCAGGATCGCCCGGTTGGCCCGGCCCCCGCCACGCCCGACCGTGCCCCCGCGACCATGGAAGAAACGGAATCTGACGCCGTGCTCGCGGCAGACCTTCGCGAGGCGTTCTTCGGCCTTGTGCAGCGACCAGTTGGCGACCCAGTAGCCCCCGTCCTTGTTGGAATCGGAGTAGCCGAGCATGATCTCCTGCGACTGCCCACGCCCCTGCAGGTGCTTGCGGTAGACGGGGTCGGTGAACAGCTCGCCCAGGAGCGGGCCGGCGGCTTCCAAATCGTCGACCGTCTCGAACAGCGGCACGACATCGAGCTCGCCGACGCCCGCGTTGAACAGCCCCGCTTCTTTCATGATGACCAGCACCTCCAGCATGTCGCTGAGGGTGTGGGTCATGCTGATGATCGTGGCGCCGATGCTGCGCCGGTCGCGTCGGATCGATTCGCGCACGACGCGGTAGCAGTCGAGCACGCCGCGGGCCGCCTCGCCGAGGGCCGCGTCGCGAGGGAGGAGCGGGCGCGGGCTGACGAGTTCCTTCCGCAACAGATCGATTCGTGCCTGCTCGTCCAGCGAGGCGTACGACCCCTCGACGCCGGCCAGCCGGAGAAACTCCCCCACCGCCTCTTCATGAACTTTCGAGTGCTGGCGGATGTCCATCGAGGCCAGGTGCAGGCCGAAGGCGCGTGCGCGGACGATTTCGTCGGCGAGCACGCCGTAGTCTGCGATCTCGCCGAGACCTGACTCGCGCAACGCCTCGCGCAGCAGCTCCAGGTCGGCGACGAAGGCGTCGGCGTGGTAGATCCCCGGGTCGTCCTTCCAGCGTTGCAGGCGGGCCATGATCTGGTGCAGGCGGACGCGGTACGGCTCGTGCGCCAGGTGGCGCGTCGCGTCCTCTTCGACCAGGCCCAGCCGCCGGTCCGCCTCGATCGCTTCGAGCAGGCGGGTCGGGGCCGGCACGCGCCGGGTCGAGACCGAGAGTTCGTGACGCAGACGCATCAGCGCCTCGCAGTGCAGGTCCACCGCGGCCTCTCGCAGCTTCGCCAGCGCCCGCTCGGTCGCTTCGGGCGTGACCAGCGGGTTGCCGTCGCGGTCGCCGCCGATCCATGTGCGGTAGCGCAAAAGCGGGGGCAGGTCGGCGGGGCTGACCGGATCGCCACCGAAGCAGTCGGCGATCGCCGAGGCGATGTCACGCTGCAGGCGAGGCACGACCGTCCAGATCGCCCCGGAGAGGAAGTACAGCCCGTTGTTGACCTCCTCGTCGACCCTCAGCTTCTGGGAACGCACCTCGTCGGTCGCAAGGAGGAGGCGGAGCAGGTGGCGGAGGCGCTGCGTCTCGCCCTCGCGCTCCTGGGGTGTCAGCTCCTGCGAGAGGCGTCGGAGCGAGTCGCCGATCTCCCGCTGCTTGTGCAGGATCGTTCTGCGCCGCGACTCGGTCGGGTGGGCCGTCAGCGTCGGCTCGATCTCGATCCGCGAGAGGCGTTCGAGAAACCCTTCGCGGCTGACGCCGAGGTTCATCACACGGCTGACGGCCTCGCGAACCGACTCATGCCGGGGCGACTCGGGCGTCGCCTTCATCGCCCGCTCCCGGTTGACGCGTTCGATCTCGAGCCGCTCGGCGTTGTTGCGCAGGTGGAAGCGGAAGGTCTGGGCGTTGAGCGTCCGCTCGATGGTTTCCAGCTCGGCCTCTTTGAGCCGCTCGGCCAGGGCGCTCAGGCGCGAGGCCTCGTCGTCTTCGGAGGTCGCCGCCCGGCGTAGCTCGGCGATCGCAGCGGCGAGTTCGGGGCCGAAGGCGTCCGCGATCGCCTCGTCGAGCAAGTCGTCGAGCAGTTCAAGGTTCTGTTGCAGCGTTCGCATCGGCGGTGCTCCTGGAAGGGGCGTTCGTCCGGGCTCACTCCTTGAGGCCCTGCGTGGCGATGCCCTCGACAAAGGTACGCTGGGTCAGGAAGAAGAGCACCAGGACCGGCAGAATCACCATCACGCTGGCGGCCATGAGCAGGTTCCAAGAGGTCGCGCCGGCCTGGGACTGGTACGCCTGCAACCCGAGGGCGAGTGTGAACTGGTCTCTGTGCTGCAGGAAGATCAGCGGGCCGAGAAAGTCGTTCCAGACGAAGATGAAGTAGAAGAGGGCCACCACCGCGATCGCCGGGCGGCTCAGCGGCAGGATGATCCGCGTGAAGATGCCGATGTGCCCGCACCCGTCGATGCGTGCCGCCTCGTCGAGCTCCTTGGGGATCGTCATGAAGTACTGGCGCAAGAGGAAAATGCTGAACGCGTGCCCGAACCACGCGGGCACCCACAGCGGGCGGAACGAGCCGATCCACCCCAACTCCTTGAAGATCACATAGAGCGGCGCCATGAGCACCGGGAACGGAATCATCATGGTGGCCAGCACAACGACGAAGCAGACTTTGCGGCCTCTGAAGCGCAGTCGGGCGAAGCCGTACGCCGCGATCGTGCTGGAGACGACGACACCCGAAACCGAGAGCACCGCGACGATCAGCGTGTTGCGGAGGTAGAGCGGGAAGTCGACGATCGGATCGGTCCACGCCTCGGTGTAGTGGCGCACGGCGTACTCGGGGATCTTCGCGGGCTCAGACGGCAGCAGCCGGAGCTCGGTCGAGAGCGTCTCTTCGGCGGGCTTGAGCGAGGTCGAGACCATCCAGATGAGCGGCGCCGCAAAGACGAGCGAGACAAGGATGAGCATCAAGTAGAGCGCTGCGCGAGAGAATGGCGCGCGGGGCCTGCCGGTTCGTTTCGTCAGGACGGTTTCGCCGGGGGCCCGTTTCATGGCGAGGCCTCCGGGGCGAAACATGGAGAGGGTGGAAGTCGATGCGTCCGATTGTGCCTTGGACGCCCCCGGTGTTGACCGCCATCACGACTCGCCCCAACGGGGCGATGGGTTGTAGCCACGGGTGGAGCCGCGCGCAGCACGGCGGAACCCGTGGATAGGAAGTCAACCAATTTGTCCGCCCTGAAGGGGCGGGGGAAATCACGACAGTTCCTCCGCCCCTTCAGGGCGGAGTCAAGTCTGACGACATCCACGGGTTCCGCGTTGTCGTCCGCTGCGCGTCCGCCGCCGCTCCACCCGTGGCAAGGATCCTCCGCCCCTTCAGGGCGGGAGAAATCTGCACTCGGCTTTCCACGGGTTCCGCCCGCTTGCAGCGGCCTCCACCCGTGGCTACAACCCGGCGCCCCTTCGGGGCTTTTTGGTGTGTCGAGACTGGCGCAACAATCCTGGCTATAGCCTTGCGCCCCTTCGGGGCTTCTCGATGTGTCGAGTCCATGACAACACGCCTCCGCCCCTTCGGGCCTACTCCCAACGCTCCATGGACACTCGGCGCAGATCACCGCCACCTCGGGCGAATCGGGAACACAGATTCTCCTTGCAATCCCCATCCCTCACCCCGCCCTGTAGAAGACCAGGCGCCGGCTCGCGAGGAACACCAGCGCCGTGAAGAACATGATGATCAGGAGCTGGATCCACGCCATCGCCGAGGCGTAGCCCATCTCCGGCCCAAGCAGAAACGCCTTGTCGTACAGGTACATCGTGTAGAAGTAGGTCGCCCGGTCCGGCCCGCCCCCGGTCATGATGTAGGGCACCGCGAAGACCTGCCACGCCCCGATGATCGCCGTGATGACCGTAAACAAGATCATCGGGCTGATCATCGGCACCGTCACATGGATGAACCGTCCCCAGGGCGAGACGCCGTCGAGCTCCGCGGCTTCGTACAGGCTCTCGGGCACATCCTGCATCGCCGCCAGATAGATCACCACCGCCTGCCCCACGCCCCAGAAACTCATCAGGATCAGCGCCGGCA
>REET01000315.1 GCA_007694925.1 Phycisphaerales bacterium | reverse complement strand
GCCGGGCGTGCCCGAGAGCAGCACCTCGTCGAAGTAGAGCCGCAGCCACCCCGCCCCGGGCACGGTGATCTCGGTCGAATACACGGGGAAGGCGTCCCCGACATCGTTCTGGACCATCCCCGAGTCCACCGCCGCCGGGGCGCGGAAACTCGGGATCGGGTCAACCTGCGCAGCCGCCGTCAAGGGCAGGGCACAGGTCGCGGCCAAAGCGAGGCCGCAGAGTCGGCGCAGCATAACCATTCCTCCTCTGAAAGTGAAAAATCGATCTCGTCGCCATCCCCACCGCCCCACACGGCCCCCCAGATTACCACAATTCCGACCCGCGACAACCTCATTTCACGCCGGCGGCGACAAAAATCTGCTTCAACACACACTGTGCTAACTCATGCCGCTCTTGGACCGTCCATACCTGTCAAAAAATACAGACGGGCCGTCGAAACGGCCCGCCTGAATCAGACGCTTTGCGATCTGTTGTCCCGAGAGCCGACCCTCAGCAGCCCGCGGCGAACGCGGACAGGAACTCGAAGAAGTCGTCGGCGTCGATCACGCCGTCGTTGTT
Organism: Phycisphaerales bacterium; assembly: GCA_007694925.1. Lineage (GTDB taxonomy): Bacteria > Planctomycetota > Phycisphaerae > Phycisphaerales > UBA1924 > SLFH01. The sequence goes on along the minus strand of REET01000315.1, from coordinate 5,077 downwards.
GAAGTCGGCGCGGCTGTCGCCGTCGGCGAAGAGCTGAAGGAAGAGGAAGAAGTCGTCGGCGTCGACCACGCCGTCGCCGTTCAGGTCCGCGCGGCAGGTCGCCTCGCACGCGAAGACCCGCAGCGACACGGCGTCGACCGCCGCCTCCACGATCGCCTGCGGGCCGAGGTCGGACGCGATGAACCGCACGCGGAACTGGTCGCTCGGCTCAGAGAACACATCGTTGATGATGAACGACACATAGAACCACCCGCCATCGTTCTGCCCGTCGTTGGGGCCGACGCGCTCGAGCAGTGTCCATGTCGCGCCGTCGTCGTTGGAGACCTCGACATCGAACGGATCGACGCCGGGGTTGTTGCCCCGGGTGTTGCTGAACCAGCGTGCGTAGCTCAGCACGGCCTCGCCGCCCGATGCGTCCATGGCCGGGCTGGTCAGGATCGTCGCGCCCTCATCCACATCGCTGTTGCAGCTGGGCGTCGCGCGGTTGGCGGTCAGATAGCACTGCCCGGAGCCGTCGAAGTCCGAGGGCGGGTTGCCGCGATCGCACACCGACCACGGGATCGGCACGCCCCGCTCCCATGTGCCGTCGGTGAGCGATGGCGTGTCGAAGACGGTCCAGCCCTTGTCGGTCTCGAAGTCGTCGTCGAAGACGATGTCGATCGTGCCGACATCCGCCGCGTACACCGACGCGGGCGCATTGGCGGGGAGGGTCAGCTCCGTCCCCCCGCTGCCCCGGGCGCTGAAGAAGAACTCCGGCTCGTCGCCGCAGTTGGCCGGGGGCAGCACCGCCTCGAAGACATCGTCGCCGAGGTAGGCCATCGGAACCGAGACAAACGACCCGTCGTCGTAGCGGTAGTGGAACACCGCCTCGCCGGGCGCAACCGTCTCCGCCCCCGGCGTGATCTCGACGGGGAAGGCCAGCGGCTGGCCCGGCGCCACGACTTCCGGCGCCCCGGTGGGCAGCGCGATCGAGAACGCCGTGGGCACGACCTCGCCGCCCGCAACCACCAGCGCGAACGCGGCGTTGACACCCGGATCCCCCGGCCTTGCGTCCTGGTTGATCTCGTCGGCGATCACCTCGACGGTCCACAGCCCGGCCTCGGGATTCTGCACGAAGACATTCTCGACGGTGTCGACGGTGTTCGAGTCGCCGCCCGGCTGCGACCAGTTGCCCTCGAACAGCCCGTTGTTGCCCCAGTACTCGACGCCCGAGGGCGAGACGACGCGGAGGCTCAGGTCGTTGACGCGCGCGACGGTCCCCTGCGGGTTGCCCGCCGGGTCCATGTACACCATCGTCACGCGGAAGTCCCCGTCGCCCGGGCCGATCAGCACGCTGCGGGTGTGGCTCTCAAACTCTCCGAGCACCTCCGACTCATCGATCACGAACAACCGGTCGCGATCGTTGTGCGCGATGCCCAGGTCGACCATGCCCCACCCCTGCTTGGCGCGGGAGAGGTCGTCGGCGGGCGAGCTGAACGAGTACTGTGCCGCCGTGTTGATCATCATCGCCTTGGCGGTCGTCGCGTTGGGCCGCTCGTCGAAGACATCCCCGCCGGAGACATCGTTGCCAAAGACGCCGTTCGCCCACATCTGGTGGAACAGGCCGAAGTAGCCCGCGGTGATCGGCGTGGCGCCGCTGGTGCCGCTGAAGTTGCGGTAATGCGTGTTGCTGTCGCCGCCGGTGGTCCAGATGCTGTCGTAGAAGTGCGTGAGGTCGGGCTTGATGCGCCCGTCGTCGGCCGGGCCGATGCTGGCGCCGCCGGCCCACGCGTCGTCGCTCTTGGTCAGCGTGTTGTAGTGGCGCACGCCGCCGACAGAAACGATGTTCTTCGCCCAAGCCTGCGGCCTGGAGTTCCGGTTGCCGGTGTTCGACTGCGACTGGGTGATCACGAGGTTGGTGTTGAAGATGATCTCGTCCATGTCGGCCGAGATGTTGTTGTACGCCGTCGTCAGCGAGCTGCCCCAGCTGTTGGTCTGGAAGACGGCGCGGTAGGGCCCGTTGGGATCAACGAGCTCGGCCGTGTGCTGGTGACGGTTGGTCACCGTCGAACGCGCGTTGAAGATGATCGTTTCCGCGTCGGGCATCACCCCGCGCGACTGGGCGTTGTTGATCCCCTCGCCGAAAATGATCCCGGTGACGGGCGTCCCGTGCCCGGTGCTCGACGAATTGCCCCCGTGGATCAGGATGTTCTTGTTGGCGAACTCGACATGCGTTGTCAGCAGGCCGCCGTCCATCGCCTCGCCCCGCACGCCCTGGCCGGTGAAGCCGTACACGGTCTCGATCACATTCGCGCCGCTGATGATGCGTGCGAGGTCCATGTCGTCCTCGGGCTCGAACCACCGATCGACGAACTGCACCTCGTTCATCGAGAGCACGCGAAGGAGCTGGCCCTGGTCCAGCGTCGCCTCCAGCAGGAAACCGTCGGTCGTCAGCCGATCGACCGTGCCGCCCATCTGCGCGATCTCCGCGGCGACCGCCTGCTTCATCGCGTTGTCGGCTTCGAGCACCTTGATGTTGTACCGGCGGGCCGGCGCGAACGCCCCCTCGGCGAGCTCATGCCTCACAAACGGCTCGACCTTGTACGCCGGATGCATCTCGCCCACCCAGCGCACAAACGGGAGCGCCTCGACCGCGTCGCGTGTCGCACGGTCCATCCGAACCACATGCGCCTGATCCGCGAGGAACTGGTGCACCGTCCCGCCGAGCCCACGCACCGCCTCGCGGTACGCCTCGATCGGACGCGTCTTGAACTGCACGATGTACAGCTCCGAATCCGCGTCGGCCGTCAGATGCGCCGGAAACACCGGCTCACCACCCCCGACGCCGAGCAACGGGTCGAAGTGCGCCCCCTGCATCTTCACCAGCCGACGCTGCTCGCGCACGCGGCTGACACGACGCCCGTCGGCCAGCACCGCATACCGCGTTGTCGCGGCCGGGCCCTCCTCCCACATCGCCACCGAGTACGGCGTCCCCGCCACCGCGATCAGCCGCTCGTTGGCGATCGCACGCTCGGACATGTGCAGCGCCGGACGCCCGTCGATCGCCAGCGTGTGCATCCCGCCGGAGACGCCGACCACAAGCCCGCTCGCCGAGGCATCGTCGCCAAAAGCCGAAGGAACAAACCCGGCCGCACAGGCCAGAACGATGACAGAGATCGATCGATGGTTCATGAACAGATTCCTCAGTCGCCCCGTCCACGGGCCTGTCGGCCGGGCGGAGCGCTCAATCGGGTGACACAGCTCGGGATTGACAGCTAGAAGGACGCGAAGGCTCGTCACCCAAATGTACCACAAGCCCCGCGACCGCCCAAGCATCGGACGATCGCGGGGCCAGAAACGAGAGATGAATCCCGATAACGCCCTGCCGACCTCCCCCCACCACCCGAACACAACGGCGGCAAACGCACGCGCAGATCGATCGCCGAGGAGCGGCGCCCTCAGCAACCCGCGGCAAACGCGGCCAGGTAGTCGAAGAAGTCCGCCGCGTCGATCGCGCCGTCCTTGTTGAAATCGGCCCGCTCGTGCCCTGCGCCGAAGTAGTCGAGGAACATGAAAAAGTCGCCCGCGTGCACAGATCCGTCCCCGTGCATGTCCGCCGGGCAGGCGTCCAAGGGCGAGAACTCGATCGCGCCCAGGTCCACGATCGCCCCGACACCAACGCCGGTGTTTGTCGTGTCCGGATCGTCAACGAACCGGTCGCCGCCGAGCAGATCCAGCGTCACGCCGCCGGGCACCGCGTCGTTGTTGCCCGCGTCGATCACCGGCGAACCCGGCAGCGGCGCAAAGTCCGCGTCGAGCATCGGGTCGGCGAAGATGACGCCGTCGCCGAGGTTCGCGCTTGCGCTGCCGTTGACCAGCGTCCACGCGACATCCGCCTGCCCGGGCCCGCCGATCTCGATACTCGCGTGCCCGATCTGGTTGCCCGAGAAGACGCTGTTCCGCACGATCGGCGCGTGACCCATCCGCGAGAACAGGCCCCACTGGTTGTTGTCAACGATCGTGCAGTTGACGATCAGCGGCTCGGCGTTGTTCACAAGGATCGCGCCCTGCGAGCACAGGCTGCCCGTCACGAGCGTGTTGACGATCTCGATCGGGCTCGCACCCGAGATGTACAGCGCCCCGCCCGCGAAGCCGTGGTTCTGCACGAACCGAGAACGATCGATCCGGCCGGTCACAGAAGACAGGAACAGACCGCCGCCAGCCAGCGTGTTGTAGGTGACATTGCCGTCGGTGTTGACCGTCGCCTCGCCGTTCTCGACCGCGTTGAGGCGGGAGATCTCAAGGTCGGCGTGCACGATGTACCCGCCCCCGCCGTTGGTCCCCGATATGTTCCGCGACAGCTCCAGCCCGTCGGCCGTCACCGAGCCGCCGACGATGAACAGCCCGCCGCCGTTGCTGGGTGTGTTGTGGTCCCGGATGCGCACGTCGCGCAGCGTGACATCGCTCGCCCAGGCGTGGATCCCGCCGCCGACCGGCGCCTGGTTCGCCTCGATCGTCACCCGTTCGAGCGTGACCGCCGCCTGACGCACGCGGACGCCACCGCCCTCGAGCCCCCTGTTGCCGGAAACCACCGAATCACGGATCACCGGCGCCCCGCCCGTCACGGCAAGCCCCGACCCGTCGTTCGTGCTCGGCGAATTGGCCGCCCCGGTGATCGTGAACCCCTCGACCTCGGCGTTCCCATGGATCCGCAAAGCAACGCCCGCGCCCCCCGCGTCGATCACCGTCTGGGTCGCCCCGCCTTCACCGACCAACCGGATCGCCTTGCCCAAAATCTCCACCCGCTCGGCGTACACGCCCGGAGCGACGAGCACCGTGTCACCGCTCTCCGCCAGCGCGACCGCCGCCCCGATCGTCGGCGCATCGGCCGGCACCCGGATCGTCGCCTGCCCGAACGCCATCCCCGCCGCGACAAAGACAACAAACGACGCACCCATCCGCTTTGACCATTTCCGTTCCATCTCGATCCCCTTTGTTCTGCGGGCCAACGAGAACCGCCGGCCCTGACCCATGTGATTACGGGACGCTCAGGGATGGCTTCGGTTGCTGTTGAGAACGCAGATTCACTGCGCGAACA
>REET01000236.1 GCA_007694925.1 Phycisphaerales bacterium | reverse complement strand
GTCGGGGCAGGGCGCAAACGATGCGTCGCGGGCGACGCTCGCGCTGATCACCAGCCCGAACATGGCCGGCAAGAGCACCTTCATCCGCCAGACGGCGCTGCTCGTGCTCCTCGCACAGGCGGGCTCGTTCGTGCCGGCCTCTGCGATGTCGCTGGGCGTGCGTGACCGGATCTTCACGCGCGTGGGGGCCGACGACGCGCTGCACCAGGGCCAGAGCACCTTCATGGTCGAGATGACCGAGACGGCCAACATCCTCAACCACGCGACGCGCAAGAGCCTCGTCGTGCTCGACGAGATCGGGCGGGGCACCAGCACGCTCGACGGGCTCAGCCTCGCGTGGGCGATCGCCGAACGACTCGCCGGCGTCGGTTGCCCGACCCTCTTCGCCACCCATTACCACGAGCTGACCGAGCTGGAAACGACGATGCCCGGGAGCGTCGTCAATCTGCGCGTGCTCGTGCGCGAGTGGGACGAGGAGATCGTGTTCCTGCACCGGATCGAGCCGGGGCGTGCGGACCAGTCCTACGGCGTGCATGTCGCGCGGCTCGCGGGCGTGCCTGCGCCGGTGATCGAAAGGGCGAAGGAGTTGCTGTCAAGTCTGAGCGTGCAGCAGGCGGGGCACACGCCGCGGCCGCCCCAGCCGGGCAAGGGCGCCGGGAGGAAGAAACCGAAGCCTCAGCTTGCGCTTTTCGAGGAAGCCGCCGAGCATCCGGCGATCGAGGCGCTGCGCCGGCTCGACCTGGACACGATGACACCCCTCGCGGCGTTCGACGCGTTGCGGGCGCTCCGTGAGCGGGCGCTGGAGGGTGAGTGAGGCGAGCCCTGATCAGTCGCGGTGTCAGCGCCGGTCTTTGAGGCGTTCCTCGGCGTCGTGGCGGTCCTTGGTCCGCAGCACGCCGGCCATGATCGCGGGCGAGGCGAAGAGCCCCGCCAGCAGCAGCGCGACCAAGAGCACGCCGACCACGGGCCCCCTGCCCTCCACGGAGAAGAGCAGGATGATCGCCAAGATCGCCCCGGCGAAGAAGACCCCGAAGATCGCCCACGACATGTTGCGGACTTCCTTGGGCGGGGGCTGGCCCTCGACGGACTGACGGGCGACCTCCCGATTGATCTTCTCGTCTGGCGGGGAAGATTCGGACTTCTCTTTGTCGTTCTCTTGCTGGGCCTCTCGCATACAACAACCCTAGGGCCGCATCCCGGCCGAAGCGCCCGCCGAACACCACGGCCCGGCCCGAACGAAAGGACCCCTGATGGCCCTCGACCATTTCGTCACACTCGGACGCAGCGGCCTCCGCGTCAGCCCCCTCTGCCTCGGCACGATGACCTTCGGGACCGAGTGGGGCTTCGGCACCGACCCCGAGAGTTCGGTCAAGATGCTCGACGCCTACGCCGACCGTGGCGGCAACTTCATCGACACCGCCAACATCTACACCAAGGGCCACTCGGAAAAGATCATCGGCGACCACCTCAAGAAGGACCCCGCCAAGCGCGAGCGGCTCGTCATCGCCACCAAGTTCATGGGCAACATGTACCCCGGCGACCCCAACGGGGGCGGCGCCGGGCGCAAGGCGCTGATCCGCGCCTGCGAGGAGTCGCTGCGCCGCCTGCAGACCGACTACATCGATCTCTACTGGGCCCACTTCTGGGACCGCGACACGCCGATCGATGAGATGATGGCGACGCTCGACACGCTCGTGCAACAGGGCAAAGTGCGCTACATCGGCTTCTCCGACCATCCCGCGTGGGTCTGCGCCTCGGCCCAGCACCTGGCGCAGGTCAGCCGCTGGACGCCGGCGGTGGCGCTGCAGATCGAGTACTCGCTCCTGGAGCGGACGGTCGAGGGCGAGCTGATGCCGATGGCCGAGGCGTTCGGGCTCGGCGTCACGCCATGGTCGCCCCTCAAGGGCGGGATCCTCACGGGCAAGTACACCAGAGACAAGCACCCCGAGCAGGGCGACGGCCGCTACAAGGAAGACTCACGCTACCTGACCGAGACGACCTACAAGATCGTCGACGCGCTCGGCGCGATCGGCAAGGAGGTCGGCGCGACGCCGGCGCAGGTCGCCCTGGCGTGGGTGATCGCCCGCCCGGGCGTGACGAGCACGATCATCGGCGCACGCAAGCTCGAACACCTCGACGCCAACCTCGCGGCTCTGGATGTCAAGCTGACCGAGGGCCAGATCGCCAAGCTCGACGAGCTCTCCAAGCCCAAGCTGAACTTCCCCCACGACTTCCTCGACGGGGTCAAGACCGCGATCCAGAACGGCACGACCGTCAACGGCGACTTTCGCGACCCGTGGCCACTGAGCCCCGAGGGCGAGAGCGACCGCTATTGAGTCACACGGAAGAATCTCAAGCCCCGGCCGTTGCCCCTCGCAAGGCCCGACTTCAGCCCCTCGCCCAGATGGAGCCTCCATGCCGACGACCGAGTTTCTGAGAGCCAAGTTCGCCGCCGCCCTGCCCTACGACGACTATGTCGCCACGGGCAAGCCCAACCACCGCGACGCGTGGGTCTCGTTCTTCGAGCGCGTCTCGCTCACCCCCGCCCAGACCGAGCTCATCGGGGGCTTTCAGCGCCAGCTGCACATCCTGATCTCCAGCGGGACCTGGTGCGGCGACTGCGTCCAGCAGTGCCCCATCTTCCGGCGCTTCGAGCTCGCCAACCCCGACAAGATCACCCTCCGCATGGTCGACCGCGACGAGCACGCCGACCTCGCCCAGCAGATCCAGCTCTGCGGCGGGCTGCGGGTGCCGGTGGTGATGATCCTCAACGAGGACTACGACCTGCTGTCGATGGCGGGTGATCGGTCGCTGAACCGTTATCGGGCGTTGGCGGCCAAGCAGCTCGGGGCGGCCTGTCCCGTCCCCGGAGCGCCCGTCCCCGACGAGGAAGTTGCTTCGACGGTGCAGGACTGGGCCGAAGAACTCGAGCGGGCGCACCTGATGGCCCGGCTGAGCACGAAGCTGCGTGAGAGGCACGGGGACTGACCCCCCAAATCCGGCGTAACACACAAATCTGGCTTCGGGCAGGTCCAAGAACAGACAAAGTGTGGGCTCAGAGGTTGACCGGACAGCCGGGATGCGTCATGCTGGAACCGCGGCGGCGGCTGCCGCGAAGTTTGTGTGTTCGGTCCGCGGTATTCTGCCGCGAGGTTTGTTTTTGCAAGGGTTTCGTCGGCGGTTCCGCCGCGCGGGACCCAAGAGCTTCGGGGTATGGCTAAGAGCTTTGCCGCGTGTGTTGTGCGGCAGCCTCCGGGGCGAGCGGATCGGGAAAATAGGAGAGACAGAGAGATGAAGCGCACCATCATCAGCAGCGGACTGGCCCTGGCGTTGTGCTCGGGCGTCGCCTCGGCGAACCTCGTCGGGCAGAGCGCCCAGTACGCCGGCTCGTACACGATCGACCTGAACGGTCAGGTCGTCGGCTCGCCCCGCTCGGGCGATGTGATCGCCTACAGCAACCTGAGCGGCGCAGCCAACGCCGGCTTTGCCAACCCGGATATCACGGCGACCTACGGCGACGAGCTGACGCTCGAGGCGACCGGACGCCTCCAGGAAGTCTCGTTCGCGGTGTTCAACGGCGGCGCGAGCGCCGGCCCGATGACCGGTGCCGTGATCGATCTGGACTTCTTCCGCGCCTCGGACGGCTCGTTCCTCGGCGGCTTTTCGGTGAACCTCAGCGGCGCCCTGACGGCCAACCCGCTGGACGCGGGGTTCTTCACGACCTTCACCGTCGGCGGCCTGGACACCGAAGAGATCGACATCGACACCAACGAGATCATCATGCTCCAGTCCTACAGCGATGTCGCCGGCTCGACGGCGTTGGGCGTGGTCAGCCGCACCCCCCCGTCGGTCGGCTCGGCGATCCCGCAGCTGTACATCGACGCGATGGGCGTCGGCACCGGCCCGGGCTTCTTCAACATCGTCGACCAGTTCCAGGAGCCGATCACCTTCAACATGATCGCGGAAGTGGTCGTGCCCTCCCCCGCTGGCGCTTCGCTTCTGGCGATGGCCGGCCTGGTTGGCCTGCGTCGCCGCCGCTGATGCGGTCGGTCCGATTCTGAAGCTTTCGGTGTCCCCGGCTTTGCGGCCGGGGACACTTTTTTGTCACTTCATCGCGTGCAGGCCGCGCTCGCGACGGGCGTTGTTGACCGCTTCGAGCGCCTCGGGATGTTGGCGGAGCAGGCGGAGGAGCTGGCTCATCGAGCACCCGAGCCGCACCGAGGCCTTCTTCACATCGCTCTTGCAGGCCTCGATCATGTCCATCGCCTCGGCCAGGAGGGACGGGTAGTCGGCGTGCTTGGGGTTGCAGACGATCTTGCCGCCCTTGCAGCGTGAGCGCCAGAGCTCAGATCGCACATCGCCCGTCGGCACCTCCATGCGGACCTGGAGCGCGAGGTTCAGGCGGAGGCGCCGGATGGCGACGCGCCGGTTGGCCTCGGGGCTGCGCCGTTCGCCCGCCTGGGCGGTGACGCCCGTGGGCGTGTGGCGGAGCATGACATGCGTCTCGGTCTTGTTGCGGTGCTGTCCCCCGGGGCCGCCGGTGCGCCCGCGCGTGAGCTCGCAGTTGTCGATCAGCTCGGCCTCGGGCAGCGAGGCGGGGTGGGGCGAGGGGGGCTCGCGGGGGGATTCGAAGAGTTCGTCGAGCGAGAACGGCAAGGTCGTGCGCCCTCTCTTTCAGCAGGCGGTGGTCGGCACCGGCGCGAGCGTCAGGTCGTCTTCGATGCCCGCCCGCAGGCGTTCGTGGGCAAGTCCGGCGATCATCGCGCCGTTGTCGACGCAAAAACGCATCTCGGGGAGGCGGAGGTCGAGGCCACGCACTTGGGCGAAGGCCCGCAGCGCGTCGCGGAGCGGGGTGTTGGCCGTGACGCCCCCGCCGGTGAGCAGGGTGCGGCAATCGGGGTTGGCGTCGGCCGCACGCGCGAGCTTGAGCGTGATCGCGCTGATGCACGCGTGCTGGAAGCTCGCGGCCAGATCGCGTCTGGCCTGTTCGGAGAGATCCTCGTGCGCGCGGGGGAAGTGGCCGCTTGAGTCCGGCCTGCCCCGCACGGCGTAGAGCATCGCGGTCTTGAGCCCCGAGAACGAGAAGTCCAGCGAGTCTTTGCCCAGGCGGCTGATCGGGAGCTTGTGGGCCTTCGGGTCGCCGCCCTGCGCGAGGCGTTCCAGATTCGGACCGCCGGGGTGTGCGAGCCCGAGCACGGTCGCGGCCTTGTCGAACGCCTCGCCCACGGCGTCGTCGATCGTCGCGCCGAGTCGGACCAGTTGCGTCGGCGAGTCCATGCGGTAGATCGAGCTGTGCCCCCCGCTGACGACCAGCCCGAGCGCCGGGAACGCGGGGCGGTCGCTTCCGAGCAATCCGGCGTACAGGTGCGCGTGCACATGGTCGACGCCGATCAGCGGGACGCCGAGCGTCCACGCGAGCGACTTTGCGGCCGAGACCCCGACCAGGAGCGGGCCGATGAGCCCGGGCCGGTGCCCGACGCCGATCGAGCCGAGGTCTCCGAGCGAGACGCGGGCGCCGTCGAGGGCGAGTCGGATAATCGGCACGACCCGCTCGACATGGGCGCGGCTGGCGATCTCGGGCACCACGCCCCCGTACTCGGCGTGCAGTTCGTGCTGCGACGCGACGACGGAGGAACGCACGGATACGCCGTCTTCGACGATCGCCGCGGC
>REET01000312.1 GCA_007694925.1 Phycisphaerales bacterium | reverse complement strand
TTGCATGGGCGGCGAGCAGGGCGAGCGCAATGGTCCAGAGGATCTGCATCAAAGCTCGGACTGTAGACCGACGCAGGACCCCTACACTCGTCTGATGAGCCCCGGAAGCCGCAGAACCCGTCCCGATGGCGTCGAGAGTGTGCCCGCGTTGTCGCGTGAATCTTGCCGCGAGCTCGACCGGCTTGCCGAGGAACGCTACGGGCTGATCGGTCTGGTGCTGATGGAGAACGCTGGGCGTTCGCTGGCGGAGGCGACGCTGCCGCGGGCGGGGTCTAGACCGAAGGTGCTCGTGGTCGCGGGGCCGGGGTCCAACGGTGGCGACGGGTTCGTCGCGGCACGCCACATCGCCAACGCGGGCGTCCGGGTGGGCGTGGTGACGCTGGGCGAGCCCGCGGAGGGATCGGACGCGTGGGTGAATCTGCGGGCGATCGAGGCGATGGGGCTGCCGATCGTCGACGGCTCGGGCGGGGCGGCTCAGGCGATCGAGCGGGTGGTCAAGCGTCTGGGCGGGTGCTCCTGCGTAATCGACGCGGTCTTGGGGACGGGGCTGAGCCGTGCGCCGAAGGGGGCGATGGCCGAGGCGATCCGGACGATCGTGCTCTTGGGCGACCGCGGTGCGGAGGTGGTCTCGGCGGATGTGCCCTCGGGCCTGGACGCCGACACGGGCCAGGCGTTGGGCGACTGCGTGAGGGCGGACCTGACGGTGAGCTTCGCGGTCCGCAAAATAGGCTTCCAGAAACCCGGGGCTTCGGCGTACCTTGGTGAGGTGAGGATCGGAGACATCGGTGTGCCCCGCGAGCTGGCGGAGGAGCTGGCGCGGGGCCCGACCCCGGCTGCGGCCGAGAACGGGGGGTCGTGATGGCGGTGCGGATGGAGCTTGCGCGGATCCTGATCCGCGAGTTGACGGACTACCAGCTCATCGAGCTGCGCGAGGTGCTCGACGAGACCGAGGACGACGACGGGACGCCCGCCGAGGCGCGGACCTTCCCGATCGTGATCGGTCTGCCCGAGGCGCAGGCGATCGAGCGTCGGCTCAAGGGTGTGCCGATCAAGCGCCCCCAGACGCACGACCTGCTCGCCAGCATCGTCGACGAGCTGGGCGGGACGCTGCAGTCGATCACCATCACCGACCTTGCCGACCACACCTTCTTCGCGACGCTGGACATCCGGCGGGCCGACGGCGAGCTTCTGCACATCGACTCTCGCCCGAGCGACGCGATCGCGATCGGGGTCGCGGGGCAGGTGCCGATCTTTGTGAACGAGCATGTGCTCGAGGCCGCGACGCGCGATGAACTCTGAGCCCGGCCGATCGAGCCCGCCCCCCCACGACACCGACCCGCGCGTGCGCCCGGCGGTCTACCTGTCGGGCGAAATCCCGGGGATCGGTGGCCGGATCAAGCAGCGTCCGGAGGACTTCCTCGTCGAGGAGATCCCCGCGTACCAGCCCGCCGGCGAGGGCGAGCACATCTTCATGTTCATCGAGAAGCGGTCGCTCTCGACCTTGGAACTGGTCGCGATCCTCGCCGAGCACTTCGGGGTGGCCAAGACGGCTGTGGGCGTGGCGGGGCTGAAAGACAAGCACGCGATCACGCGCCAGGTCGTCAGCGTGCACACGCCGGGGAAGACAGTCAGCGACTTCCCGATGCTCACCGACGAGCGGATCGGCGTGCTCTGGGCGGACCAACACACCAACAAGCTGCGTCGTGGGCATCTGACCGGCAACCGGTTCTCGATCCGCGTGCGGGGCGTCTCGCCGACGAATGTGCGCGAGGCGTACGCCGTGCTGAACAAGCTCGAAAGGCTGGGCGTGCCCAACCGGCTGGGCGAGCAGCGTTTCGGGTACATGGGCAACAACCACCTGATCGGGCGCGCGATCGTGCTCGGCGAGCACAAGGCGGCGCTGGACCTGATGCTCGGCCCGGGCGATCTGGAAGATTCGCGTCAGGAGGCCTCGCGTCTGGCGTATACCGAGGGCGATTACGGGCGTGCGCTCTCGAAGATGCCCCGCCATCTGGCCGCCGAGTGCGCCGCGTTGCGCGTGCTGTCGCGGGGCGGGACGCCCCAGCGCGCGGTCAAGGCGATCGGCCGGACCGTCACCGAGTTTTACCTCACCGCGATGCAGTCGGCGGTCTTCAACGCGGTGCTCGATGAGCGCCTGCTCGCCGGCACGCTGGCGGAGCTCGGCGAGGGCGACATCGCCTTCAAGCACGACAACGGCGCGTGCTTCAGCGTCGACAGCGAGACGGCGGCGGACCCGGAGACTTCGCGCCGGGCCGCGGCGCTGGAGATCAGCCCCTCGGGCCCGATGTGGGGGCCGAAGATGATGCGCGCCTCGGGCGAGACAGACGAGAGGGAGATCGCGGCGCTGGAGCGCTTCGGCCTGAGCGTCGAGGCGGTGACCGAGCCGGCGGAGAAGATCCGCACCAGCTTCGAGGGCGTGCGCCGCCCGCTGCGCGTGCCGGTGAAAGACACGGATGTCGAGGGCGGGGTCGACGAGGTCGGGAACTTTGTGCGCGTGGCGTTCACGCTGCCGCGCGGGGCGTTCGCGACGGTGGTCATGCGCGAGATCATGAAGCCCGAGCTGACGGGCAGCCCGATGACCGACACGGCCGAAGACAAAGACAGATGAGCACGGAGCGCGAGATGTCCGAGCACGAGCCGATCCGCCTTGTCTGCTTCGACTGGGGCGGGGTGATTCTGAGGATCTGCCGCAGCTTCGCCGAGGGGTGCGCCGCGGCCGGCCTTCCCGTCCGCGCCGATGTGCAGGACACGGTGCTCGCCCAGCACCGGCGCAAAGTCGCGTGGCGGTACCAGCGGGGCGAGCTCTCGTGCGAGGAGTACTTCCAGCTCGCCTCGGAGCAGACCGACGGGCTGTACACGCCCGACGAGGTGCGGCTGATCCACGACGCGTGGCTGCTGGAGGAGTACCCGGGCGTGGGCGAGATCGTCGAGCGCCTCGGCGCAACGCCTGGTGTCGAAACGGGGCTGCTCAGCAACACCAACCCCCGCCACTGGCTGCGGCGTCTGCCCGGCGGCATCGACGGGCTCCCCCACTTCCCGACGATCGAGAAGCTCTCCCACCGGCACGCGAGCCATCTGCTCGGCGAGGCCAAGCCCGACGAGGCGGTGTACCGCAGGTTCGAGCAAGAGAGCGGGTTTGACGCGCCGTCGATCCTGTTTTTCGACGACCTCGAAGACAACATCGAGGCGGCAAGGAAGGCGGGCTGGAACGCCGTGCTGATCGACCACGAGGGGGACACGGCGGCGCAGATCGAGGCGGCGCTTCGTCGGCTGCGGGTTTGGGGGTGAGCGCCGCGCTTCCCTCGGTTGTTGCTGTGTCTTCGGCTCATTCGCCGGTGCTTTGCTGTCAACGACAAACTGCTTCTGGCGCCGCCGATCTCGCCCCAGAGGGGCTTGCTCGGCGAGCCGGGCCACCTAAAGCTTTGCGTCAGCCCTCCGGGTCGATCGCGACATCGAGCTCCAGTGTCGAGGGCTGCAGACAGGCGTCGTCGGTGCAGGCCTGGAAGCGCAGGGCGAGCACGGGCGTGCCTTCCCACTCGCCTTCGAGCTCGACGGCGACCTCGAACTCCTGATCAGTCTTATAGACTAGGATTTCCGGTGCGTCCTCGCCTGCAAAGGGCGGGCGGTAGGGCTCGCCCTTGGGGTAGTCGGCGTAGGCGGCGATCCCCGCGCCCCCGGTGACCAGCACGCGCGTGGGAATCAGGCCCATGTCGGCCGCTTCTGGCCCGGGATCGGCGGCGAGGATGTGGTGCCCCTCCTTGATCCGCAGCACGATCTTAAAGATCGCGGGACGCTCGGGGCCGACGCTGACGCGTTCGGTCTCGGCGTAGATCTCGACGGGCGTGAAGTCGGCCTCGGGCTGAACAAAGTCCGGCTCTTCCTGGTCGTCGGGCTCTGCGAAGAGGTGCGGGGCGGCCTTGGGCGCTTCGGTTCTGAGCAGGCGCAAGAGCGCTCGCGTCGAGTTGATCGTGCTGGCGGGGTTCTCGCGGACCGAGCGCGAGACGGATTCGAGCAGGGCGATCGCGTCGTTGAGGGGTTCGGCGTTGTCAGAGGCTTCGGCGAGGTCGATCAGGGCGTTGAGCATGAGCGATGTGCCGCAGGGTGTCGCGCCGTCGTGCATCGAGCGTGTGCGCACGAAGAGTTCGGAGGTTTGCGGCTCTGCGTCGAAGAGAACGCCCGGCGCGTCGGGCGAGGCGAAACGCTTGTTGGCCTCGGCGTGGAGGTTCTGCGCCGCTTCCAGCCAGCGCCCGTCGCCGCGTCCTGCCGCTTGCAGCTCGGCGAGTGCGGAGATCATCGCGGCGTAGTCTTCGAGGAAGCCGGCGGGGCCGAGGCGTCCGTCGCGCCAGGATCGGTGCAGGCGACCGTCGGGCGCCATGGTCTCGATGATGAACGCCGCGGCTTGTTCTGCGGCGTCGATCGCTTCGGGCCGCTCCAGCAGCACGCCCGCCCTGACCATCGCGACGATCATCATGGCGTTCCACGAGGCGATGACCTTGTCGTCGGTCGCCGCGGCCTTGCGCTTCGATCGGGCGTCGAGCATCGCGGCCTTGACGCTCTTGAGGCGCGCGTGGAAGTCCGGCTCGGAGAGCCCCATCTCGCGCGCGACATGCTCGGGGCGGTCGGCGAGGCGGAGGACGCTCTTGGCGTCGTCTTCGGGGTGGTGCGGGTCCTGGAAGTTCGGGCCTTTGTCGACGCCGAAGACTCGCTTGGCGAACGAGGCGTCGTCCTCGCTCAGCACGCCGTCGATTTCTTGTGGGGTCCAGAGGTAGTTCAGGCCCTCGCGCCCGTCGACCTCGGCGTCCTGGGCGGAGTAGAAGCCGCCCTCGGGGCCGGTCATCTCGCGGAGGACATAGTCGATGATCCCGTGCGCGGCCGAGGCGTGAAAGGCATCGTCGTGCTCCTTGGCCGAGATCGCCAAGACCTCAAGAAGCAGCGCGTTGTCGTAGAGCATCTTCTCGAAGTGCGGGACGGTCCAGTGGGCGTCGACGGCGTAGCGGTGCAGGCCGCCGCCGAGCTGGTCGAAGACGCCCCCGGCGCAGATCTTGTCGAGGGTGAAGCGGAGTGCGTGGTCGATGGCCCTGCCGGTCGCGTCGTCGCCTGCGACGCCGACGACCTCGGCGAGGAAGCGGAGGTTCGGACCCTGAGGGAACTTCGGCGCCCCGCCGAAGCCCCCGTGCGTGCGGTCGAAGGAGCGGAGGAGGACGCCCGCCGCGTCGGCGATCTGGCGGCTGCCCAGCGTCGCGGGCTTGGCCGAGACGCCGAGGTGCTCGCGCACGGCCTGTGCGATCGCTTCTGCCTGGCTCATGACCTTGTCGCGCTGGCTGTCCCAGGCCTCGCGCATGCCTTCGAGGACCTGGGGCAGGCCGGGGACGCTGCCTCGTGGCTCGGGCGGGAAGTAGGTGCCGCACCAGAAGGGGCGGAGCTTCTCAGGTTCGAGGAAGACGGTCATGGGCCAGCCGCCCTGGCCGTGGAGGAGCAGGGTCGCGGCCATGTAGACATCGTCGACATCGGGGCGCTCTTCGCGGTCGAGCTTGATGCAGACGAACTTGTCTGACATGTCCTGGCCGATGTCTTCGTTTTCGAAGGACTCGCGCTCCATGACATGACACCAGTAGCAGGTCGAGTAGCCGATCGAGAGGAGGATGGGCACATCACGCCGCCGG
>REET01000155.1 GCA_007694925.1 Phycisphaerales bacterium | reverse complement strand
ACGAGCCCTCGCGGATCCAGCGCGAGATCCGCCGCAGCATCGCGGCGTGCCCTATCTGCATCGCCGTCCACAACGGCATCCATACCGCGACAAACAGGTACGCTGCCGCGATCGAAGCGACGACCACGCCGCGAAAGCCGGGAAGATCCCACCACACCTCGGGGACCGCGAACAGAACGACCGGCACCAAACCGATCGAGATCGCAACAAACGAGATCGTCACAACGGCCCAGCACGAAACAAACACGACCAGACGCAGCCAAAGCGACGCACCGATGCTCGCCAGCCTCGCCCGGCTCAGTGTCCGCCCGAGGTCCCTCCGCCCCAGACGCCCGAGCACCGCCATCCGCCTGATCGCCCAGCCCCCGTGCATCTCAGGTCTCGCTCGCAGAAAGATTCGCCGCGCCGCACTCGGGGCATCGCTCGCTGTCGTCGATCCCCGCGAGGTTGTACCCGCACGCCACGCACTCCCGCCGCTCCCGCACACGCCGAGCGAGCTCGCGCGACGCCATGTCTGATCCCATCCGCGACCACAACCATCCGCCCAGCCAACAGCCGAGCGGAACGACCGACACCATCGCCGCGATAAAAAGCCATTGGAACGGTCTCGGTGTGCCGGCCGAACGCAGCCACGGCACGGCGAGCACCGCGAACTGAAACACGAGCACCCACAGCGGCAGAATCAGCAGGCAGAACAACACCAGGTTCACGACCAAAGGCGTTCCGAGTCGCCTCGACGCGGTGCCACGCTTGGCGCGCCGGATCGCCGCGTCGAGATGCCGCGGCTCAAGACTCCGCAAGGCCGGCATCCGCTTGACATAGCCGCGGTGCCGCATGCTCAACCCCCGTCCGACGCGGAGAGATTCGCCGCCCCACGGCTGTCATCCGCGCGGCGAGCCCGAAGCGCACGCTCAATCCCCGCGCGGCGGCAACAGAAACTGCAGCGCATCGGGGAAGCGCTCCGCCCACGCGTCCTCGTTGTGGTTCGCCTCGGGCGTGATGACCAAGAGGCGACGGTCGGACTCCACGCCCGCCCTCGCGAAGATCCCCTCAAGCTCGCGCGCCCAGCTCACAAACCGCTCGTTCAGCTCGCGGTCCGCCTCGTCGTTGGAGACCTCGCGCCCGCCCATCCCGATGTACACCCGCTCGGGCCAGCGATCGACAGATTCCAGGTACCGCTTCCAGCGACCCTCCGCCCCCGCGAGCGTCGGCATGCTTTCGAGCAGCAGGAAGCCGAACGCGCCGGGATGCTCGGCCGCGGCGTACGCGCTGATCACCGCCCCGAAGCTCGCGCCCCCGATCCCGCGGTCCGCCGGATCGTCGCTCACTCGGAACGCACGCTCGACGCGAGGGAAGACCTCGTGACGAAGCCACGAGACGAACGCCTCGCCGTGAGGATCGGCGTTGTCGAGTGCGCGCATCGGCAGATACTCCTCGGCCCTGTACCGCCCCGCGTGCGGCACGCCCACGATCACCGCCGGCTCGATCAGCCCCAGCTCGACCAAACGCTGCGCCGTCTCGTCCGCCTGCCACTCGCCCCACACGCCCGGCAACTGCTCGAAGATGTTTTGCCCGTCCATCAGGTACAGCACGGGGTAATGGCGCTCGGCGTTCTCCGGCTCGTCGTAGCCCGGGGGCAGCCAGACCAACAGGTCGCGCTGCGCGCCCACAGCGCCGCCGGCGCCGCCCGTGACCTCAAGGCGTCGCACCGTCCCGGTCACATCCAGCTCGCGGTAGCGGTCAAGACGCACGATGTCCGTCGGCGCACGCCCTTCGCGGAACTGCTGCACCACGAACTCGAAGACCGGCCGCGTCCCGTCGGCGTACCGCGCGCGATCCACCAAGGGCAGCGTCCGGTTGGGCACATTGTCCTCGCCATCTTCAGAGAGCTCGACACGCTCCCACGACCCCAGCGCGAACTTGAACTGCATGCGGTCGGGGTTGGTCGGCTGCGGCAGCACGATCTGCCAGCGCATGTCGCTGCGACGGACAAGACGCTGGTTGGCGTCACCCGGGTTCCAGCCGTTGTGGTTGCTCGCGAGGTGGATCGGCGCATCGTCGTCGGCGACGTCGGAGCGGTCATCGACGACGATCACGAAGCCCTGGGGCAGCGACTCGGGCACGACCATCTCCGGCTGCGCCTCGGCCGTGTTCGCCGCGAGCGCCGAGGCGTCGGCTTCCGACGCCTCGTCTCCCGCGACCGGTTCGGTCTCGGGCTCGGCTTCCCCGCCGAGGATCGCCGTCGGCCCGCGCCGGGCGTCCTCAAGCTCGGAGGTCTGGTCGATGCGGCTGCCGAAGAACCACTCGCCGATCGCGTTGGCGCCCCCCGTGTCCCCGGCGCCGACGCCGACGCGCGGGTTCTCCATCGCAGGGCCCATGCGCAGGTTGTGCCCGATCGACAGCAGCAGGATCGAGATCGCGATGAACGGCAGGCTCAGCCAGATCGTCAGAAGAATCCGCTTGCGCATCGGGCGGCTCCATCGGGACAGAGGGAGGGCGGCCGCGGCGCAGCGAAGCGCCGAGCGGCCTCAGCCCCGCTTTCGCAGAGATGATACCGCCCGGCGCACCGATTCTGGCTTCTGTTTGAGGACCGGGGCCTCGCCTGAGACCCGGATCTGGCTGCTGACCTGAGAGTCAGGCCTTCGCCTCGCTGAACAGCTCGCCCACCTTCTTCCAGTTCACCACATTCCAGAAGGCATTGATGTAGTCCGGGCGGCGGTTCTGGTAGTTCAGGTAGTACGCGTGCTCCCAGACATCCAGACCGAGGATCGGCGTGTGCCCGGGGCCCTTGCCACCGAACTCCTCGGGCATCTTCGGGTTGTCCTGGTTCGCCGTCGAGTACACATGCAGCTTGCCCTCGGGAGAGACGCACAGCCAGGCCCAGCCGGAGCCGAAACGGCTGGCCGCGGCGTCGGCGAACTTCTCCTTGAACTCATCAAAGGATCCGAAAGTCGCTTTGATCGCGTCGCCGAGCGCACCCTCGGGCCGGCCCCCGCCGCCCTTGCCCTCGGGGGCGAGGATCTGCCAGAAGAGCGAGTGGTTCGCGTGCCCGCCCGCGTTGTTGCGGACAGCGCCCTGGATCTCGTGCGGCAGCCGCTCGAGCGCCGAGATCACCTGCTCGACGGGCTTGCCCGCCCAGTCGGTGCCCTCAAGGGCGGCGTTGGCCTTGTCCACATACGCCTTGTGGTGCTTGCCGTGGTGGATCTCCATCGTCTTGGCGTCGATGTGCGGCTCAAGGGCGTCGACAGAGTAAGGCAGGGGGGGAAGTTCGTAGGCCATCGGTCTCTCCTCATCGGTGGCTCGTCGCTCGCGATCACACCGTCTTCGATGCGGCATGGTGCCCTAGCAACGACTGATCAAATGCTTGATATCGCCTCGGCAGACCGGGGCGTTGGTTCTCGGTCGGGGGGACATGCGTAGAAAAATGTGGACTGCATGTCACCAACTCCGCCGCACTTGCACGCGCGGCGGATTCTGCTACACTGATCGGCTCGGGAGCGATCGGTCGCGCCCGGATCTGTCTTGGCGATGATATAGGACCGTCGGCCCGGGTCAACACCTGTACGGGTGGCCCAGCGAGCCAGACGGTCAAGCCAACGCCATCGCCGGACGACAGGGTCCGGAATTCTGACCGATCGAGCCCGGAACCGGCGGGAGGAAAGTTCCCTCTCGCAGCCGGAAGCGTCGTTTGAGAGACTCGAACCACGGTCGGACACGCGGCGTAGGGAATGAAATCGCTGCGAAAGCGTTCCTCACGAGATCCGAGCCGACGCATCCCGAAGAAAGACGCCCGGAGAGAGGGCGCACATGAGCGGGTCTGTCACCCAAGAGCTTCGCCCGACCGGGCGGGATTCCGGGAACACGCCCGCGTCGGTTTAGTCGGCCCCCGCGAAAGCACGGGGTCGGGAAGTTGTGGCCCGTGGCAAGGCGATCGACGCAACCGCGGGCCTGTGACATGCGAATCAAATCCTTCCGCCGAAGGTTGGAAGGAAAAGAGTCCAAAGGGTGCGGAGCACCAAGGACGAGGTTGATGATGGTGATGGTCAATTCGCCAAAGAAAAAGCCGATGCCGCTCGAGCAGGACCGCCTCCGCGGCCGGCGCCGTGGGTCTTCCTCGGCCTCGTCCGCCAAGGGCGAGGGCCGCCGGTCGGTCATGCGCCGGCTCAGCTCCGAGGACCAGCGACTGCTGGACCACCTGCTCAGCCACGAGATGGACTACATCGACTCGGAGGCCTTCTACGAGGAGGACGCCGAGCGCAAGATCTACGAGGAAGCCCCCGACATCCAGAAGCCCGACACCACCTGGTACCACCCGGTGATGGACGACCTCTCGGCCACGCGGGGATCCAGGACCGTCAAGTCGACCCAGCAGGTCATCCTGACCGGGGCCGAGGAGAAGGTGCTCTTCCACCAGTTCAACTACGCCCGCCACCGCGTCTGGAAGCTCCAGCACGAGGTCTGGTCGAGCCCCAGCAAGCAGCCCGCGCCCGAGCAGGCCGAGGAGATGCTCCGCTGGTACCGGCTGGCCGATGTGATCCGCGAGCAGATCGCCGAGACCAACCTCGCGCTGGTCCTGGCGATGGCAAAGAGGACGCGGATGTCGGAAGTCGACTTCGCCGACCTGGTCAGCGAGGGGAACATGGCCCTGCTCCGGGCGGTCGACAAGTTCGACGCCGGTCGCGGGTACAAGTTCTCGACCTACGCCTGCCGCGCCATCCTCAAGGCCTTCAGCCGCCAGGGCATGAAGCTGAGCAAGTACCGCCAGCGCTTCCCGACCGACTTCGACCCCAAGCTCGAGAAGAGCAACTACCTCGAGACCAAGCGGGGCGACTTCGAGAAGGACGCCGCCGACGAGGTCAAGAGGATCGTGCTGGAGAACCGGGCCGATCTGACGGATGTCGAGCGGACGGTCATCGAGCACCGGTTCAACCTCCGCCCCGCGGGGGAGGCCCAGCCCGAGACCGAGAAGCCGATGACTCTGGAGCAGGTCGGGCAGATCATCGGGGTCACGAAGGAACGCGTCCGCCAGATCCAGAACAAGGCCATGGAAAAGATCCGGGCCCAGCTGGAGGCCAACTTCCTGGGGACCAAGAAGGAAGACGAGGCGGAGTCTGACGAGGAAGCCGTCCAGGCCCAGCGCTGAGGCGCCCCTCCGATCCCCCCGGCACTCTGATCACCACCGCAGCCCGGCCCGAGCCGGGCTGTTTTCTCACCGCCGCTTGCCGCCTTCGCGGGGCGGCTCCTCGGCAGGCGGAAAGTGCCCCGAGCGGGTGGGTGTTTATCCGGACCGTCTGCGGCCGGGGTTGCTCGCCGGCGGAGACTTGAGCGCCCGACGCGGGGGCGGCGGAGTATCGGGAACCCCGCGGTGTTGAAGATCGAACCTGTTATGGTGTAGTCTGTCACCCCCACGCGCGCCCGGCGCCGGACGCTCGCGGGGCTGCCTGCGTCTACTGTTTCGCCGACGCCAGAGTGTCGCGTCCGGCCCGCGCGAGGAGTCTTTGTTCATGTCGATCGATTACCCATCAACCCCCCCGGTCCCTGTGGGCCATGTGACCCTGGACCCCGATGCGAAGCACGACCCGAACAAGACACGCCTTGGCAAGTTCCTCAAGGCGTGCATCGAGCACGAGGCGTCCGACCTGATCATCAAGACGGGCCAGCCCCCCAAGCTGCGTGTCCGCGGCGCCCTCAAGCCGCTGAACACCGACCCCGTCACCCACGACGACTTCCTGCAGATCGCCAAGCATGTGCTCAGCGAAGAGCAATTCGTGGACCTGCGGAAGTTCGGCTCGGTCGACTTCGCGTACGACTACGACGAGAAGCACCGCTTCCGCGTGAACCTCTTCCAGGCCCGCGGCAAGCTGGCGATCGCCGCCAGAAACATCACCAGCAACATCCTCCCCTTCGAGGGGCTGCACCTGCCCCCGATCATGTCCAAGATCGCGCTCCAGCCCCAGGGTCTGGTGCTGCTCTGCGGCGTGACGGGCTCTGGTAAGTCGACGACGATCGCGTCGATGCTCGACTATGTCAACGCCCGCAAGCCGGTGCACATCGTGACGATCGAGGACCCGATCGAGTACATCTTCGAGGACAAGGTCGCGACGGTGAACCAGCGCGAGATCGGCATCGACTGCCTGGACTTCAAGATCGCGCTGCGTGCCCTGGTGCGTGAAAACCCCGACATCGTGCTTATCGGCGAGATGCGAGACGCCGAGACCTTCGAGGCCGCCCTGATGGCCTCCGAGACGGGCCACCTTGTGTACGGGACGATCCACGCATCCAGCACGACGCAGACATTCAGCCGTATCTACGGCCTGTTCCCCGCCGAGGATATCGAGGGCGTGCGGAAGATCCTCGCGTACCAGATGCGGGCGTTCGTGTACCAGAAGCTGCTGCCGACGCTGCACGAGAACATCCACCGCATCCCCGCGATCGAGATCCTGATCAACAACACGGTCGTGCAGAAGCACATCATGGAGGGTCGCGAGGCCGAGCTCCGTGAGTACCTCAAGGCTGTCGAGGCCCGCCAGGTGGGCATGACCGACTTCAACGACTCGCTTGTGGAGCTGGTGGAGAAGGAGTACATTCACATGCGGACGGCCTTGGAGGCCAGTCCGAATGTGGACGAGTTGCAGATGAAGCTGAAGAAGCTCGGCTGATCCCGGGCCGCGCGGGCCATCGCCCGCGTCGTCCGGTCCGCCGAGAGGACATCGCCCACTCCCCGAGGAAGACCGTCCCGTGGAAACAACCGCATCGTTCGCAGCCGGCACGCCGGGGCTGGCCCAGGCGCTCGTACTCGCCGCGGACGCCGCGGTGCTCGTCTCGTGGTGGAAGGCCCTGATCCTCGCCCTGCCCTTCTACGGGTGGGCGAGGCTGGTCTCCAACGTCTACGACAAGCACGCGGCCCGCTTCCACCTCAAACGCGAGGTGTGGAACCTCAGCCACCTGTGCGCCGGGCTGGCGGCCCTGGTCCTCGGGCTGGCGGTCCCCGCCATGGCCGGGATCGGGGGGATCGGTGGGTTCCTCATCTCCTTCGCGGTCATCCTGGCGGTGCTCGCGGTCGACATCGCGGTCTTCCCGCTGGTCACCAACAAGGACCCCCGCATCCCCGAGGCCCACCGCCTCCGCCTGGACCTCAAAAAGCTCTTCGAGAAGAAGGACGACGGCAAGGACAAGAACGCCGGCAAGGCCGAGCTGACAATCTACAAGCCCGACAAGTCCCGCGTCGGCGTCCCAGCCGCCGAAACGCCCGAGCTGGCGGTCCGCATCGCCGCAGAGCAGATCGTCATGAAGGCACGCGAAGCCCGCGCCCAACAGCTCGACCTCACGCCCGGCGGCAAGGACAAGCCCTATGTCCTCTCGATGCTGATCGACGGCGTGCGCGAGGGGGGCGAGCAGATCCCCGCACAGGACGCCCACCGCATCATCGACTTCTGGAAGGCCGCGGGCGGCATGGATGTCCAGGACCGGCGCAAGCGTCAGACCGGCGACATCAAGATCGAGCGCGGCGAGGAGAGCTTCGTCGCCCGCGCACGGACCCAGGGCGGCCAGGCGGGCATGACCCTGAGCATGATCTTCAACCCGCGCGACGCGGTCCGCCGCTCGGCCGACCGGCTGGGCCTGCTCGAACCGCAGCTCAAAGTGGTCAAGGAGCTCACATCGGTCAACCAGGGCGTGGTGCTGCTGGCGGCGCCGCCCGACGCGGGGCGGACGAGCACGATGTACTCCCTGCTCCGCATGCACGACGCGTACACATCCAATGTCCAGACGCTCGAGCTCGAGATCGACGACCCGATCGAGGGCGTCAAGCAGTCGCTCTTCTCCCCCTCCGCCGACGGACCGGACTTCGCCACCGCCGCCCGCTCGATCCTCCGCCGCGACCCCGATGTGGTCGGCTTCGCGGAGGTCGACGCCGAGTCGGCCAAGATCATGGCCCGCGCCGACCACGAACGCACCCGCTGCTATGTCTCGATGAAGTCGGGCGGGGCGCTGACGGCGCTGCAGCTCTGGGTCAAGGCCGTGGGCGATCCGGAACTCGCCTCCGACGGCCTCAAGGGCGTGATCGCCCAGCGCCTCGTGCGTCGCCTCTGCGAGAACTGCCGCCAGGCCTACAAGCCCTCGCCCGACATGCTCAAGAAGCTGGGGCTCAAGCCCGAGAGCGTCCAGCAGCTCTACCGAAAGGGCGGGCAGGTGCTCATCAAGAACAAGCCGGAGGTCTGCCCGGCCTGCGGCGGCACCGGCTACATCGGCCAGGAGGGCGTGTTCGAGGTCTACCTGATCGGCGAGGAAGAACGCGAAGCGATCAAGACCGGCAACGCCCAGGCGCTCCGCGCGGCGCTCCGCAAGCAGGAACTCCCGACACTCCAGGCCGCGGCGCTCAAGAAGGCCGTCGACGGCGTCACCAGCATCGAGGAGGTCGTGCGCGTCACCAGCGACACGCCGGCCAAGCCCCCGCGTCAGGGCGGCCAGCAGGCCAAGCCCGCCGAAGTCTCCTAACGCCCCGACGAGGAAACGCACCATGATCATGAACCTCATCGCCATCGGTGTCGTCGCGGGCCTCGCCTACACATGGGGCACGCGCGGCTTCTTCAGCGGGCTGCTGCACCTGATCTGCGTCGTCGCCGCCGGCGCGATCGCCCTGGCCTTCTGGGAGCCCGTCGCCCACCTCATCATGAAGAACTCGCCCAGGTCGGGCTTCCTCGCCCCGATCGAGAGCGCCGCGTGGGCCCTCTCGCTGCTGCTGGTCTTCGGCGCCAGCCTCGCGCTGCTCCGCACCGGGATGGACAAGATCGCCCCCGCGAACTTGATCCTCGACAAGACCTCCGACTTCGTCGGAGGGCTGGTCTGCGGGGCGCTCTCGGGCGTGATCACCGCCGGGCTGCTGGTCATCGGCGCCAACACCCTCTGGATGGGCGAGTCGATGTTCGGCTACAAGCGCGTCAACTGGAACCAGGCCACCCGCTCCCTCGAGAGCGATTCGAAGCTCTGGGTCCCCGTCGACGACATCGTCGCCGGGTTCTACGGGCGCCTCAGCACGACCGTGCTCCAGCCGAACCCGTCCCGCTCGCTCGCTCGCCTGTACCCCAACCTGCCCGATGTCGGCTCAACCATGCGCACCTCCGCAAACGGGGGCGACGGCCGGATCACCATCCGCCCGGGCGATGTCCGCCTGCTGAGCTGGTACACCGTCGGGCTCGACCCCGAGGGACGGCGCATCGAGGGCGCACGCACCGCCGACCTCCTCAAGGACAGGTTCAACCGCGCCGACCGCCAGTACACCGACCGCACCGGCGAGAGCCTCGTCCGACCCGACGCGTTCGTCGCCGGATTCGTCGTCCGCTTCGAGGCCGGCGCCTACGAGCGCAACAGCACGCAGGTCGCCATCCGGCCCGAGCAGGTCCGCCTCGTCGCCACGCGGGGCGAGAACTCGATCGAGCTCTTCCCCGTCGCCATCATCACCGAGGTCGAAACCCGCGAGCCCGGCGAGATGGGCGATGTCACCGGCTCGCGCGAGGCCGTCCGCTACCTCGCCGGCGACGAGGTCTACGCCTCCATCCCCGGCACCCCCCCCGCGATGGGCTTCGAGTTCATCATCCCCGCCGGCTACACCCCCCAGGGCCTGTTCGTCCGCAACCTCCGCCTCGCGGTCGACCGACGCTCCGAGCCCGCCCGCTTCGGCAGCGCCGAGGACCGCCAGAGGGCGATCAACTCCGGCGCGATCTTCGAGGGCGGACGCATCGAGTTCGACGAGTCGCAGGCCCTCACCCGCGATGTCCGCCAGGAGACTCTCCGCGAGACGGGCATCCTGATCTCCGACCGCCTGCCCATGGGCTACATGCTCATGGACGGCCGCACCTCCAGCATCCGCACCGACGAAGACCGGCGCATCATCGGGGGCGAGCAGCTCTTCGACCCCGACAGCATCAAGCAGCGGATCACCGAGCGGGCCCTCCAGGTGAACCAGTTCCGCGTCAGCACCGGCGCGCAGCTCGTCTGGATCACACTCAAGCAGGGCACCAACAACGACAACCTCACCGCACGCTACGACCTCCGCGAGATCGAGGAAGCACCCCGCGACCAGCCGATCTTCCTCGTCGACGAGAACGGCTTCGCCTACGACTGCATCGGCTTCATCATGGAGGAACGCAACAGCGTCCGCCTCCGCTTCACCAAGGACCGGCCGCTCTCGGGCATGGCCGATGTCGGACAGCTCTCGAGGAACCAGCCGCAGCAGTCGGCCTTCCTCATGTTCGAGGTCCCGGTCAACGCCCGCATCGTCGGGATGGCCATCGGCGACAAGATGGTCCTGCGGTTCAACCCCGGCTTCGAGGCCCGCGTCCGCTGGTGAGCCCCGCCGTTTGACAGAAACGCCAAAGAAAAGGGCGGCCCCGAACGGGCCGCCCTCTTTCATTGCGTGAGATCAGAGCAGCGGGCTTTCAGGCCCCGGCCTTCTCGCCCTCGGCCGCCTCGCGGGCCTTGCGACGGGGCTTCTCGATCAGGTTGCCCTCGTTGTCGAAATCCATCTCCTCGCCGCGATCCTCGTCGATGACACGGTCCGCCTCGACATGCAGGCGGATGTCGGTCTCGAGGTCCTGGTCGAGCTTGATGTGGACCTCATAGGTGTCGACCCGCTTGATGGTGTGCGGCAGGCGGACATCGCGGGGCTTGACGGTGTAGCCGGCGCCGGTCATGGCCTCGGCGATGTCCTGCTGGGTGACCGACCCGTAGAGGATGCCCTGGTCGTTGCAGGAACGCTTGAGGGTGACCTCGACGCCCTCCATCTTCTTGATCATCTTCTCGCGCTCGGAGCGGAGGGCGGCCAGCTCGCGCTCGGCCTGGGCCCGCTTTTCCTTCAGGGCCTCGATCACATCGTCGCTGGGGACGGTCGCGAGCCCGCGCGGGAGGAGAAAGTTGCGGGCGTAGCCCGAACGCACACTGACGACATCGCCCACGATGCCGAGGTTGTCGACATTCTCGGTGAGCAGCAGACGGACGGATCTGGACATATCGCTTTCCTTTCGCTGTCCTTGCCGGGCATGTCCCGGCGAAGTTCAGGAGCGGCGGGCACAGAAGCCCGACGCCCCAACGGCTGTGCCGGGCCCCTACGCGGGACCACGGCGAGCGGGAACTCTAGGCGTTCCCGCCGAGACGGCCGACACCGCGCCGGCTCAGAACGGGATGTCGTCGTCGGGGCCCTGGGGCCCCGGTTCGTACGAACCGCCCCCGTAGTCCTGCCCCCCGCCCTGGCGCGTGGGCGCCGGGCCCGCCGAGCCCCCGCCCGCCTCGGCGCGGCTGTCGACGAACTGGAACGACTCGATCACCACCTTCAGCTTCGAGCGGTTCTGCCCCTGCTGGTCCTGCCACTGGTCGAGGCGAAGGCGACCCTCGACGAAGACAGGCCTGCCCTTGGACAGGTACTGGCTCATCACCTCGGCGGTCCGACCCCACGCCTCGCAGTCGACGAAAGTGGTCTCGTCGCGCTGCTCGCCCGACTGCGTTTTGAACCTGCGGTTGACCGCGATGCTCAGGTTGGCCACGGGCTGGTTGCCCGAGGTGTGGCGCAGCTCGACATCGCGCGTCAGATTGCCCATCAGGAACACTTTGTTGAAGTTCCCGGCCATGCGACCTCCTATCGGTTGTCAGGGGCCACCAGGGCCTCAGGCCTTCTCCGCCGACGCCTCGACCTCTTCCGAACCGTCCTGATCGCCATGCTCGTCGGCCCGATCGGCCGCTTCAGGCTCATCGGCGGCCTGCTGCTCGGCCTTGGCCCTTGCGGCCTCCTCGGCGCTGAGCACCTGGACCTTGGACTGCTCGGCCTCGGCCTCCTTGGCCGCACGCTCGGCGCGCAGCTTGGCCTCGGTCTTGAGCTCCTCGCGGGCGTCGAAGGCGAGCATCTCTTCCTCGGTGAGGTGGTCGGCCCGGACGACCAGGGCCCGGAGCAGACGCTCGGAGATCCGCACATCCCGCTCCAGGCGGGCGATGCTCTCGGTCGGCGCCCGGAAGTAGGTCAGGATGAACACAGCCCGACGCTGCTTGTCGATCTCGAAGGCGAGACGACGCTCGTCCCACTTCTGCATCGCCACGAGCTCGGCGCCCGCACGCTCCAGCAGCGTGTTGATGTGGTCGATGAGGCCGGAGAAGTCCGCCGCCTCCGACTGGCTGGCGACGAACATCGCCTCGTACGCGCTGATCCTTGATTCTGCCATCTGCGTTCCTTCCCGACGGCTCGCGCCGCCGCTTGCTGCTCTGCTTGCTCTCTGCTTTGCTTGCTGTTTCAGTTCCCGCCGAGCCAGCCGGGGTCGACCCCGGGCTCTGTCTCGGGCTCCCGATCCGCCCGTGCGTCCGCCTTAGAGTCCTTGGCCGACTCGGGCTTTTCTTTCACCTTGCGATTGAACTTGTTCATGGCGCTGACGGCGCCCTCGGCGATGAAGCACTCGGCCGCGTCGACCGCCTGCGCGATCGCCGACTCGACCTTGGCCCCGTCCTCGTCGGCGAAACGGCTGAGGACCCAGTCCGCCTGGTCCATGAACGGGGGCTTGGCGTCGATCCCCACGCGCAGCCTCGGGTAGGCGTCGCCACCCAAGGCCCGCGTGATGTCCTTCAGCCCGTTGTGCCCCCCGTCGGAACCCGAGGCCCGCACGCGGATCGTCCCGACCGGGAGCGAGAGGTCGTCGGTGACCACCAGCAGATCCGAGGCGGGGTCGATCTTGTAGAACCGGGCCGCGTCCTGCACGCTGACGCCCGATCGGTTCATGTAGGTGACGGGCTTCATCAGCAGCGTTTTCTCGCCGCCGATCCGGGCCTCGACCGTGTCGGCCTGGTGCTTGAGGCGCACCGACTCCCCCGGCGCGTGGCGCTCGATGAGGCGGTCGACGACCATGTACCCCGCGTTGTGCCGGGTGCTGGCGTACTGCCTTCCGGGGTTGCCCAGTCCGACGATGATCTTCACCGCATCGGTTCCGTTCGCTTGCTGCGCCGGCGGGCGGGGTTCGCCCGCCGGGCAGCGTTGGCTCAGCCTTCCTTCTTCGCGGGCTTCTTGTCGCCCGCGTCTTCGCTGTCCTTCTTGCGGGTCAGGACCTCCGGCTCGGCGCCCGCGTCGACGGTCGCCGCTTCGTCCGGGGCCTCTTCCTCGACGGTGGTGATCGTCGCGAGCACCGTGTCGGGATCGCTCAGCAGCACCATCGTCGGCTTGGGCAGCGTGATCTCGCCCGCCGTGATCGACTCGCCGACATCCAGATCGCTGATGTCCACCTCGATCTCGTCGGGCAGGTTGAACAGGCTGCACTCGATCTCGACCTCGGTGATCGGGTGCATGAGCACCGCGCCGGCGCTCTTGAGGCCCTTGGCCTCGCCGACCAGGCTGATCGGCACACGAACCTCCACTCGCTCGTCGAGGTCCACACGCGCAAAGTCCGCGTGCACCAGGTCCGTGCCGAGGTG
Source organism: Phycisphaerales bacterium (assembly GCA_007694925.1). Lineage (GTDB taxonomy): Bacteria > Planctomycetota > Phycisphaerae > Phycisphaerales > UBA1924 > SLFH01. Next base: position 12,772 of record REET01000155.1, on the reverse strand, counting down.
GTCGAACTGGACCTCCTTGATCAGCACGAACTGCTTGTCGTCCCCGTCGAGCGACAGGCGGAACACCCGCTCGCCCCGGGTCAGCATCCGCACGGCCTCCTTGCGGTCCAGCGAGATCGAAACGGGCTCTTCCTTGTGCCCGTACACGACCGCCGGGAGGCGCCCCGAGGCGCGGAGCCTCTTGGCGTACTTGGTGCCCACTCGCTCTCGCCGCTCGGCGCTGATGATCGGTGCGTCTTCATGCATGGCTGTCTTCCTTACACGCGGGGCCTGGCGCCCGCTCTGCTCTCTTGAGGTTCTGTCTACCGCTTCGGCCCGGCGCTGTTCCGAAACAGCGCGCTGACCGACTTGTTCTCGTGGATGTTCCTGATCGCCTCGCCCAGGAGCCGCCCGCAAGACAGCACCGTGAGCTTGTCTTTGAGGGGCGTGGCCCGGTCGCCCAAGGGCACCGTGTCGGAGACGACCACCCGGTCGATCGGCGCCGTCGAGAGCCGCTCGATCGCCGGCCCGGCCAGCACCGCGTGCGTCGCCGCGACGATCACCTTCGTCGCCCCCGCCTCGCGCACGAGCTTGGCCGCCTCGACCACCGTCCCGGCGGTCGAGATCATGTCGTCGTACATCAGCACGGTCTTGCCATCGACCGTGCCGATGAGCTTGCCCGTCGCCACCTCCGACCCGCTGAGGCGCCGCTTGTTGATGATCGCCAGATCCCCGTCGAGCAGGTTCGCCACCTTCTCGGCGACCTTCATGTTGCCCACATCCGGGCTCACCAGGCACAGATCGCCCAGCTCCTCCCGCATCGAGCGGAAGTAGTCCAGGAAGATCGGCGTCGCGGTGATGTGGTCCATCGGGATGTCGAAGAACCCCTGGATCTGCGCCGCGTGCAGGTCGATCGCCAGCACGCGGTCCGCCCGCGCCCCGGTGATCAGGTTCGCCACCAGCTTCGCCGTGATCGGCACGCGGCCCTCGTCCTTGCGGTCCTGACGCCCGTACCCGTAATACGGCGTCACCACCGTCACCCGCCTCGCCGACGCCCGGCGCAGACAGTCGATAAAGATCAACAACTCGACCAGGTTGTCGTTGACCGGCTGCGCCGTCGACAGGATCACAAAGCAATCCCGCCCGCGCACATCCTCGTCGAGCTTGACGAGCAGCTCCCCGTCGGGGAACACGAAGGTCTTCGCGTCGCCCAGCGGCCGGCCCAGGTGCTCGCACACCGACGCCGCCAGATGCACGCTGTTGCGCCCGGCGAACACCTTCAGCTCGCCCATGATCTCCTGCACAGCGCCGTTCATCGGGCCCCCGTTCGCGAGCGGAAGATCCGGTCGACCTCCGCCAGTTGTTCCGTGGTGTTAATGCTCAGGACATCCTCGGGGGGCACGGCCTCGATCACCTCGACCCGCCCGCCGTCTTCGAGCAGCAGCGTGGGCACATCGGTGATGTAGTACTCGCCCGTCTTCTCGTTCCGCCCCACCTTCTTGAGCGCCCCGAAGAGCGCCCCGGCCTCGAAGCAGTAGTAGCTCGGGTTGACCTCGCGGATCTTCAGCTGCTCGGGCGTCGCGTTCTTCTGCTCGACGATCGCGGTAAACCGCCCCGACCCGTCACGCACGATCCGCCCGTACCCGGCCGGGTCATCGATCACGCTGGTCGCGAGCGTCGCCGCGGCCCCAGCCTCGCGATGGGCCTTCAGCACCGTCCTGAGCGTCTCGGCCCGGATCAGCGGCCCGTCCCCGCAGAGCACGAACACATCGCCCGAAGGCCGATCGCCGAACGCGTCCGCGGCGCACATCACCGCGTGCCCCGTCCCGAGCTGCTCTTCCTGCACCGCGTACTCGACCTGGCCCCCGTAGTCGGCCAGCGCCTCGCGGACGAGCTCCTGCTTGTACCCCACCACGACCACCAGGCGCGTGCACCCCGCCTCAAGGCAGGCGTCGGCGACGGCGCAGACCATCGGCCGCCCGCCGATCGGGTGGCAGACCTTGGGCAGGTCGCTCTGCATCCGCGTGCCCTTGCCCGCGGCCAGAATGATCGCCGCAGGGCCTTCCCGGCCGTCCGATCCGTGTTGAGTCGATTCGTTGGTCAAGGGGCTCTGCGGCCCGCCACCGCCGTCATCCGGCGTCGACGCGAGGTGAAGCAACCCGGCCAGGACTCGAACCTGGACTAACAGTACCAAAAACTGCTGTGCTGCCGATTACACCACCGGGTTGACACGCCCGAGATCCGGGTCGTCAACGCGTCGCTTCGAGGGTCAGGGGGGCGGGACCGCCTCCTTCGATTCTGGGAGCCGCAGCAAGCGGCTCGGGCTCTCACGGACCGGCTCAAACGCGGCCCGGAGTGCCCGCCGGGTTCCAACCCGGACCAGACGCCCCGACCGCGGCACGATTCGGCCGGAATCTCCGGCCTTGGAGCTTGGATCACCCCTGCCGCAACCGGGAAAACCCGGTCATGGGTGCGACCCCTGACGACGCCTCAGCGCTCCGTGCGCTTCCGTCGCCGTCGGCTCCGCAAACTGTCGGGGCAACTTTAGGCAGGGTGAAGGGGGTTGGGTGTGGGGCGTGGGTTCGCCTCGATCGTCCTTGCAAGCGCCGACCCGACCCTTCGCTTCGCTCAGGGATCGGCGTCCAGGTCCCCCCGGCATGCACAGCCTCCGCGACCCAGCGCCCCGCGCCCGGGCCGCACCGCGGCCCTCACTTCTTCCTCTGCGCCCTGCCCTTGCCCACCACGCCCTTGACCTTGGGCTTCATCACCGGCCTCGGGGCGGGGGGCTCCTCGACCGGGGCCTCGGCCTCCGGAGCCGCGCCATCCGCCTCGGCGTCCATGTCGTCGAGCAGATCGCCCGGCGCGTCCGGCCTGGCCGCCTCGGCGATCAGGTCGTAGCAGGTCGCCAGCAGCCCAACAAGCGGGAACCGGCTCTCGGTAAACGGGCTCTGGCCCAGCCGACGCAACAGCGGCTTGTCCACCTCCGGCGGGTCCATCGGCGTGTCGATCTCCGCCAGATCCGGCCCGACCTGCCAGAAGTTCTCCAGCTGCTGGTCCAGATCCGGCGCGATGATGTCCGACACGCCCTCCACCCGCGGCACATACACCGGCACCTCGCCCGACACGCCCGACACCGCCCGACGCTGACGCAGCCGCTCCAAAAGCTCACGCCCCGGCATCCCACGCAGCGTGAAGACCGTGAACGGGTCGTTGGCGAGCTGCTGAGCGATCAGGTGCGCCACGCAGACCGTGTGCTTGCACCAGTCGCTCTCCTCGCGGCAGCTGCAGGTCACCTTCAGCTCAGAAGGCTCCGCAGGAAACAGCTTCACGCCCAACGGCGCAAACAGATCCTCGATGTTGCTCGGCAGCTCACCCACCAGCAGCTTGGCGGCGTAGACCGCCTCCTCCGCCATCGACGCGATCGCCTGCACCCACTTGTCCTCGCCGAAACGGGGCAGCGACACCGTCGTCCGGTACGGCGTGTACGAACGCCCCTGCACAAACGCCTCGACCGTCGCCGGCTCGTACTCGACCGATCGCGCCTGCCCGAGCCTCGCGTACTCGACGCCCTCGACCATCTGCTCGCCCGGGGCCGCGGCCTCGATCAGGCGGATCCAACGCTCCGCGGCCCAGTTGCCGCGCAGATCCTCGTCGCTCATCGTCAGCTTGACGCCCGAGCGGACTTTGCGCGGGCGCAGCAGTTCCTTCCGTGGGCGTGGGTTGGGGTGCCACGCCTCTCGTTTGGGGGGCCTTGGAGGTTGGGGATGCATGCGATCCGTCTCCGCCTGTCCTGCGGCGTCATGGGTGGAGGCCGCACCGTCGGTGAGCAAGGGCCAGCCTCAAGGGTTCGCCCGATCCGGGCGATTGTCCACCCGCAGGGGCCGTCCGCACGCCAAACAACACGACCAGACCCGCCCGCAAGCCGTCGCCGGGGGGCCCGGCGATGAAGTTCACCTGCGAAACGGAACGCTACTCGTCGCCCACCGCGTCAGAACGCAGCGCCAGAAGCTCGCGCAGATCCTCGGTGTCCAGCTCGGTCAGCCAGCGCTCGCCCGAGCCGATGATGTTCTCTGCAAGCTCGGTCTTCTGCTCGATCATCTGATCGATGCGCTCTTCCAGCGTGCCGCGAACGAGGTACTTGTGCACCACCACCGTCCGCGTCTGCCCGATGCGATAGGCACGGTCGGTCGCCTGGTTCTCGACCGCAGGGTTCCACCAGCGGTCGTAGTGGAAGACATGCGTCGCGGCCGTCAGGTTCAGACCCACGCCGCCCGCCTTCAGGCTCAGGATCAAGATCGGGCTCGAACCGTCGCCCTTCTGGAACGCCTTGATGAGCGCTTCGCGCTGCTTCTGCGGCGTGCCGCCGTGGAGGAACAGGATGTCGCGGTCGAACTCGTGGCGCAGCATCTGCTGGAGCAGATGCCCCATCTGGCGGAACTGCGTGAAGACGATCGCCTGCTCGCTCTCGGCCAAAACCTCGTCGACCTGCTCGATCAGGCGGATCGCCTTGCCCGACCTCGTCGCCGAGGGCGGACGCCCGCTCGACGCGTCGTGGTCCTTGAGGAACTGCGACGGGTGGTTGCAGATCTGCTTGAGGCGGATGAGCGCGCTGAGCACCAGCCCCCGGCGCTGAATGCCCTCTGCCCGCTCCACATCGCCCAGCATCCGGCGCACGCAGTTCTCGTAGAGCTCCGCCTGCTCGCCCGTGAGGTGGCAGTATTCCTTGGACTCGAGCTTCTCGGGCAGGTCCGAGACCACCTGCGGGTCGGTCTTGAGCCGACGCAGGATGAACGGACGCACAAGGCCCTTGAGCTGCTCGGACTTGTTCTTGTCGTGGTACCGCTCGATCGGCAGCGAGAAGCGACGCCGGAAGTTCGTCGGGTCGCCCAGGTACCCGGGGTTGAGGAACTCCATGATCGACCACAGCTCGCTCAGCCGGTTCTCGACGGGCGTGCCCGTCAGCGCGATACGCTTGTCGGCGATCAGCCCACGCACCGCCTGGCTCTGCTTGGCCGAGGGGTTCTTCACATACTGCGCCTCGTCGAGCACGATCCGCCCCCAGCGAACGCGGTCGAGCAGCTCCCTGTCGCGGTGCGCCAGCGCGTAGGTCGTGATGACGATGTCAGAGGCGGTCGCCTTCTCGACGAACGCGTCCCCCGTCAGACGCTCGACGCCGTGGTGGATCATCGAGACCAGCGCGGGCGCAAAGCGGCTCGTCTCGTACATCCAGTTGCCGAGCACCGAGGTCGGCGCGATCAGCAGGGTCGGGCCGATGAAATCCATGCTCTCGCCCGCCGCCACACGCTTCTCGCGGTCCTCACGCTCGTGCACCAACAGCGCCAGGAGCTGGATCGTCTTGCCCAGACCCATGTCGTCGGCCAGGCAGACGCCGAAGCCGAACCGTTCGAGGAAGCTCATCCACGAGACGCCGCGAACCTGGTAAGGCCGCAGCGTGCCCTTGAACCCCGCGGGCTGCTCGACCGCCGGCAGCCCCTCGCGCGACACATCCGTCCCCATCAGCCCGCTCAGCCAGCCCCCGACCTCCATCCCCACGATCGGCAGGCCCGTCTCGCGCGTGTCGGAGGCGAACGCCAGACGCAGCGCCTCGCCGATCCGCATCTGCCCGCCCGGGTTCTCCCGGATGAACTTCACCGCGTTCTTGACATCTTCAGGGCGGATCTCGACCCACTTGCCACCGATCCGCACCAGCGGGCTCCCCCCCTGCGCAAGCTGCTCGAACTCGCGCAAGGTCAGCGTCGTGTCGCCGACGGCGATCTCCCAGTGGTAGTCCACCAGCGTCGAGAGGCCCAGCTGGGGCGTCGCGGCCCCCGTGCCCCCGGCGCCCGGCTCGCCAGGCTCGGGCGGCGAGTCCGAATCGATCCGCAGCCTCGCCCCAAGCCTCGAACCCGAGCTCTCCCACCACGCCGGCGACAGCACGCCGAACCCCTGCTCGACCAGGATCGGACGCACCTCGCGCAGAAACTCGTACGCCTTCTCCGTCGGCAGCCGGATGTCCACCGGCTCCGCCTCGTTCAGCGCCGCATCGAGCTCCTTGAACAGCCTCGAAGCGCGTGCCAGCTCCGCCAGCAGCAGCTCCTGCGGCTGCTCGACGCGACGCCCCTCGATCGACACGCCATCGGCGGGCAGCAGCCAGATGTCCGCCGCGTCGATCATCACCTCGGGCGCGTCGACCGCCTGAAGATGGAAGCTCAGCGACCAGCCGACCGTCTCGGGCGGGCGCTGCATCTCGGGGATGATCGCCGGGTCCATCGGCTCGTTCAGACGCAGGCAGAGGCGCCACAACGCGCTCGCCCCGCGCTCCTCCAGCCGCCCGATCCAGTTGCGGACCCGCTTGATCATCTCCTGGCGCACATTGGGCGGCGCCGTCGCCGGCACACGCTCTGACAGCAGCGCCTTCAGCCACGCGACATGCGGGTCCGAAGCCTCGCGACCCTCGATCGTGTCGTGCATCGCCTCGCGCTGCATGACCTTGCGGCACTCGGCGTCCACGACCCGCCAGAGCATGTCTTCCAAAATCGGCCAGGGCTGGTGCGAAAACTCGTCGATCGCCGCACGCGAGGCCGGGGGCATCGCCCTGAGCAGCCGGCCCATCCGCGACGCCGTCGCCTCGTCGCTCAGCCATGGCCTCCACGAGGCGTGCAGCCCCCCCTTGGCGTCCTGGGAGAGCATCGGGACGAAACGCTGCTGTACGAGCAGGTGGCGCACCATCGCGCCCGCGGTCGCGCAGAACACCACGCCGGGGCCGTACAGCACTTCCGGCCCCTCGCCCTCGGCGTCCTCCGCCTCGATCAGCGCGTCCAGCAGCCCCAAGACGCGTTGGGCGGGCACGGTCGCAGAAGCGACCCGGAACCTCGAAAGCCCCGCCGCCACGGGCCGCTCACCGTCGCCGGCCATCGTGTGCCGGGCGAGCCGGTCGCTTGGCAGCGGGCGCACACCGTCGGCAGAGGGCAGCAGCAGCTCGAACTCGCCGATGTCACGCGGCGCCAGCGTCCCGAGCCTGGACTTGAGCACCTCCGCCAGCGCGTCCGCGTCGGCGCTGAACGGGTGCGGACGCGAGTGCTTGGCCTCGGTCTCGGCCAGACCCGGGCCGGCCGAAGCCGCGGCCTCGGCGCTCTCGGCCCACAGCCGCAGCGCACCCGCCGACCACTGCGTGTGCAACACAAACAAACCCGCCGGCGCGATCGTCGTCATTCCGCGGCGTCCTCCGCCCTTTCGGGCCGACCAATCCTCTGCACGAACGGGAAAGTGGGGGCGCAGGGACTCGAACCCTGAACCAACGGCTTAAAAGGCCGCTGCTCTACCATTGAGCTACGCCCCCCGCTACGCCATATTCGCCTCGCAGGACACACCCGATGCCCCGGGCCCACTCCGGATCCGGGGGCGACGGACCGTCACCCGCAAGGCCGGGATCGTATGGGCTCACCCCGCCCCGCGACGACCCATCCCCTCACGCCCGAGCGAAACAAGCAGTTCCGCGTGCCGTTCGCTCGCTCCCTGGTGCTCTGCGATCGTCCGCCGCCCCGCCTCGGCCATCGCCCGGCGCGTCTCCGGATCGCCCAGCAGGCCGCTGACCGCCCCGGCCAAGCCCTCCCGATCGACCACCCGCAGCGCCCCCGCCCCACAGAGCGTCCGGACCACCGAATCGAAGTTCTCAAACGAGGGCCCGATCAGTGTCGCCTTGCCCAGCCCGACGGGCTCGATCGGGTCCGACCCGCGCCTGGGCACAAACGACCGCCCCACCACCACCGCATCCGCGAGGCTGTACGCCGCCCGGAGCTCCCCGATCGAATCGAGCAGAAACCGGTCGGCGCCCGCTCCTGCTGACCGCCCTCCCGCCGATCGGCGGACGCACCCGGGCAGAGCCGCCGCCGCCTCATCGAACCGCGGCGGGTGGCGCGGAGCGCACAGAAGCTGCACGCCCTCGGGCACGCTCTTGTGCAGGAGCGCTTCTTCGCCCTCGGCGGTGCTGCCCGCGACCACGAGCGGACGCGAGCGGTCGATCCCCATCGCCTCGGCCAGCTCGGCCGCCCCAGCGACCTCGTCCTCGATCACCGCCGTGTCCCATTTCATCGTGCCGGTGATCAGGCAGTCGTTCTCGCGGACGCCCATCTGCACGAAGCGTTCGGCGTACGCCCCGTCCTGCACCGCCGCGAAGCTGAGCGAGGCGAACGACGGGCCGACAAACCGCCTGATCCGCCGGTACCCGCCGAACGACTTGGCGCTCAGCCGCCCGTTGATCACGCAGACCGGCACGCCCCGGCGCGCGCACGCCCGCACGAAGTTCGGCCACAGCTCCAGCTCGACCAGCCCCACCGCGTCGGGCCTGACCCGGTCGAGCATCCGGCGCACGCTCCACGAAAAGTCCAGCGGGTAGCGCACGATCTCGTGCCGGTCGCCGAAGACCTTCCGGGCCCGCTCGATCCCCGTGTCCGTCCACGAGGCGATCACCACCTCCGCCCGGTCCTCAAGCAACGGCACCAGCGTCCGCAGCGCGTTGACCTCCCCCACCGAGACCGCGTGCAGCAGCACCCGCGGCTTCTCGCCCGGTTCGCCCAGCGCCGGCCCCTTGCCGAAGCGCTCGGGCCACCCCCCGCGCGCTTTGCGCATCCAGACCGGGGCGGTCACGCCCGCCAGCAGGATGTAGGCCAGATCGATCGGTCTCAACCCCGTGCTCCGTCTGTGCGCCGCTCTCCGAGCGGCCCGCCCTCGGGCATGATCCGGCGCATGTACTGGTCGAACTTGGGCACCGTAAACGCCGTCTCCCCGTGGTGCGGGCTCCAGACCATCCCCTTGGCGATCAGCTTGGAACGCACCGGGCCCAGCGAGGTCACCTTACGCCCCATCGCGTCGGCGATATCGCCCGACCTGTGCGGCCCCGGCCCCAGCGAGGCCATCGCACGCAGATACCGACGCTCCGAAGCGCTGACCCGGTCCAGCCGCACACGGAAGAACCCCTCGTCGAGCGCACCGACGACAAGCTCCGACGCGAGCTTCACATCCGCGAGGGTGATCGGCGAACCCTCCGCCGCGTCCCACACATGCTTGCCCCACTCCTGCAAAAAGTAGGGATAGCCCTCGGTCTCTTCGATGATCTTCCCGATCGCGGCTTCCTCGAACCGCACGCCCTCGGCAAGAGCCGGCTTCTCGATCGCCGCCCGCGCCGCCTCGGGCGGGAGCGAGCCGATCTCCGGGAAGCTGAACAGCCGCTCGGCGTACGACTTGGCCCGGCCCATCCGCCCACGGAGCTGCGGCAAGCCCGCCCCGACCAGCGCGACGGGAAGTCGACGCTGCGCGCACAGATGCAGCGCCGTGACGAGCGCCGCGAGCTGTTCTTCCTCGACATACTGCAGTTCGTCGATGAACATCGTCATCGCCGTGCCCGCGTCCTTGGCCGCCAGTCCGACCGCTTCCAGCAGCGCGGAGAGATCGTGCTCGAGGTCGCCGTTGTCGGCCAGGCCCGGCTCGGGCTCGAAGTCCATGTGCAGCTCGATGTCGCCGTAACGGACCTTGAAGACTCGCACGAACCCGGCGAGGCCGCGCAGCGCCCGGGTTGCCAGCTCACGCGATTGCTCGCGACGCGAGAGCTTGAGCAGCAACTGCCTGAGCTGCGGCGCCAGGATCGAGGGCAGCGACCGCTGCTCGGGCGCTTCGATCCGCATGGTCATCAGGCCCTCGGCCTCAGCCCCGTCGCGCATGCGGTCGAGCAGCACGGTCTTGCCGACCCCCCGGAGCCCGACCATCAGCACGCTCTTGGCCGGGCGGCCCAGCCGCACACGCCCCAGCGCCACCTCGACCTCGCCGAGCAGGTCGTCCCGGCCAGCCAGCTCCGGCGGCGGCGTGCCCGCGCCCGGGGCGTATGGGTTGCGGATCGGGTCCATCGCTGGAAGTATACCGAACTTACCCATGTTTATCTTTTGTTGTTCTAATCTGATAAACCACGCCAAGCAACCCAAACACAAACCTATTGTACCCGGCCCGCACGCGCAGCAAAAACGCCGCCGCCGGGGCCCCTCCGAGGCCCCGGCGACAGCGGGTCATCACGCCTGGTTGTCCGGGCCGAAGCCCGGGACGGGAATCAATCAAAGAGCGGGAGCGCCGGCAGGCTGATCGCCTTCAGCTCGCCGCGGCCGATCCGGATCGTCGCGGTGCCCCGCAACTGCACCATGTCGGCGACGACCAGGTCGCCCATCAGCGGGCCCTTGCCCTCCACCTCGCTGTTGCCGACCATGCGGAGCTGGGCGCTCGGGGCGTAGATCGCGCCGGTGATGTGCATCTCGGCGCCGCCGGCCATGCTCATCTGGCTGTCGTTGTCACGCGACTGCGCGATCACGACGCCCTTGGTCAGGCCCGCAGACGGCGGGGAGAGGAGCACCTGACCGTTGCCGGCCAGTTCCAGCTCTCCGCCCTGGATGATGATCGTGACCTCCTCGCCGATCAGACTGCCCGAGGTGAGCTTCAGGCCCGAGCCGCCGAAGATGTACACGCCCGGGTCCAAGTGGACCGTGGCCTGGCCGGAGATGCTGATGCCCTGGGAGTAATACCCCGGGCTCAGGGTCACGGTGCTGTTGCTGTTGATGCTCCAGCCCCCGAAGTTCTCCATCGAGTCGTGGCGTGGGAAGAGCATGTGCGCAAACGGGTCGGCGAAGGCCGCGCCACTCTTGTGCAGCGTCCCGGTGAACTGCGACTGCCCGTTAAACCGGGCCCCGCCCACCAGGTACATCGCCGGTGCGTCCAGCACCGCGCTGCCGGTGGTGTCCACCGCTTGCTGGTGGGACGAGTTCACATACACGATTTTCGCGGGGATCTCCACGCGGGAGTTGCCCACCATCTCCAGCGCCCCTTGTGCGCCGGGACTGAGGACCACCAGCCCGGAGTTGCCCCCGCCGGCCGCGACCGCGGCTCCGGCGAGCAACGAAACGATTCCAGCACTCATCAGGCAACGCATGGTCAACCTCGCATTCTGTCCCGAATCAACCCCTCCGTGTGGGTTCAACCTCAAGCGTTCGATTCGCCCGGAACGGACGCAAGCGTTCACAGCGCGGGATCCGTCGCCGGCTGCCGTCTGGCGCGATTGGGCAAACCTGAGGACCGGGTTTCATACACATCTTGCTTGACGCCGCCTGCGTACATTCACTCCACGCCATGAACGAAGGCCCGCAGAAGACCGAGGCCCGAGAACACCACGCCGAGGTCGCGATCGTCGGCGCGGGCGCGATCGGCCTCTGCTGCGCTGTGGAGCTGGTCCGCGCCGGGCGTTCGGTGATCGTCGTCGACCGGGGCGAGGCCGGGCGCGGCGCCTCGTGGGGCAACGCGGGGTGGCTGACCCCCTCGCGAGCCGCGCCCCTCGCCCAGCCCGGGCACGCCAAAAAGGGCATGAAGTGGATGCTCGACCCCGAGAGCCCCTTCTACATCAAGCCCTCGCTCAGCCCCGCCCTGGCGCTCTGGCTCCTCCGCTTCGTCCGCGCCGGCTCCCCAAAGCGCTACCTCCGCGCCATGCCCCCCATCGTCGAACTCTGCGACTGGAGCACCGACGCGTGGGAACGCTTCCCGGCCGAAGCCCCCTCCGACTTCGGCTTCGAACGCCGCGGCCTGCTGATGCTCTGCGAATCGCAGCACGAGCTCGACGCGGGCCTCCGCACCGCCGAACTCACCGAACCGATGGGTGTTCCCTACGAGCGATGGAACAACGATCGCGTGCGCGAGGCCGAGCCCTGCGTGATCGGACCCACCGCCGGCGCGATCTTCTTTCCAAAGGACGCCCACTGCGAGCCCGACCTGCTCATGCTCGCCCTGGCCGAGCACGCCCGATCGCTCGGCGTCACGATCCTCGAACAAACCGAAGTCACCGGCGCACGCGTCGAGGGCAACGCCGTCAGAGCGCTGCAGACATCAAGAGGCGAGATCGGCGCCGACAACTTCGTCCTCGCCGCTGGCGCGTGGTCCGGCGCTGTCGGCAAGGCCTTCGGCCTGCGCATCCCGATGCGCGGCGCCAAGGGCTACTCGCTCAAGTTCCCCAGGGCCGAGCACCACCCGACGCGCTCGATCTACCTCTCCGACCGAAAGGTCGCGATCAACCCCCACCGCGAGACGCTGCGTATCGCTGGGACGCTGGAACTCGTCGGCGATGATCTGTCTGTGAACACGCGCCGCGTCAACGCCATCGTCAAGGGCGCAAGAGCCATGCTCCGGTTCGCAGAGCCCCAGTCGCCACCGGAGCCGTGGGCGGGCCTGCGCCCCTGCCTGCCCGACGGCATGCCCGCGATCGGCCGCTCGCCCAAGCTCAAAAACCTCTGGCTGGCGATCGGGCACCAGATGACCGGCGTGAAATCCGCGCCCGCGACAGGGCGCCTGCTGGCCGACCTGATGGAAAGCCGCACGCCCTCGTTCGACCCCGCCCCGTTCGATCCCGAAGGCCGCTGCTGAGGCGCACGATCTAGCGTCAATGGGCGGGCCGGGACTCGAACCCGGGACCCCTCGCGTGTAAAACGAGCGCTCTGGCCAACTGAGCTACCCGCCCGGCCGCATACAGGATACCCGTCGCCCTGCGCCGCTACCGTTGCACCCATGACCAGCGCCACGAGAACCTGCACCATCGGCACGGGGCCCTCGGCCCTGACCATCGGCCCGGGCCACGCCCCCGTCATCATCGCCGGGCCCTGCGTGCTCGAATCGCTCGAGATGGGGATGGCTGTCGGCGAGGCCGTCCGAGACGCCTGCCGCGAGGCGGGGCTGGGGTTCGTCTTCAAGGCCTCGTTCGACAAGGCGAACCGAT
>REET01000263.1 GCA_007694925.1 Phycisphaerales bacterium | reverse complement strand
GACGCCGCGACGGCGCGAGTGCGCACCGAGGGGCGGCGTGTCGTGGGCGTGCGTCTGGACCCGCGGGGGCTGCTTGCGGATGTCGATGCGAGCAACGATGTCTGGCCGCGCGAGGAGAGGCGCGGAGGAAGGCGCGGACGGCGGTAGTCCGCTCCGAGAGGTCTTCAGAGACAATCGATCCCCAAGCGATCTGTGGCACTGGCGGCTTGTCCGCCAGTGTTTTTTGTTGATGGGTCGGGCCGCAGCGGGTCAGTGCAGAACGCGGAAGACTTCGGCCTGGTCGGTCAGGCCGGCGGCGACCTTTTCCATCGCGTCGTCGCGCATGGTCTTGAAGCCCTGGTCGACCGCGAGGTTCTTCAGGCGGACGCCGTCGGTGCGGGTGCCGATCATCTCGCGGAGCTCGTCGGAGATCACGAGGAGTTCGTGGACGGCGAGGCGTCCGCGGTAGCAGAGGCCGAAGCACTGCTCGCAGCGGGTGCCGTCGACGGTGCCCTGCCCGTTGCAGCCGGGGCAGATCTTGCGGACGAGGCGCTGGGCCAGCACGCCCAGCAGCGAGCTGGTGACGAGGAACGGCTCGACGCCGATGTCGATCAATCGCGGGATGGCGCTGGGCGCGTCGTTGGTGTGCAGCGTGGCGAGCACGAGGTGGCCCGTCAGCGAGGCCTGGATCGCCAGCGAGGCTGTTTCCTGGTCGCGGACCTCGCCCACGAGGATCACATCGGGGTCCTGGCGGAGCAGGGCGCGAAGCCCGGTCGCGAAGGTCACATTCCGCTTCGGGTTCACCTGCATCTGGCTGATGCCCTGCAGGCGGTACTCGACCGGGTCTTCGATCGTCATCACATTGCGGCTGGCGCGGTCGATGCGGCCGAGGGCCGCGTACAGCGTCGTCGTCTTGCCCGAGCCGGTCGGACCGGTGACGAGCACCATCCCGTTGGGACGCTCGATCATGTCCATCAGCGCGCCCTGGAGGCGCTTGGACATGCCGACAGCGTCGAGGTCGAGTTCGGTCTGTGTCTGGTCGAGCAGGCGGAGAACGATGCGCTCGCCGTAGATCGTGGGGATGACCGACAGGCGGATGTCGATCTTCTTCTGGCCGATGCGGACGGTGGTCTGGCCGTCCTGGGGGGCGTGGCGGTTGGCGATGTCCAGCTCGGTCATGACCTTCAGGCGTGAGCTGATGGCCGGTGCGAGGGAGATCGGGGGCGTGAACGCGTCGATCAGCATTCCGTCGATGCGGAAGCGGATGACCAGCCGGTTCTCCTGGGGGTGGACATGGATGTCGCTGGCCCGCCTGCGCAGCGCCTCGAAGAGGATCATGTTCACCAAGCGGATGACCGGCGTCTGGCGGGCGAGGGCGAGCAGGTCGTTGCCGGCGCCGATCGAGCCCGCGGCGGTCTGGATCGCCGACTCGTCGAGGGGCATCTCCTCGACGATCTCGGTGACGAGGTCGCCCCGCTGCTCGTACCCCCGGTTGATGAGGTTGGCGACCGCGGCGCGCGGGCTGAGCACCACGCGCAGCGGCATGTCGAGGCGTTCTTCGATCAGCGAGAAGACGGCGGGCTGGAGGGGGCGGGCCGTCGCGATGGTCATCGTCCGTCCGTCGCTCTCGATGCCCCCGACATGGTGCTCGCGGGCCGCGTCGGCGGGGATCAGCTCGTAGAAGCGGCTGGAGGACTCGCCCGGCCTGGGTTCGGCGACGAATTCGAGGCCCGTGCGCTCGGCCAGAAGCTCCAGCGCCCGGTGCTCGTCCATCGCGAGCACCTGCAGCAGCACATCCCAGGGCTCGGTGTCAGAGCCGGGGGCGAGGCGGAACTGCTTGAGCCGCTCGGCGTCCATGCCCAGAGGGCCAAGGAGCTTGGCGACGCGGGCGAGCTCGTCGGGCCTGGGCCCGGCGGGCGCAGCGACCAGCGCCCCGGCGGGCGTGCGTCCGGAGTCTGATGCGCCTTTTCTGAGCTTGCCGTTGCGTTTGGCCATACCGATCAGCCGCCGCGATCGCTGCCGGGCGAGAAGGGGATCCGGACCGGGTCCATCGGGGGGATGTCCGGCGCGATGTCGGCGATGCGTCGCGGGCCCTCTGTGATGAGGCGGTGCCCGCCGAAGTGCTTGTCGCCCAGGATGCGCGGGGTGATGAAGACATACAGCAGCTCGCCGGTGCGGACCTTCTGCGTGTCGCGGAAGGCCAGGCCGATGAGCGGGATGTCGCCGAGGATCGGGACCTTGATGACCGTGTCGCGGATGGTGTCCAGCGAGATCCCGCCGACGACGATGGTCGCGTCGGAGGGGATGGTCACCGAGTCGGCCTCGACGGTGCGGTCGTCGATGGGCGGGGGGTTGCCCTCCGTGCCGCTGAAGCTCGAAAGCGTGATGGTGTACGCCAGACGGAGGTATCCGCCCGAGGAGATCCGGGGGGTGACCAAGAGCGAGGTGCCCGCCTCGGCGAACTCGGTCGAGACGACCTCGCTGCCGCCCGGGGTGATCGTTGACTGTTGGAAGGGCTCCTGGCGGACGCTGATGATCGAGGCGGTCTCGTTGTTGTCGACCAGCAACGAGGGGTTGGCGACGACCTTTGCGTCGGTGACGGTCTGGATCGCGTTGATGACGAAGGGGAGCTGGTCGGAGAGGATCAGCGCGCTGGTGAGGCCCCGGAGATTGGGGTTCACCTGACGCAGGTCGGTGATCCCGCCGCCCTCGATGGGCGAGGTCAGCCCGAAGTTGGACTGCAGCAGCCCGCCCGAGCCGCCCGCGTTGAGCAGCTGCGTCTCGACCGCGAGGCGGAAGTCGTCGGAGTTGGTGAGGCTGACGATCTGGACATCGATGTAGACCTGCGGCCTGCGGACATCGATCTTGGCGATGATCCGCTCCAGCTCTGACTGCTGGCGTTGCGGGGCGCGGATGAGGAGCTGGTTGTTGGCGGTGTCGGCCGCGATCAGCACCTGGTCGGGGCGCCCTGTGAAGGAGGCCTCGCCGGAGGCCGCGGCGGCGCCTGGGTCTCCCGGGGGCGAGGGGACGCGTCCGCTGGCGATGTTCCGCCCCGTGGTGGGCGAACGGGTGCCGGCGCCGGTCCCGCCGGGGAGCAGCCCGCCGCCGTTGCCGGTCTGGGGCTCCTGCAGGAGGATCGCGCGGAGGAGTTCTCCGACCTGTTCGGCGTCGCCGTGCTCGAGGCGGTACTCGCGGATGACGATGTGCTCGTCCTCGGGCCGGAACTGCTCGACGAGCTGCTGGAGTTTGTCCTGCTGCGCGGTCGTGCCGTAGTAAACGATGTACCCGCGTTCTTCGTCGAGGACGAGCACGGGCCCGCCCTGGAACTGTTGCTGGCCGGCCTGTCCGAACTGCTGGAACTGCTGCTGTCCTTGGATTACGACGCGGCCGGGCTGCTGGAAGCCGGTCTGGAACCCTCCGCCGAACGGGTCAGCCTGTTCGACGGAGATGGTCGTCAGCTCGCCCAAGCCCTGCTGGGCTGCAAAGCGGGCGATGTCGCGCGTCGCGGTGCCGGTGAAGTACCGCCGGGGACGGAGCGAACTGGGCTGATCCACGATCGCCAGGACACGCTGGACCTGCTCGGCCTCGTCGGCGCGGCCCCGGAAAATCAACGCGTTGCCCTGCGGGTCGATCGTCAGTCGCTCGACGAGGTTTTCCAGCCCGTCGGTGGGGCGTGCGGGGGCCCGGGCGTCACGCTGCTGCTGCTGGGGCTGGCGTTGGGCCTGCTGCGCCTGGCCGGGCGCGATTGCGAGCGTCTGCGGGGCCGAAGCGCCCAGAAGATCGACGACCCGGTCACGGGCGACTGGCGCCGCGAGGTTGTTCAGCTCGAAACGGATCCACTCCAAACGGTTCTGTTCGAGGACGATCCGCTCGACAAGCTCGCTGATGGTCGCGACATCGTCGGGCGAGCTGCTGATGAGGATCAGGCCGAGCTGGTCGAGGTAGCTCACCTTCGCCGGGCGGTCGCCGAGGATCGTGCGGACCGCGTCGTCGATCGCCGAGGGGCGGAGGTTCCGCGTGGGGATCATCTTGGTGGCGATCAGGCCGTCCTCGTCGGCGAACTTGGGCCGGATCTGCCCGACCTGGGTCACCTGGAAGAAGCCGATGCGGTCGCGCGTGATCGCAAAGCCCTGCTGCTCCAGCAGCGTGTTGAGCAGGGGCAAGAGCTCGCTGCGCCGGACCGCGAAAGACGCGTTGAAGGTCACCGATCCCGAGAGCGTCGGGTCGACCGTCACATTGATCTGCAGCGTCTCGGCGACGAAGTTCACCAGGTCCAGCAGGTCAACGCCCTCGGTGAAGGCGCTGAAGCGGATCAGCCCCTCCTCGTCGACCGCGGCGTCGATCTCCTGCGGCGAGCGGATCGCCATATCGCCGGGCTGGCGGGCGCCGGGCTGGCCCGGGCGGGCCGGCTGGCGGCCCTGCTGGCCCTCCTGGGCCGTGCCCCGGCGTGTGCCCTGCAGCGCTTCGACCTCTTCGCGGGTCGCCTGGTCGCGGAACTCCTCGCGGGCCTCGGCGGCTTCCTCGGCCGCGGCGCGCACATCCCGCGTCTCCTGCCCCTGGCGACCGGTGACGGTGCGGGGCTGGCCGTCGTCCTCGGACTGGGCCAGGGCATTGGCGGGCGCGATCCACAACGCCAACGCGACACCCGCGGCGGCGGCCAGTCGGAGGGGCGGGCGGCTCATCGTTCGGGCGCTGGTTTGGCGTCGATCCATCGGCGTCATCTCCATCGGCGACCCTAGCGTAGCCGAAACCTGTCTTGTACGCGTTCCGACGCGCCGGGTTGAGCCTTCGTGGCCGTTCCTACGCTTCGCGTCCATGCGCATCGTCAGTCTTGTCCCTTCCGCGACAGAGATCCTCTGCCTCCTCGGCGCCGCCGACCGTCTGGTCGGGCGGAGCCACGAGTGCGATTTTCCCTCCTCGATCGCCGGCGTTCCCGTGCTGACCGCCCAGCGGACCTCGTACGCCCCGGGCGGGGCGGCGGAGGTCGACCGCGAGGTCCGCAAGAGCCTGGAGGCGGGCGAGGCCCTGTACACACTCAACGCCGAACTCCTCGCCGACTTGCGTCCGGACCTGATCATCACGCAGGATCTCTGCTCGGTCTGCTCGATCGACCTGAACAGCGTCCAATCGGTCGTGGACCGGATCGTGGAGGAGAAGGGCGCTGGGCCCCGCTTGCTCAGCCTGAACCCCCAGGGCGTCGAGGATGTGCTCGACGACATTTTGCGGATCGGCGAGGCGATCGGCGAGGGCGAGCGGGCGAGGGCCGAGGTCGTGAAGCTCCGAGAACGCCTGTACCGGGCCCAGGAGCATGTCAACGCGTACGACGAGGGGCCGGTCGTCGGCTTCATGGAGTGGCCCGACCCGATCTTTGTCGCCGGGCACTGGACCGTCCAGATGATCGAGCGGGCGGGCGGCCGCCACCCGCTCAACGAAACGGTCGCGGTCAAGGGCTCAGGGGCGGGGGCGGGGATGGGCCAGGGCCAGCGCCTCGCCGGGCCGTCGGTCCGTGTGCCGCCCGATGTGTTCTGCGCCGTCAAGCCCGAAGCCTTGATCGTCTGCCCCTGCGGGCTGACGCTCGACGAGGCCGCGCGGGAGACCGAGCGCCTGTCGCTGGAAGACTGGTGGGAGACGCTGCCCGCGGTCAGGAACGGTCGCGTCGCGATCGTCGACGGCAACCAGATGTTCAACCGCCCGGGCCCGAGGCTGGTCGACGCGTTTGAGTGGCTTGTGGGCTGGCTTCAGGACAAGCCGGGG
>REET01000311.1 GCA_007694925.1 Phycisphaerales bacterium | reverse complement strand
TGACCCGCCCCTCATCCTCGGGCAGCATCATCTCGGCGAGCAGTTCGTGCAACCGCTCGCGAGCGGCGGCGCTGACAGCCTCCCGCTCCGGGTCGGGCACGAGCGAGCCTTCGATCTCGACCAGCGGGATCGGCACCGATGCGTATCGCGCAACCTCTCGCACGCCCATGAGCCGCGGCCGACGCAAACGGTCCCGTGCGGCGAGCTGTTCCCATGACTCCGCGCCCATGTCGACCGTCCCCACACCGACGGCTTTGGATGTCGAACGCCCCGATGTGTAGTAGGCAAAGCGTCTGTCGCTCGACTGGGCGGGTGTTCGGTCGGTGATGTAGATCACCTCCGCTTGTGGCGTTCGCCGCGATTCTGGCAGCAGCTCCTGCGGGCTTGGATCTAACACCTGAAAGACAAGGGGCACCGGCAGAGACGGCGCCGCGCATCCTGAGAGGAAAAGCAGCAGAGCGAGCACGCCCGCCGCACCAGTGCTGCGGCGGCGGATCTGGGTGGCTGTTCTCATGCCGCATACTCCTTGGTCAAGCGGTCAGCGTCGCGACACCGGCACGCCCGGGTCGGAGTATCGGGGTTTATTCACTCGGCCGCAACCGCCCGCGCGGTCGGAGCGCGGCGGGGACGCTCGCCGGCCGGTCACGCTGCAGCGACTCGGATTTACAAACTGCAGCATCCGGATTCCCTCCCCCCGGGCACCCTGGCGGGTGGGGGCCGTTTTGTTCGCGGCCGATCGAGCGTGAACGCACGCGTCGCCGGGTCTCTTGTAGCATGCCCGCTCGGAGGTGCGCATGGACCGTCTGGTCGGTTTGCTTGGGATCGTGGTGCTTGTCGGGCTGGCCTGGGGGATCTCGACGAGCCGCGGCCGGTTTCCCTGGCGCCTGGTGCTGACGGGGATTCTGCTGCAGGCGGCGCTGGCGATGGTGATGCTGCGTGACACGCCGCTGGTGGGCGTTGTGGACGCGGTGTCGCGTGCGATCACCGCGGCGCTCGACGCTTCGCAGGCGGGGATCGCGTTCCTCTTCGGCCCCGCGGTGTCGAACCCCGGCGCGGGGTCCTGGGGGTTTATGTTCCTGGTCCACGCGCTGCCGAAGATCATCTTCATGGCGTCGCTGATGGCGGTGCTCTACCACCTCGGTGTGATGCAGCGTCTGATCGCGGCGCTGGCGTGGCTGCTGCAGAAGACCCTCCGGGTCACCGGGACCGAGGCGCTCGCGACGGCGGCCAACGTGTTCATGGGCCAGACCGAGGCCCCGCTCTGCGTCAAGCCGTATCTCGAGCGGATGACAAGGTCGCAGCTCAACCTCGTGATGACCGGCGGCTTCGCGACGATCGCCGGCTCCGTGCTCGCCGCGTACATCGGCATGCTCGGCGGCGAGGACCCTGCCCAGCGTGCGATGTGGGTCAAGCAGTTGCTGACGGCGAGCGTGATCTCGGCGCCCGCGGCGTTCGTGCTGGCCAAGGTGATCGTGCCCGAGACCGAATCGCTGCCGGACGAGTCGGATCCTCGCATCGCCGAGCCGGAGGATCCCGCGGCGAACCTGTTCGACGCCGCGGCCCGGGGCGCGACCGACGGGATGCGGCTTGCGATCAATGTCGCGGCGATGCTTGTGGCCTTCGTTTCGCTGCTGGCGCTGATCAACATGCCGCTGGGCGCGCTCGGCCGGGCCGGGCCGGTCGAGGGCTGGCTCGGCGCTGTCGGGATCGAGCGTCTGAACCTCGAGGCGGTGTTCGGCCTGGTGTTTGCGCCCCTGGCGTGGACGATGGGCGTGCCGTGGGAGGAGTGCCGATTCTTCGGGCGGCTGATGGGCGAGAAGCTGGTGGTGACCGAGTTCCTGGCGTTCCAGACGCTCGCCGAGGGCATCCACCCGCCGGACGGGGGGCCCGGCGTCAGCGATCGGACCGCCCGAATGGCGGCATTCGCGCTCTGCGGCTTCGCCAACTTCGCCTCGATCGGGATCCAGATCGGCGGGCTCAGCGCCATCGCGCCGGGCCGCCGGAAGGACCTGGTGCAGCTGGCGATGCGGGCCATGGTCGGGGGTGCGCTGGCGTCCTGGCTGACGGCGTCCATCGCCGGGATGGTCATGCCCGTCTGAACCGGTCAGCCCCGAAGGGTTCCCGAGCCCGCCGCGCGTCAAGGGTCGGGGTCAGAGTCTTTGGGGAGCGAGAGGTTTGAGGCAGGACCAACAACATTCACGGCGGGCCCGTTGTCACCATGCCTGCGCCACCGAGCATCTGGCGGTCGGACATTCACGCGTGATGCAACCGGCCGGCGGTGTTCGATGCGCAGAACGCTACCACATCACTGGGCGACATACCCGCCATCGGCGGCGATCGTCTGGCCGGTGATGAACGAGGCGGCATCGGAGCACAGCCACACAATCAGCTCGGCGATCTCCTTCGGCGTGCCCATGCGCCCCATCGGGTGACGCGCGATCATCGCGGCTTCTTCCTGCGGATTGTGATGCGTGACGCGATGAATCATCGGTGTCTCGATCGCGCCGGGGCAGACCGAATTGATGCGAATGCCGCGATGGGCGTACTCGAGCGCGGCCGTCTTCGTCAACCCGTTCATGCCGTGCTTGCTGGCCACGTACGCGGGCAATCCGCCGAAGCCGATCAGGCCCGCGATGGACGAGACATTGACAATGGCGCCGCCTCCGTCATCGGGCGCGTTGCGGGGGGCAAGCATGCGAGGAATCTCCGCCTTCATGCACAGCCACGCGCCCATGAGATTGACATCAACGACCTTCCGCCAATTCTCGACGGAGCATTCAACCGTATCAGCGGTCTCGCCTTCGATGCCCGCGTTGTTGCACGCGTAGTCAAGTCGGCCGAAGGATCTGATCGATGTGTCGATCAGATTCTCGACTTCGTCCGGATTGGCGACATCACAGGGCACCGCCCGAGAATCGCCGCCCTGCTCCTGAATGAGCGCGACTGTCTCATCGCATCCCGAGGCGTTGACATCGGACACGATCACGTTCGCCCCGCGCGATGCGAAGAGACACGCCGTAGCGCGTCCGATCCCCGAAGCGGCTCCGGTCACGATCGCCGTCTTCCCGTTCATATCAGCCATTACAGCGCCCTTTACTGACAGGAAAAACAATTCTAGGCGGGACGGGCTCAGGGACTTGGAGGGAGAAGGGTGCATCTGCTGCCGGCCGATCCGGGGCAAACATCGCATCGCGCATGGCAGTCGGCTCGCCCTGACGCCAGCACGCCAACGAGCGGTTGTCCCTGACGGGCGGCTGGAAAGGGACGCAGATCCGGGAACTGCGCGAGACGCCCCGCCTGCTCAGCGACCGACAGGTCTGCTCAGAACGGGGCATCGGGCTGGCCGTCGAGGGCTGCGGCTTCGGCGACGGCGGGGCCTTTGGCTTCGGATCAATCAGGAAGCAGAACATGTCCTGCTCCCCGCGGTAGAGCCCGCTGCCGCCCGACGAGCCCGGCGCTCCGGACTCCTGCGGCGGCACGAAGTCCGTCGCGAACTCCTTGAGCATCGTCAGCAGCTCGACGTCGTGGAGCCAGGTGTGGCTCGCCCCGTGGAAGGAGCGGATCAGGTCGTCGTCGGCGTAGAACTGCATCGGCTTGCCGCCCGAGGCATGGCCTCCTCGAAGTCCTTGGCGCGGGTGCTGGTCAGCATCTGTGTCATCGCTGTGTCCTTTCCTGCCAATGGGTGAGGCCGCGTGCCCGCACACGCCCGGCAGAAGAACCTTGTGTTGCACCACCGGTCTTACCGGCTCGTCGCTTCTGCCCTGGACCAGCGATGTCAAAGATGCGGAGGGGGCCTCGGGACGCATCGGCGCCTCCGGAGAGCCTGCGCGATCTGTATCAGATCTGGACGGGTTACTCGAACGCCGTCTCGGGCCCGCCGAAGGCCGGCCAGAGACCCGTGTCGTTTGCACGACGGCTCGGAAGATGGAGCACTACAGACGGCGAGAAATGATCCCGGTGATCGGAGACTCAGTGCAGCCCCGGAGACGGAAAGAGCCCCGCAAACCCTTGCTGTACAAGAACTTGCGGGGCTCTGGCCCAAAGCGGGTGACCGGACTCGAACCGGCGACATTCAGCTTGGGAAGCTGACGTTCTACCACTGAACTACACCCGCTACGGTGTCAAAAACCGGGTTGTCGCCTCGCTTGCACGACTTTTTGAGCTAGGCTTGCACGACTTTTTTAGCCCAAGTCGCCCATCGGAGGCGTCGGCAGTATATGGCGAAGCGACCCGGCTCGGTCAATCTCAAGAAGCGGATCCCCCGGCTCTGCCATACCACGACCCGGGGGCTCGGCTGGCACGTCAACTTCCGGGACCCGGAGACCGGTGTCGCCAAGAAGCACCGCTTCGCGGTCGAGACCGAGACCGAGGCGAAGATGGCCTACACCCGGTGGCTGGCCAGGCACCTGGCGGGCGAGGCTGACGAGGGAGCGGCGGCCAAGCCCCGTGCCGTCCGATCGCCCGGCGACGGCCCCGCGGTCGCCCCGGGCTCGCTCGTGGAGGTGGCCTCCGGCCTCATCCGGCTCATGGAGGCTTCGGTCCGGGCGGACGGGGCCCCGAGGGCTCGCGGGACCGTTGCCCGGCCGGTGTTCGTCGACCGGCACAAGCACATCAAGGACTTTCTGGCGTTCATCAACAAACGGCATGGCAAGGGCGCCGCCGCACGCATGCGGGTCGAAGACCTGGCGATGACCGATGTCGAACTCTTCAACCGGCACCTGGTCGACAAGGGCTACTCCGCCTCGCAGGTCGGCAAGCGGATGCAGATGGTCAAGCGGATCATCGACCGGGCTGGCCGGCCAGAGCACGGCCAGCAGCGGCTCGCCTGGAACTGGGACTCCCGGGACATCGCCCACGGCAAGCCGAGCACGAGGCGGGCGCTGCCAACCGTCCAGCTGTTGGAAAAGCTCCTCGATGCCACGGACGACCGCGGGCGGGTGATGATCTGGCTCGGCATCGGGCTGGGATTCAGGACCGCGGACCTGTCGGTGCTCCGTGCCGGGCAGATCGACGCCGAGGCGTACGACCTCCGCCGGGGCAAGACCGGCATCGAGCGTTTCGGCACCACGCCGCCGCTGGTGTGGCGGGCCGTCTCGGCGTATGTTGCCGACCAGGGCCGCAAGGACGGCGAGTTGGTGTTTGTCACAAGGGACGGCCTGCCGCTCGTGCACGCCCGCTCCAACGCGGTGACGCAGTGGTGGTCGAAGCTCCGCATCAAGATCGGCGAGAAGCCCACGACCCTGTCGGGCTTCTACGTGATGCGGGACCTGGGGGCGACCGAGTTCGGCTCGCGGCCCAGCACATCCATCCCAGAGATGAAGCGTTGGCTCGGTCATTCGGCGGCGTCCGAGACGGCCGACGTGTACATGCGGCCGCTGCCTCCGGAGAACAAGGCGGTCGTGGAGTGGGTGCGGAGACGACTGCTCGACGCCGGATAGTGCCTGGAGAGCCGGCCTGAACGAAGGAGGTGAACCATGTACACCCTCTGCCTTGACCTTCACCTCCGATTCGTTCCCCCCCACTTGCGAGCCTGAGAAGGTGCTTCGCGCGAACCACGGGAAGCAATCCCGCTGAAGCGAACAGTGTTTGAGTAGCATCGCGATTCGTGCTATTCACGGCATGCGAAGCGGGGCTTGGACTGTCATCGGGGCGCCCCCGCTCGCTCGTTGACATCGCTGGCTCAGGGCAGAAGCGACGAGCCGGTCTTGCCGGACGGGCATGGGTCCGTCCGGGGAG
>REET01000285.1 GCA_007694925.1 Phycisphaerales bacterium | reverse complement strand
GCGCGTACTGGGACTTCGAGACCATCCACGCAGAACAGATGGGCTGGCCCTGCCCCGTCTGGAACGCAAAGTGGCAGACCGACAAGTGCTTCGAGGACATGACCACAGTCTTCCTCGACGCCTGCCCCAAAGCCGCGTCGGACGGCGGCGTCAAGCTCGCGCTGGGCAGCCACAATGTCCGCTCCATCGCACGCGCGATCACCGAGCTCGAACGGCGCAGCCTCCCCCACAACGCCATCGAGCTCCAGATGCTCCACGGCATGGCCGACGAACTCAAGACCGCCGGCAACGACATGGGCCTCCGCGTCCGCGAGTATGTCCCCGTCGGCGAGATGATCCCGGGCATGGCCTACCTCGTGCGTCGCCTGCTCGAGAACACCTCCAACGAGTCCTGGCTCAAAGCCGGCTTCCTCGACAACGCAGACACCGGCGAGCTGCTCCGCCCCCCGGCGCCGCGCACACAGCCGATCCAGAACGGCGACACAACCGGCGCCGCCAACGCCGCGCCCGTCTCCACCGAGAAGCGCGACCTCTACGAGATCGCCCCCGAGCGCCACCAGCTCTCGCCCGCCGAGCCCAAGGTCGGCGACGGCCGCCCCTTCAACAACGAACCTCTCCGCGACTTCTCGCAGAAGAGCCAGCGCGACGACTTCGCCAAGGCGATCGCCGGCGCCCGCGTCCGCAGCGTCGCCAGCGACAAAACCGTCCAGGACGCCGACCGCGCCGTCGCCCAGGCCTACGAAGCCTTCCCCGCCTGGCGCGACACCGACCCCCTCGAACGCGCCCGCGTGCTCACCCGCGCCGCCGACGCCATGCGCAAACGCCGCGACGAACTCTCGGGCCTGATCATCAAGGAGAACGGCAAGGGCTGGGTCGACGCCGACGCCGATGTTGCCGAAGCCATCGACTTCTGCGAGTATTACGCCCGCTTCGCCCCCCAGCTCTTCAGGCGCGAACGCATCGGACGCTATATCGGCGAACTCGACGAGCAGTGGTACCAGCCCCGCGGCGTCGCCGCCGTCATCAGCCCCTGGAACTTCCCCCTCGCCATCGCCAGCGGGATGACCGTCGCGGCGCTCGTCACGGGCAACACCGCCATCCTCAAGCCCGCCGAGCAGACCGCCGGCATCGCCTCGGTCTTCGCCGACATCCTCTGGGAGGCCGGCTGTCCGCGCGAAGTCTTCCACTTCCTCCCCGCACCGGGCGAGACCGTCGGCGCCGCCCTCGTCCGCGACCCCCGCATCGCCCTCCTCGCCTTCACGGGTTCGAAGGCCGTGGGCTTGGACATCATCAAGGCCGCGGGCGTCACGCACGAAGAGCAGCACCATGTCAAGAAGGTCGTCTGCGAGATGGGCGGCAAGAACGCCCTGATCATCGACATCTCCGCCGACCTCGACGAGGCCGTCCTCGGCGTCCGCCACTCCGCCTTCGGCTTCCAGGGCCAGAAGTGCTCGGCCTGCTCGCGCTGCATCGTCGTCGACCCCGAAGGGCCCGAGGGCCAGCACACCCAGACCTTCATCCGGCGCCTCGTCGAGGCTTCCCGCTCGCTCGTCGTCGGCGACCCCATCAAGCCCGGCACCGATGTCGGCCCCGTGATCGACGAAGGCGCGTTCAACAAGATCACCTCGATGATCCGCCAGGCCAAGGAAGAGGGCTGCGTCCCCGAGCTCCAGCTCGACCCCACGCCGCTGGAAACAAACTCGCCTTCGCCCCAGATCGACTCGGACCTGATCCCCCGCCATTTCGTCGGCCCGCACATCTTCAGCAGGGTCGCCCCCCACCACACCCTCGCCCGCGAGGAAGTCTTCGGGCCCGTGCTGGCGGTGATGCACGCACGCACCTTCGACGAGGCGCTGAAAATCGCCAACGACCATCCCTACAAGCTCACCGGCGGCGTCTTCAGCCGCAAACCCGCAAACCTCGAAAAGGCCAAGCGCGAGTTCCGCGTCGGCAACCTCTACCTCAACCGCGGGATCACCGGCGCGATGGTCGCCCGCCAGCCGTTCGGCGGCTTCGGCATGAGCGGCGTGGGCAGCAAGGCCGGCGGACGCGACTACCTCCTCCAGTTCGTCGAACCCAGAGCGAGCTGCGAGAACACCATGCGAAGAGGCTTCGCGCCGGAGCTGTAGATCAGCCGAGACTCACATGGAACGCGTCGACGCACACGAAGCCAGAAAACGGTTCGATGAGCTGCTACAGCGAGTCCAAGCTGGCGAGACCTTTGTCTTTACTCTCGATGGCGATCCCATTGCGCGGCTGAACCCGTGCAGATCATCAGGCTTGACCGCTCGCACCGAGGCCATCGCCAGAATCCGTGTCCGGCGTAAGGGCAAACCTTCGCTCTCCGCCGACGAGATCCGTCGCATGATCGCCGAAGGGCGCAAACGCTGAGCCCGCTTGCTCTCACGCTTGCTTTTCCCGACAACCCGACTCTTCGCTTCGCTCAGAGGTCGGCGTCCTCTCCAGCGCGATGAATCTCTACCGCAGCGCCCCCAGCGCCTTCTTCGCCGCCTTCATCCCCTCGGTGATGTGCGCCTCTGAAGTCGCAAAGCTCAGCCGCAAAAAACCGTCCTGCAGGAACGCGCGTCCGCTGGCGGTCACCACGCCCGCCTCCAGCACGAGGTACTCGCTCACATCGTCGGCCGTGCGGATCACCTTGCCGCCCGGCGTCTTCTTCCCGAAGCACCCCGACACATCCCAGAACGAGTAGAAGCTCGCCGGGGTCGGCCAGATCTTCACATGCGGCATCCCCTCGGCGTGCTGGAGCAACAGGTCGCGCTTCGCCCGCAGCTCCTCGACCATCGACGGGTTGTACGCGTGGTCGATCGCCGCGATAGCCGCGTGCTGGTCGGGCACGCTGGGGCCGCTGGTGTAGTGGCTCTGCAGGTTGACCGCCGCCTTCATCACATCCTCGGGCCCGACCGCCCAGCCGATCCGCAGCCCGCCCGTCCGCCGAAAGTTCTTGCTCATCCCGTCGACCTGGATCAGCCACTGGCGCGTCTCGTCGTCGATCGGGGGCTCGGGGTACCCGCCCTCCTCGAAGACGATCCGCCAGTACAGCCGGTCGAGCACGAAGTAGACCTTGTACTCGCAGCAGACACGCAACAGCGCCTCGACCTCCTGGGCCGAATACAGCTGCGCCGTCGGGTTGCACGGGTTGTTCAGCAGGAACAGCCGCGTGTGGGGCCGCACCTCCAGGTTGCGGCGGAGGTCCGCCGGCGTCACCTTCAGCCGGTTGTCGCTCCCCGCCAAGGGCAGCACCGCCACCGGAAACGCGTACGACGCGACCGCCAGCGGCTGGTAGCTCACCCACGGCGCCGCGTCGAACAGCACGCAGTCCGCCGGGTTGCAGACCGCCAGAAAAATGTTGAACAGCGCCTGCTTCGCCCCGGTGGTGATGACCACCGACTCGATCCCATAATGCTGCTCGAGGTCGAGCCAGCGGAGGACCTGCTGGCGGAGCTCCGGCAGCCCCGCCGGGTCGGCGTACATCGTCTGCTGCTCTTGAAACGCCCTGACCCCCGCCTCGATGATCTCGGGGTCGAGGTCCCCCTTGGTCTCGCCGAGGCCGAAGTCGTAGACGGGCAGCCCCGCCGCCTCGCGCTCGCCCGCGAGCCGCTTGAGCTGGAGCGTCAGCGAGGGAACGAACTTGCCGAGCTTGGTGCTGATGCGGGGCTTGTCGTCGAGGTGGAGCGAGTCGTGCATTAGGGGCTTCCTTTCCCGGGAGGACATCCAAGCCTATTCAGGATTCGGGCCGCCGCAACCGCCCCGGGGCGGATCACCGCCGCATTGCGCACGGATGTGGGCGGTCCTCGCGGATGCTCTCTGCGGGCGGTCCCCGCCTCACGCCCCCGCGGACGGATCCATCGGCTCGTAGCGCATCATCCGTTCGATCTTGTTGCCCTCGCCCATGATCGCCACGCGCGGGCGGTGCTCGGCGTATTCCTCGTCGGTCATCTCTGCGAAGTGCATGATGATGACCTTGTCGCCCGGCTCGACCAGGTGGGCCGCCGCACCGTTCAGCTCGATCTTGCCCGACCCCGGCTCGCCCCAGAAGACATAGGTCTCGAACCGGTTGCCGTTGCGACAATTGGCGACCAGCACCGCGTCGTTGACCCGAAGGCCCGTCGCCCTGAGCAGGTCCTCGTCGATGGTGATCGAGCCGACATAGTCCGGCTTGGCGGCCGTCACCGTGGCCATATGGATCTTGTTAAACAGCACTTTCCGCAGCATCGGCCGAGTGTAGGCGGGCAGCCGCCCCGCACGACCGCCCCGATCGGGTGCCGGACGGGTCGGCGTGGCGAATCTCCCTGCCCAAACCGGGTGAAAGCCAAGCACGGAATGTGATTTCTTTCAAAAGCGGTGCGAGATCCCGCGTGGATGTTCGTAGTACCTGTCGAAGCTGCACCTCTGGGCGAAGGGCGTCGCCCCGCGCCTCCGGGGCCCGGGGGGGATTCCGGTCGCGGGCGCAACCGAGGGGGCGGGACGCATGAACGGGCGTTCCGTCCCCTCGCGCTTTTTGCCAAAACGATCCGGCTTGCCCAGTCTCTCATCCGCCCGAACTGCCGCCCCCGGACTCGCCCGACCGGGCCCGCTCGATCGGACGCCGCCCGGGCAAGACCGGCGGCAGGTCGCCCCAGTACATCTGATCAAGCCGCGGCAGCCTCGGGTCGATCTGCCTGGCCGCGAAGGTGATGTCGGCCTCGTGGTGGGGCACGATCAGCCCGCCCTCTTTGATGCCCCAGACCATGGCGAATGTTCGAGGCGACCCCGTCTCGCCTCCGGACAACTCGCCTCCGAGCGAGAGCACGCGCAACAAATCCGGGTCTCGCATGGAAGTCAGGTATCCCGCCGAACGGATCCGAGGGAGGTAGAGCCCTTCTTCGGTCGCAAGCAACACCCGGTACCACTGAGGCTCCACATCCGAGCGCTGACACCCGGGTCGCAGAAGCCCGCTCCTCCGGCCATGCTCGGGCTCATAGGCGAACACCACGATCGGAGATCCCGTGTCCATTTCGAACGGAATCTCCTGGACGCGATCGTTCCAGTGGACCTCGCTGTTCTGGCCCAGACAGACGAGGCTGGCGATCCTCTCGACCCATGCGATCTCGTACATCCTGCCGTCGTGCCAGACTTCGTCGAGCAGTCGACCGTCTGTCGAGTGCACCGCGATCACCGTCGGGGAGAACGGGCGGTGGTGCGAGACCGTGATGATCTGCGGCTCAGGCTCGACGCTCTTCGGAAAGACCCGAGCGGTGAACACCTGATTCGATGTAAAGATCGCTCTGCGGTTCTCGCCCGGACGCTCATCGGCGGACCACTGCGGGTACGCCGGGTGCCACGACCACTTCTGGCGTGACCCGCGCGAGCTCCACGGGCCGAGATCGAACACTTCGATGACGGACGAACTGTGCGCTTCGTTGGCGCCGATCAGTCCCACCACCGCCAGCCGACCGCCCGAATAGCCGTCCTTCTGCGTCACCAGCCGCACATGATTCACCAAGGCCTCGAACCGGAAGCGGTCGACCTCGGCGCCCGAACGCGAGTACACCACAACGCTGTACGGATCGGCGCTGTCGATCTCGACCGAGTGCGGCACGAGATTCAGCCACCAGACCGCGGCGCTGGTCAGCCCGAGCGAGCTCGCCCCGATGACGCCGCACGCCGCAACGGTGCCGACGATCGGGTGGCGTCCCAGCCAGCGCATCGATCTGGCCCACGCCCCCGGGCGCCTCGCGGTCACCGGCTCGC
>REET01000201.1 GCA_007694925.1 Phycisphaerales bacterium | reverse complement strand
GCGTCTTTGTCGGTCCTAAGTACTACGAGCCGGGCGACGAGCTGCACGGGCACGACGGGCACCACGACGAAAACGGGCACAACGACCACGCCGATGACGACGCCCACACCCCCGGCGACCACGAGCCCATGGGCGGCAGCGTCGAGGAGCGGGGCAAGAAGACCCACGAACACCCCGAGCACTTCCACCCCCACGCGCCGGGCTGGGCGATCAACGGCGTCCTGGTGACCCTCGCGGTCCTTTCCGTGCTCGCCGCGGCTCTCTACTTCTTCCCGGGCGCCGACAAGTCCCACAAGGGCTGGGCCGGCGGGATGATCTCCGGCTCGACAGCGGCGCTCGTCGTCGGCGGCGAGGCGGACCACCCGACACGCCTCGCGGCGTTCGTCGGCGCCGAGCCCGAACAGGGCACGCTCTTCGGCCAGGATCCGCACAAGATCATGTACTATGTCTCGGGCGTGATCGGCTTTGTCGGGATCGCCATCGCCTTCGCCCTGCACTACGCCGGACGCAAGGAGTCGGAGCGGTCCTCGGCCGACAACCTGCTGCAGGTCAAGCCGATCCGCACCGCCCACCGCTGGGCGAACGCCAAGTGGTATGTGGACGAGCTGTACGACTTTGCCCTCCGCAAGCCGCTGTGGGCGGTCTCGCAGATCTTCCACCTCGTCGACAAGCTGCTGATCGACGGCCTCGTCAACCTCGTCGGCTACCTGCCCCGCGCGCTGGGCAAGGGTGTCCGGCCGTCGCAGAGCGGCGTGCTGCACAGCTACGCCGCGGCGATGGCCGGGGGCCTGGCCGTCATCCTGCTGATCGTGCTCCTTCTGAGTCTGTAACCCCGACCGCGGCCCCACCGGAGGGGCGGAGAGACGACCGACGCCCCGAAGCGGGCTGAAGCGAACCAACCGTGAGCGAATCGATTCTCCATGTCCTGATCCTGCTGCCGATCGCCACCGCGGCGTTCATCGTCGCGCGCCCGGCGGGCGAGGCCAAAACCGTCGCCCTCTGGGGATCGCTGATCTCGCTGGTGCTCGGCGTCGTCGCGGCCTTCCAGTTCGACTGGTCCAACGCGGGCGCGATGCAGCCGGAGGTCTCCCTCGTCCCATGGCTGCCGGCGCTGGGCCTGAGCATCTCTGTCGGGGCCGACGGCGTCTCGATGATGCTCGTCCTGCTGACGCTCCTGCTCGGGCCGATCTGCGTCGCCGCCTCGTTCAGCTCGATCAAGCACCGCGTCAAGACCTACTACGCGTGGCTGACCATCCTGCAGGCCGCGATGGTCGGCGTCTTTATCGCCCGCGACATCCTGCTCTTCTATGTCTGCTTCGAGTTCACGCTGATCCCGATGTTCGTGCTGATCAGCATCTACGGGTCGAGCAACCGCAAGGCGGCGGCGACCAAGTTCTTCCTCTACACCTTCACCGGCTCGATCCTCGCCCTCGCCGGCCTGGTCTATGTGATCTGGTTCAACGCGATGCGCGTGCCCGTCGAGGCGTTCGCCGGCGCCGGCGAGTGGTCCTTCCAGATCGACACGCTCCGCCAGGCCGCGGTGCGCATGTCGCCGACGGAGCAGGGCTGGGTCTTCGCGGCGATGCTCCTGGGCTTTGCGGTCAAGGTGCCGCTCTTCCCGGTGCACACCTGGCTGCCTTTGGCGCACACCGAGGCGCCGACGGCGGGCTCTGTCATCCTCGCGGGCGTCCTTCTGAAGCTGGGCACCTACGGGCTGTACCGCTTTGCGATCCCGTTCACCCCGATCGCGGCGGTCGATTTCGCCCCGTTCATCGGCGTGCTGGCGGTGATCGGCATCATCTTCGCCGGGCTGGTCTGCTGGGTGCAGGACGATGTGAAGAAGCTCGTGGCCTACTCGTCGGTCTCGCACCTGGGCTTCTGCGTGCTCGGCCTGTTCGCCCTGAACACGATGGGCCAGAGCGGGTCGGTCATGTACATGATCAACCACGGCCTGTCGACGGGCGGGCTCTTCCTCCTGATCGGCATGGTCTACGAGCGCTACCACACGCGATCGATGCGCGAGCTGGGCGGGCTGGCGTCCAAGATGCCCGTCTGGTCGTTCTTCATGGTCTTCTTCGTGATGGCCTCGGTCGGCCTTCCCGGGCTGAACGGGTTCGTCAGCGAGTTCATGTGCCTGATGGGCACCTTCCAGTCCAGCGACATGCTCGCCGGTTCGAGCATCGGCGCCACGCCGGGCGTGCTCGGCCCGGTCTTTGCGATTCTCGCGGGCACCGGCGTCGTCATCGGCGCGATGTACCTGCTGATGATGACCGGCAAGATGGTCTGGGGCCCTTTGCGCGAGCCCAAGGGCCACGCGCACCACGACAACCACAGCGAGCTCCCCGACGACCTCAACGCCCGCGAGATCGCGGTGCTCACCCCGCTTGCGGTGCTCTGCCTGGTCCTCGGCCTCTTCCCCACCCCCGTGCTCAAGGGCATCGAGGCGCCGGTGAACGACACCGTCCGCTGGGTGCAAGAGCACGGCGGCCTCCGCCTCTACCGCGACCCGGCGCCCGCTCGGGTCACCGAGCTCGCGCCCGCCGGCGTGGTTCTGCCCGAGCTTGCCGCGCCCGCGGCGGGGGGTGAGCGATGAGTGCCCTCCTCGTCCTGCTCGCGCCCGAGATCGTCCTGTTCATCACGACCTGCATCGTCATGATCGTGGGTTTGTGGCCGAAGCTGGAGGTCCGCTCGCTGGCGATGCCCATCGCGGGCATGGGCCTGCTGATCGCCGGCGTGCTGGCGATCAACACCCCCGCCAACCCCGAGTCGATCCTCCCCAACATCATCCCCTACGCCAAGGCGATGACCGCGGGCGTCGGCCTGATGCTCGTCCTCCTCTTGGCGGGCACCGTCGACCGCTCGTACGAGGCGGCGGTCGAGCGGGGCGAGCTCCGCTTCAACCCGATCCACACCAACCGCGCCGAGTTCTTCGCCTTCTTCCTCTTCAGCCTCACAGGCCTGATGCTCTGCGCCTCGGCCACCGACCTCATCTGGCTCTTCCTCGCACTCGAACTCGTCAGCCTCCCGACCTATGTCATGGCGACGATCTCGACGCGCAAGCTCAAGAGCCAGGAAGCCGGCGTCAAGTACTTCTTCCTCGGCGCGCTCGGCGCCGCGATCTTCCTCTACGGCTTCGCCCTGCTCTACGGCGGCACGGGCACCACCAACCTCATCGGCATCCGCGACGCGCTGGCCGAGCAGGCGGCCAGCGGCGGGATCAACCCCATCGCCATGGCCGGGATCATCCTGAGCCTGATCGGCATCTCGTTCAAGATCGCCGCCGTGCCGATGCACTTCTACACCGCCGATGTCTACCAGGGCGCCGCGGCCCCGGTCTCGGCCATGCTCGCGTTCGTCCCCAAGACCGCAGGCTTCATCGCGATGATGGGCATCCTCGCGGCCGTCGGCTGGCAGTACGCCCCCGGGGGCGAGGCCCTCGCGGCCGACGGCGTCGGCGCCCTGCCCCGCCCGATCTATGTCACCCTCGCCGCCATCGCCGTGCTGACCATGACCGTCGGCAATGTGCTGGCGCTGTTGCAGCGATCGATTAAGCGACTGCTCGCCTACTCCTCGATCGCCCACACCGGGTACATGCTCGTCGCCCTGATCGCCGGCCCGTCCATCGCCGCCGAAGCGGGCATCACCTCCAACGGCCTCGGCGCCGTGCTGTTCTACCTCTTGGTCTACGGCGTCACCAACATCGGCGCCTTCGCGGTCGTCGCCTGCCTGGAGCGTCCGCAGCCCGACGGCGAGGCGGACGAGCTCGACGATCTGGAAGACCTCCGCGGGCTCTGCCGCACAAGGCCGGTGCTCGGCTGGGTGATGGTGATCTGCGCCCTCGGCCTGCTCGGCCTGCCGCCGCTGCTCGGCTTCTGGGCGAAGTTCCTCCTGTTCACCTCGGCGATCTCGGCCGGTGAGATCGCGCTGGTGGTGATCCTGGGCCTGAACTCGGCGATCGCAGCGTTCTACTACCTCAAGCTGGTGGCGCTGCCGCTCTTGGAAGAGCCCGAGGGCGACGCCCCGGCGACGACACCGTTCGCCAGCCGCACGATCGCGGGCGTGCTCTCGGCGGCGTTGGTGCTGCTGGCGATCATCCCGACGGGCATCGTCGACGCGGCGATGGAAGCCGCCGACCGCGCCGGCACCATCGTCCCGGCGAACATCGAAGCGATCGAACGCTCCATCACCGCCGAAGCGCTGCGAGACGAGCCGACGCCGATCGTCGACCGCTGAGCGATCCCACACGAACGCAGACCTGTGGCACTGGCGGCTTGCCCGCCAGTGTTTTCATGTTATTGACCCGCGATATCTGCTTACCCACACCCCACACCCCACGCCCCGCGCCCCACACGCCACTCCCCTCCATTACACTCCCCCAATGACCATCGCGAGAACCATCGCCCTCGTCCTGCTCACGCTCGCTCCCGCGGCCTGGGCCGGCGAAACCTGGGACCAGATCCGCCAGCAGGCCTCAGAACGCTTCGGCGAGGCGGGCGCAGAAGCCGCGGCGTTCCTCGCCGAGCACCGGCCCGAGCGCGACGCACAGATCGACCCCGAACTCGTGCTCGACGCCATCGAGCTTGCGCTCCGCGCACGGGAAACCTACCCGTGGGCGAGAGAACTGGACGACGAGCTCTTTTTCAACGATGTGCTGCCCTATGCCGTGCTCGATGAGGAGCGGGCGAGGTCGCGCAGGCGTGTGCACGAGCTGGCGGCGCCGATCGTCGAGGGTTCGGCGACGGCTGAGGAGGCCGTGCAGGCGCTCAACCGCGAGCTGTTCCGCACGACCGGCGTCCGCTACAGCACCGAGCGGAGGCGGGCGAACCAGAACTCGATCGAGACGCTCGACCTCGCCCTCGCCTCGTGCACGGGGCTTTCGATCCTGCTGATCGAGGCGTGCCGCAGCGTCGGCGTCCCGGCCCGGATCGCGGGCGTCGCGAGCTGGCCGGGCTCGGGGGGCAACCACGCGTGGATCGAGATCCACGACGGCGAGCGCTGGCGGTTCACCGGCGCTGCCGAGTACAACGCCGGCGGGCTCGACCGGGCCTGGTTCGTCGGGCGCGCCCGTTCGACCGTGCCCGGCCACCGCCTGCACGGGGTCTGGGCCTCGTCGTGGCGGCAGACGGGCGATCACTACCCCCTCGCGTGGAACATCCAGGACACAGGCGTGCCCGGGGTCGATGTCACAGCCACCTACGCGAGAGCCGGAACGAGCGCAGAACCCGTGCTCGGCGTGCGCCTCTGGGCGTCGAGGGGCGGGCCGAGGCTCGCGGCCGACGCGAGCGTCGAGCACGACGGCAAGACCCACACCTCGCGCACCTTCGCCGATCCCGACGACATCAACCGCGTCGCCGAGTTTCCCGCGATCGACGCCCGTCCGCTGAAGATCGCGCTGCGCGTGGACGGCGTTCAGCGGCATGCGACGCTCGGCGAGCGCCACGCGACCGGGCGCGTGATCGAGCTGTATTGGGACGAGCTGGGGTTGATCCGCGAAGAGGCCGAACAGTCGTCTCGAAGGCTCTGGCGCGAGCACGCCGAATCAATCGCCGAGGATCGCCGTTCAGAGCTCGAAGCCAGCGTCATCGAACTCGGCGGGCACGAGCTGCGCCTCTTGGAGCGGCGCTTCGGCGAGGCGCCCGACGCCGGGCCCTCGCTCTGGATCTCGATGCACGGGGGTGGCGGCACGACCGCCGAGGTCAACGACCGCCAGTGGCGCAACCAGATCCGCCTGTACGAGCCCGAGGAAGGGATCTACATCGCCCCGCGCGCGCCCAGCGACACATGGAACCTCTGGCACCGCCCCGAGATCGATGCGCTCTTCGGCAGGCTGATCGAGTCGGCGATCGTGGTTTGGGGTGTCGACCCCGACCGCGTGTATCTCATGGGCTACTCGGCCGGGGGCGACGGGGCGTATCAGCTCGCGCCGCGCCTGGCCGACCGCTTCGCGGCCGCGGCGATGATGGCGGGCCACCCCAACGACGCAACGCCGCACGGCCTGCGCAACCTGCCCTTTGCGATCTTCATGGGCGAGAACGACGGCGCGTTCAACCGAAACAGCGTCGCGAAAGAGTGGGGGGAGAAGCTCGCTGATCTGCAAGAAGCCGACCCGCAG
This sequence comes from Phycisphaerales bacterium, assembly GCA_007694925.1. GTDB lineage: Bacteria > Planctomycetota > Phycisphaerae > Phycisphaerales > UBA1924 > SLFH01. The sequence goes on along the minus strand of REET01000201.1, from coordinate 20,231 downwards.
GGCTACCCCCACCTCGTCAGGATCTATCCGGGCCTCGGGCACTGGATGGAGCGGCGCGACGCCGAGGGCGTGCCCTGGATGGCCGGGCACACGCGCAACCCGTGGCCGAGCCGCGTCGTCTGGCGCCAGGGCAACACGACGCACGAGCGGTTCTACTGGCTGGCGGTCGATCCCGAGCACGCGGCACGCGGGCGCAAGATCACCGCGAGCGTCGAGGGCCAGACGATCACCATCGAGTCGGCCGATGTGCCGCAGGTCGAGCTCCTGCTCAGCGATGAACTGCTCGACCTCGACCAGCCGGTGATGGTGATCGCCAACGAGCGTGAGGTCTTCGAAGGTCAGATCGTGCGTACAAAGGAAGCCATCGCCCGCTCGATCGAGCTGCGCCCCGACCCGCGGATGATCGCGACGGCAACGCTGAAGGTCGAGCTGTCGAAGCAGTAGGGGATCCCCCGGCGAGCCGGGCCACCCTCACTTCCCGACGGGCTTCTGCACCTTCGCCAGCATGCGGCTGAGCTGGAAGATCCATCCGCCCAGCGACATCACCAGCCAGATGTTCGCCCACGCGATCGGCTCGCGCGTCACCACCCCCTCGAAGGGCAGTTCCCACGCGCGCACCAGCCAGATCCCCGCGAACAGCACGATCGCAGAGCCGGTCATCGCCGTGATCATCGCGGCCGACTTGCCCGGCCGGAACAGCCCGATCAGCATCCCCGCCAGGGCGCCCCCGAAGGCGCACGCGCCGACGATCATCGCCCCGTCGCGGTCGAGGCTGTCGTGGAAGCCCTTCAGGTCGTGGTACAGGGCCGAGGCGAAGCCCCGGATCTGCTCGGCCGACTCGTTCACCACGCCCGCGGCCCCCGTCACCGCCTCATCGATGCTGTCGACCAGGCGCTGGCGTGCGGCCGCCCCGTTGTCGCCGTTGTCGGACATGCCCGGGGCGCCGAGGATCCCCAGCACCTCGGCGTACTCGTCCTCGCTGTAGCCCTGCTCCTGCATCTGCACCGCCAACAGCTCGGTGTCGGCCTCGATGGCCGGCCGGTGCTGGACGATGATGAGCGAGATCAGGAAGCCCGCCGCGGCGAACGCGCCCGCAGCCGCCCCGATCATCGCGATCTTGAACGCCACGACGGAAATCGTCAGGCCGATCACGCCTCCGGCCAGCAATCCGACATGCAGGGCCGGCCACTGGCCGATGTTGTCTTCACCGAGGGCCGCGGCGATCAGCAGCCCTGTCGCCGAACCCAGCACCAGCCCCAGCGAGGCGAAGGCCGGCTTGATGAACCTGCCCCCGAACAGCCAGAGCATCACCCCCGCCACAACAAGGGCCAGGAGCACGATCTGCGCCTCGGCGGGGAGCTGGGTCAGGTGCTCGGTCGCCGATTCGAGCACAGCGGCCGCGCCGGGCTCTGCCCGGGGAGCGGAAAACAGGTGTGAGTAATCCTGATCGCGCACAGACGCACCACCTACCCTCGGAGCCGCGCAGCGGCGAGTAACGGTACGGTCGGCTCGGGGCCCGGGCCGACACAAGTGATCCGGCCCGAAGGAGCGATCGGTTGGCAAAGAAAGGTCCGAAGAAACCAGATCGGCGAGGACAGGGGGGAACCTCCAAAGGAAAGCCAACCCGTTCAGGCGGGTCGGGCGGCGCGTCCGCACGCGGGCCCAAGCCGGCGACGCCCCCCTCCGCCTCCCCGACCACCAAGCACGCCCCGACCAAGCAGGAGCTCGCGGGCCAGGAAGCTCTCAAGGAGCTCCGGCGCAAAATCGACCGGATCGACATGCGTCTGGTCCGGCTCCTGAATGACCGTGCGTCGTTGGTCGTCGAGGTGGGCAAGAGCAAGAGGAACACCGGGGCCCCGATCTACGCACCCCACCGCGAGGCGGAGGTCCTCGCCAAGGCCCTGAAGGCCAACACCGGCCCACTGCCCGACAGGGCGGTCGAGGGGGTCTTCCGGGAGCTGATGAGCGGCAGCTTCGCCATCGAGCAGCCCCTGCGGATCGGGTACTTGGGCCCGCCCGGATCGTTCAGCCACGCCGCGGCGATGGCCCACTTCGGCTCCTCGGTGTCGTTTGAGGACCTGCGGGAGATCCGTGGCGTGTTCACGGAGGTGCGTCGTGGGCATGTCGATTACGGGTTGGTGCCGATCGAGAACTCGACGCACGGGGGTGTCGCCGAGGCGCTCGACGCCTTCCTGGAGACCGCCGGCGAGGTGACGATCTACGCCGAGGTGCAACTGGCGGTGCACCTGGCGCTCTTGGCGAACTGTCAGCCCAGCCAGATCCGGCGGGTGCACGCCAAGCCGGAGGCCTCGGCCCAGTGCCGGACCTGGCTGGCGACGCAGTACCCGCAGGCGGAGGTGCTGGCGGCGGCGAGCTCCAGCCGCGCCGCCATGACCGCGGCCGAGGAGTGCAAGCTGGCCGAGTCGATCGGTGCCGAGCCGGGTTCGGCGGCGGTGGGCCCGTCGTTGGCGGGTGAGCTCTACGGGCTGCGTGTGCTGTTCGCGGACATCGAAGACAACCCGAACAATGTGACGCGGTTCTTTGTGATCAGCAGGCATCGGGCGATGCGGTCGGGGGAGGACAAGACCTCGATCATGTTCAAGACAGCCGACAAGCCCGGGGCGCTGATGGAGGTGCTGAAGGTGTTCGCCGACGCTGGGATCAACCTGGCGCACATCGACAAGCGGCCGAGCGGCCGGCACAACTGGGAGTACACCTTCTTTCTGGACATTGTGGGTCACAGGGAGGACGCGGAGCTGGCGTCGGCGCTGGACGAGGTGGAGCGTCACTGCAAAGAGCTGTCGGTTCTTGGGAGCTACCCCCGGTCCAGGCGGATTCTGTAGCGGCGTCCGGGCGGGGCGGGGGAGAATTCCGGATTGAAGGCGTTTGGCGCGCGGCGTCAAGTTGTGGTACACTCCGGAACAGCGGCACGCGCCGTGCGTACCGCGAGAGAGCCCCGGGACCCACCACGCCGGGGCGCGTCGGTTCTTTTGGGGCAGCCCCCGCTTGCTGCCCGCGAGGCCGTCGCAAGGCACGAGGCCCCACCGGAGCGAGATCCTGAGGCATCCGGAGCCGCCATGGCGCTGTCGTTCGCGTTGTGTGAGGTCCGGGTGGGTTGAGGATCTTGCGGCGATGAAGTAGGTTGTGCCGCCCGGCAGAGCCGGGTGGATGTCCGAGGAGCAGCCATGAACCGTTCTTCCGCTGTCGTGCGTCCCTATGTTCGTCGGCGCACCCGGTCTGCCGAGAAGCACTCGGCGGGCAGGCTCGCGGCGCTCGCAGGCCGGTCGGCCCGTCCGGCTGTCGAACGCCTGGAGCCGCGTCAGCTTCTGTTCACGCTGGAGATCACGCCCGAGAGCGATCTGAACGGCGACGGGATCGGCGTTGCCGCGGTGATCTTCGGGTACTCGATCCCCTACCTCAACACCAACATCGAGATCGAGGATCCCGACGATCCCGAGATCATCGACGAGGACTTCGGCGAGGAGACGCCGCGGAACATCCCCAGCGGCACGGTCTTCGACGAATCGAACCTCCGCGTCCGTCACAACCTCTCCCCGGCGACCGACTCGCGGATCATCGCGCAGGTGGGTCCGGACGGGCCGATCGCGGGCACCGAGGCCCTGCAGGTCATCACCCGCCAAGAGGGGCGGTTCATGTCCTTCGAGTTCCTGGGCGAGGAGTCGGGCCTCCCCCTGGCGATGCAGGAGTTCAGCTTCTTCGCCAACCGGGGCGTGAACGCCCAGTTCCAGCCGATCACCGCGTTCGGCCTGCCCTACAACGACATCCGCCTGGAGCTGCTGTTCGACGGCCAGGTGATCGACGCGTTCACTGGGACCGCGCTGCGTGACTTCAACATCGGCGGCGACGGGGCGAACATCGCCGCGGGCGTCGGCGAGTTCTTCTTCAGCGCCGCCGACCCGCGGGTCACGGGCGTCTTCGACGAGGTCCGCCTGGTCGCGACGGCGAACAACCCCAACCCGTTCCGCCTCGACGATTTCTCGGCGACGCTCCCGTTCGGCATTTTCAACGAGGTCGTGACGAGCACGCTCTTCGGGGCGGAGTTCCGCCTGGTCGGCCCGATCGGCGCCCGCGCGACGATCACCGATCTGTACCAGAACCCGATGGTCCCGACGATCCGCGTCGGCGTCGTCGACAACGTCGTGCTGATCGACCGCAATCTCGACGGCATCCCGGACTTCAACGCCGGCATCGGCCGCGTCGTGCTTGAGAACACCGACTCGCGCACCAACCTCACGGTCCTGGGCGGCACGATCGAGCAGGGCGAGAACCAGAACGCCTCGTTCAATCCTCTCGAGCTGCCCGACGGCATCTACCAGGAAGGCACGGGAGAGAACGCGTTCATCTACACGCGTTCGGAGGGCTTCATCGGCCTGTTCGATCAGTTCGAGCAGGCGGGCTTCGGTTACGCCTTCACCGCCGACGACGACGGCCTCGGCCTGCCCCCCGGGCAGGGTTCGGTGATCATCGGCTCGCCCTTCCTGCGCAACCCCTCCTCGACCCAGACCTTCAACCCGGGCGGCCCCGTGCCCGGCATCCCGGTCTTCGGGGGCGGGCTTGCGCTGACCAACCCGCTGGCGTTCAACAACCCGGCGCAGGGCATCTTCGTCAACGACGGCTCTTCGATGGGTCGCGTTGCGATCCACGGCGTCGTGCACGGCTCGTCCAGATTCACCGGCGCCGTCGACGAGATCAACATCGGCTACATGATGGGCTCGACGACGGTCGACGGCGACCTCGGCGCGTTCATCGTCGCCAGCGACGCGGGCCTGTATGTCATCGAGGACGACGCGACCCTCCCCCCCGGCTTCCAGGTGACCGAGGCGTTCAAGGTCAACAACGAGCTGGTGGTCGGGCGTTCGCTCGGCGAGTTCATCGCGGGCGGTCGCTCGCTGATGGACATCACGGTCGTCGGCGACATCAACGACCCCGCGAACAGGCCGCCTCGCGACATCCTGCGCTACCGCGAGCGTGAGTTCATCTGGGCGCTGCCCGAGGGCTCGCAGGTCAACGAGCAGTTCTTCTTCAACACATGGGCGGAGTTCCAGGTCCGCAACCCGGGCTTCAACGGCCAGGGTCGCACCTACTCCGATCAGGGCATCCTGCTGGGCAGCTCTCAGCTGCGCAACGATGTGATCGACGCGGCCGAGTGGGTCGGCTCGCTCGGCACCGCCGTCGAGATCCGGGGCGAGGTCGGCTTCCGCGATCCCTCGTTCCACACCGCGGTCGATGTGTCGGACGTCTTCGGCTTCGCGGTCGACGGCACCACGCCGGTGGTCGTGCAGTCGCCGAACATCGATGTCGGCCTGCGCATCGTCGACACCGACGGGCGCACCGTCGCCGCCGGCGAGACCCAGCAGCGGCAGCTCGCCCAGGGCCAGAGCTTCGTCTTCGAGCCCGAAGCGCCGGGCGTGTATTACCTCGTCGTGTACGATCCCGACAGCGCCAACGAGCGGTTCATCGACGGTGTCGCGTACACCGTGGCGATCAACGGCATGGCGCCCACGACCCTCGGCTCGGTCCGCACCGGCGCCGGCACCGCCGCGGAGACCAGCGCGGGCCAGCCCAGCGTCACCGTCCTCAACGGCTCCTGGGGCATCCACCGCGTCGGCACCGGCTACTACACCCCCGGCGGCGATATCCAGGACCCCGAAGAGATCTTCAACACCAACGAAGAGGAAGCCCGCGTCCGCCAGAGCCTGCGCGCCGGCGTGTACGCCGCGGCCGGAAACCTCTACGGCATCTGGACCGGCGCCGACATCGACCCGCAGCAGACATTCGGCCAGGTCCGCTACAACATCGGCGGGAACCTCGGCATGCTGTTCACCGGGCGCAGCGAGCTCGGCGGCGACGGCCCCACACAGGGCGATGTCTCGTTCCTCTTTATTGATGTGGGCGGCGATGTCGGCACGATCGACATCAGCGGCGGCATCGGTTATCTCCAGCCCATCGACGACGGGGGCAACGAGCTCCGGAATGTCGGCATGGTGCTCCGCACCGGGCGCGATCTGGTCGCCAACCCCGGAGCGACGGGCTCGATCGGCATGATCCGCGCCGGCGCCCACATGCACGGCGTCGGTTCCCGATTCGTCCTGCCCGACAACGCCACGCTCGGCGCCTTCCTGATCAGCCAGGACATCGGTATCGAAGACGGCCAGACGCAGATCGGCATCTTCGAGGGCAATTTCGACACCGCCCGCTTCTTCCAGACGGGCGTCAACGCCGACATCCGCTTCATGGACTTCCCGAGGATCGACCTCGTCGGGCTCCAGACCCAGCTGCCGATCATCCCCGGCCAGTCGCTCGAACTGACCGACGATCGCGGCGGCAAGGTCAGCATCAGCGTGACCGGCGTGCCCTCGCAGGTCCCCATCGGCGTGGTCCGCATCATGCCGATCGACAACTCCGTCGGCGTCGCCATCGCGAACATCGAGGTCAACCTCGCCGGCGGGCGGAACCTGAACATCTCCGGCGTGGGCGGCACCGCCGGCGCCGGCCCCGTCTCCATCGGTCGCATCGACATCACCAACGCGACCGCCCAGAGCAATGTCAACATCTCCGGCAACACCGAGATCGATGTCTACCGCATCGTTCAGACCGGCGGCACCGGGCTCAACCGCATCAGCAACACCACGCTCAACGGCGACATCGTCGCCATCGATGTCATCGGCCTCAACGAGCTGGAGATCACACGGGGCAGCCTCGGGCGGACCCAGGTCCCCGCGTGGGGCCCCCGCCTCATCGGCCCGGAACTCGGCATCCAGGCGGGCCTGAACGGCGATGTCGGCGGGCCGATCGGCATCAGCGGCAACACCATGAGCCCGCTGTGGAACGGGACGGCCTTCCGCCCGGTCAACTCCCTCGCCCGCGCCACCGGCCCGGCCGCGCTGGACGACATCGGCGGGCCGTTCGGGACGTTCCTCAACGGCGTGGTGGTCCGTGAGGGCAATGTGCAGTTCGTCCGCGTCGCCAGGGCGATGGGCGATGTGAGGCTCCAGGGCGGGGGCGCGACCCTCGTCGACCTGCAGGCCAATTCCGACAACAGCAACGTCGCCGACCGGTTCGACGGGATCGTCGGCGTGATCTACGCCCCCAACATCGGCACGGTCGAGATCGGCGACGGGCTGGCCCAGCGCAAGCAGTCGCCCATCGCCACCACCGGCATCTTCGCCGAGAACGAGCTCCAGTCGGTCGAGGGCGGGCGGACCGCCGGCGCCTCGATCCGCAGCGTGATCGCAGCGGCCAACAACTTCACGCCCGCTGAGCCGCCCTTCGAGTTCGGCGGGATCGAGCAGGTCCGCCTGCGCGGCGGCGGCGATTACGACGGCGCCCAGATCTTCGTCGCCCAGTTCGACTCGCTCTGGGTCACCCAGTTCTTCGACACCACCGAGACCATCCTCGGCGTGATCGGCCAGGTCGACGGCCAGAACGCCGACTTCTTCCGATCGAGCATCCGGGCCGACGAGCTCGAACGCCTCGACCTGACCAACGGCTTCTTCGACGCCTCCAACATCGAGCTGACCAACCGCGCCGACGCGATCCTCGCCACCGGCTTCCGCAACTCGACGCGGACCGGCAGCGATCAGGAGTTCCGCCCGAGCACGATCACCATCGGCGGGAACATCCAGCGCATCGAGACCAAGCAGACCACCGGCGTCATGTCCGACCTGCTGATCGACATCATCGGCGATGTCCGCGGGCAGATCTCCGCGGGCACGATCGCCCGCGTTGACATCCAGGTCGACGGACGCATCGAGCGGCTGATCGCCAACAACTCCCTCCGGGCCAGCCGCATCAACACCGGCGAGATCCGCCAGGCGGTCACGGTCACCAACGACATCGCCTCGTCGGAGTTCAGGGTCGCGGGCCTGGTCAACTCGATCACCGCCGGCGGACGCATCTTCAACAGCAAGTTCACCATCAGCGGCTCCGACGGGCGCCTGAACAACCTCCAGGCCGGCACGGGCTTCACTGGCGAGGTCGTCTCGGCCGGCCCCGTCGCCCGCGTCGTCACCCTCGCGGGCGACATGGTCGCGACCATCAGGACGACCACCGACACCGGCGTCGTCGGCGTTGTGCAGGCCGGGCGAGACCTGGTGCTCAACGCGGACATCTCCGGCGGTGTCAGCCAGCTCGTCGCCGGGCGACACATCGGGCGCCAGGGCGAGGCGGGCGTCATCCTCGTCAGGGGCAACCTCTTCTCCCTCTCGGCCCCCAACGGGCAGCTCTACGCCGATGTCCGCGTCGGCGGCACGCTCGGCATCGATCCCGTCACCGTTCCCGGGGGAAGCGTCATCGGCGGGGGCGCCGGCCAGGCCGGTGTCACCATCGGGCGGGGCGTCGACCTCCCCGGCAACCGCACACTCGGCGGCGGCTCCATCGAGGCCTTCGACCGCATCGGCCGCGTCACCATCAACGGCGACTTCGGCGGCAACATCATCAGCTACTCCCGCGGCATCCAGACGATCACCATCAACAACGGCTCGCTGCTCCAGGGCCGAAGGATCGCGGCCTTCGACGGCAGCATCGAATCCCTCACCATCAACAACGGCTCGCTCTTGGGCAGCGTCTTCGCCGGGCTGGACATCGTCTCGCTCTCAGTCACCGCCAGCAACAATGTCTTCGGCAATGTCGGCGTGAACCAGAACCTCTCGCCCGATGTCCAGTTCGACAACTTCAGGAGCCAGGTCCCCACCGGCACCGCGAACACTTCCCAGATCGACGGGCCGCAGATCCACGCCGGACGCAACATCGTCAACATCAACATCTCCGGTCAGGCGTGGGAGACGGGCTTCTACGCCGGCGAGCGGATCCAGCAGATCAGCATCGGCATGGGCGTGCTCGCCGACTCGGGCACCCGGGGCACGCGCGGCGCGAGCTACTTCGCCGCCGGCGACCGCATCGGCGGGATCACCATCGGGGGCAACGCCATCGATGTGCTCTTCGTCGCGGGTGTCTTCGACCTCGGCTTTAACAACCGCCCGGGCGGGGTCGGCCCCGACGCCGACACCGTCCGCGCCGGCGTGATCGACGGCGTCTCGATCGGGGGCAACACCAACAATGTCGACTTCGTCGCCGGCCTCTCGGCGGGCGCCAACGGCGTGTACAATTCCGGGACCGCCGGCGTCACCCGCGCCCTGGGCGTCAGCGAGATCCGCAACGTCTCGATCGGCTCGGGCTCGAATGTGATCGCCACCCGCTTCGGCTCTGAGAACATCCAGAGCTCGATCGAGGGCGACGGTCGCTTCAGCTTCGTCGGCGTGAACAGCCCGGTGGCCGACAGCCGCATCTTCCTCGGCGCGCCCGCCGGCACGCCGATCGGGGCGAGCGGGCTGGAGGTCAACCTCGGCAACAACGAGGCCGTCCGCATCACGCTCTCTGGGCCCGGCCAGGCGACATGGGACGCGCAGACGCGTGCTGTCCGCCTCTCTGGCACCACGCTGCAGTCGTCGCTCCGCGTCGAGTCCACCCGCGACAACGGACGCATCAGCAACTTCAATGTCTACTCGCGCAACGACGCCTCGCTCGGCACGCTCAACATCGTCGGCGACCTGCGCGGAGATTCGAGCGTCGTCATCGACGGCGAAGGCGGCACGGCCACCTTCCGCGATGTCCGCACCACCGGCGACATCCGCTTCGGCGGCGATGTCAGCGCCATGACCTTCAGGAACCTCGACGCCGGCTTCATCGACGCCCGCCGCGTCACGACGATGACCGTTAACGGCCGCTACGGCGATCAGGTCGCAACCGTGCGGGGCGAGGCCAAGATCGACCTCGTCAGCGCCGGCACGATCACCATCAACGGGCGCATGCAGGCGGACATCAACATCTTCCGCAGCGCCACGCGGATCACGGTCAACGGCGTCGTCGACACCTCGCTCATCCGCGTCGGGCGCAACCTCGGCGCCGCCAGCACGCTCGGCGGCGGGGCCCAGACCGCCTTCAGCGCCAACGCCTTCCTCCGCAGCCGCCTCTCGGTCGCCGACCAACTCGGCAATGTCGCCATCGCGGGCGACATGACCAACTCGTCGATCCTCATCGGCGGCGACCTCGGCGCCAACGCCGATTACGGCGGGTCGGGCATCAACGCCGACCGCGTCGGCTCGGGTTTCGCCTCCAACATCACAGTCGGCGGCAACTTCTTCGAGTCCGACATCGTCGCCGGCGCCCTCCGCGGGCCAGACCGCTTCTTCGGCACCGCCGACGACCGCGTCGCACCGGGACGCTCGCGCATCGGCAACATCACCATCACCGGCTCGGGCGTCGGCTCCAACCGTTCGACCGAGTCCTTCCGCATCTCCTCGACCGGGACGATCGGAACGGTGAACATCGGCGGCGCACTCGGCGTGAACAAGGGCAACTTCGCCATCACCCGCGCCGAGACGCAGCCCGTGCCCATCCAGGTCGCCGACCTCCGCGTCACCGAGGCGGCCAATGTCTTCACCGCACGCCTGACCTTCAACCAGCCGATCGACGCCGCCACCCTCTCTGACGCCCTGAGCGTCCGCGAACTCCGCGGCGCAACCGGCTCGCAGCAGATCTTCCTCGTCCAGGGCCTCGACTACACCATCAGCTACGACGAGGCGACCAACACCGCCCTCGTCCGTTTCGAGCGTTCCGTCACCGAACGCAACCTCCCGCAGCGCCCCGCCGTCCCCGGCCCCGGCGTCTACCGCTTCGAGCTCTCACAGGACATCATCCGGGGCCAGATCGCCGGCGCCCGCCTCGACGGCAACGGCGACGGCTTCGCGGGCGACAACTTCTCCAAGGACGCCATCGTCGGCGATGTCGGCGACAGGCTCAGCCCCATCCGACTCACAGGCAACGATGTCTTCGGCAACCCCATCGACGTCGACTTCTACGGGCCCGCCAACCTCAACCTGGTGATGGACAACAACTACGAGCCCGACGGGCTGCCCGATGTCAATGTCACCCACACCATCCGCGGGCGCATCGGAAACCACCCCGACCACGACCTCAACTTCTTCCGCTTCGGCGCCGACGCCGACCTCTACAGCGTCACGCTCCAGGCCGGCCAGTTCCTCCGCCTGAGCAATGTCCAGGGCATCGGCCAGTTCGCCGAGGTCTCGGTTCTCACGCCCAGCGGCGACCTCGTCAACAGCTTCACCGGCCCCAACGCCAGCAACGATGTCATCGTCCTCCCCGGCTCGGGCATCGGATTCGCCGACTTTGTCAGCGAGCGAAACCTCTTCGTGCAGACGACAGGCACCTACATCATCGCCGTCGCCAATCTCAACCCCCAGACCGGACTCTTCCCCTTCCAGAGCCAGGGCCTCGTCAACTTCCCGAACATCCCCGGCACCTTCGGCGACTACCGATTCGACATCACCGTCTACGACGACGGCAACAGCGGCTTCAACGACATCACCGACGCCGGCAGCGCCAAGCGCATCGTCAACGCACCCAGGCTCATCGAGTTCGCCGGCCCCGACGGCGAGCTCGGCACCGCCGACGATGTCGAGTCCATCGTCCGCGGCGGCTATGTCTTCACACGCGGGCCCGGCATGTCCGTCGTAGGCTCCAGCCCCTCGGGCGACATCACCTCCACACGCCAGGGCGGACGCCTCGTCACCGACATCAACGGCTCCATCGGCCCCCGCGGCCATGTCGGCATCCCCGGCGACATCTTCCCCGACATCGACGTCTACCTCCTCAACAACGGCCAGCCCATCCAGCCCGGCACGCTGATGACCATCACCGTCAGGCTCAATGAGTTCGGCGCCGACCTCGGCAGCCGCGGGCCCGACCTCGGCCAGGACTTCAGCTCCTCCTTCCTCGACTTCAGCAACTTCGTCCAGTTCGCCCTCTTCGACACCACCGGCGCCAGCGGCCTCGCAGACGCCTCACTCCTCTTCAGCCCTTCTGACTTCTCGCCCACCGGCGGCACACCCGGCGTCATCGCCGACAACGGCATCAACAGCTACGGCTTCGACGAGAACGGCGACTTCTACATCACCTTCGCAGCGCCCGGCCGCGCCGACGGCGGCGGCCTCGCCCCCGCCTCCTACGCCATCTACCTCCAGGGCGTCTTCAACACCGACTACAGCATCCGCATCGTCACCGAGGGCACGGCGCCCGTCGTCCAGCGCACCCAGAATGTCTTCATCGAGCTCCAGGGCGGCAATGTCAACTGGCTCGAAGCCGGCAACCGCGAGACCACGCTCACCGCCTTCGATCCCTCGGTCCTCGGCCTCGTCGGCTCGGCCGTCAACGGCCAGCCCATCAAGGACTACATCGTCGGCAATGTCGTCTCCAACCTCGAAAGCCTCTACGCGAGAGCCGGCGTCGATGTCCGCTTCTCGACCAACCCCCGCGACTTCGAGTTCCAGGATTTCTCCACCGTCTTCCTCTCCAACGCCGTCGATCCCAAGAGCCCGCTCCTGGGCTCGACCATCGGCCAGGCGTTCGGCCTGAACCTCGGCTTCGGCGGCGGGATCCTCAGCCAGCCCTTCGGCTTCGCCCAGCGGTCCGACCCGCTCAACATCGATCAGAACGACGAAGCCGTCGTCTTCGTCCCCTCCCACGCCCAGCTCGGCTTCACGCCCTCGGCGCAGGATGTCGACAACCTGATCACCTCCATCACCGCGAGCGTCAGCCGCCACCTCAACGAGCTGATGGGCCTCCGCGTCACGGCCAACAACGCCCCCGGCGGCGTCGATGTCCTCGCGGCCAACGCACCGCGACTGCCCCCGCCCAACGCCAGCTTCTTCCAGATCCCCACGCTCGACCGGGCCCTGTCGAACTCCTTCGACTCCGTCGAGAACACCATCTTCTGGATCGGCCGCCAGAACTCCGGCTCCCTCCTGGACCGGATCCTCGCCCCGGCCTGATCGGACGCGACAGCAACTCGCCAAAGAACACCGCCCCTCGCTGCGAGGGGCGGTTTTTTTGTTTGAGGGGAGTGGGGTGTGGGGAAGAAGGCCGGGCCCGGTGCTGCTTCAGTCGTCGCCGCGACCAGGGCGGCGCGAACGGCTCGCCTTCATCCTCGGCGGGGGCGGAGGCGAGAGCTCGGGGTGGGCCGGCTTGGACGAGCCCGCCTTCTGCGGCTTCGTCTCGACCGTTTCTGCTTCGACGCGATGCACGCGCTGGCTGAGCCGCGCGAGCACGGTCTCGGCCTTTTCCAGCTCGCGGCCGATGTCGGCGCGCAGCCTGTCGAGCACCTCGCGAGCCTTGGGCGGGAGCTCCCCGCTCCACGCCGAGGCCGCCAGGTCTTTCCACGGTTCCAGGCGTTCGATCACCGCTTCGAGGCGCTCTCCGGCGGAGGCGGCCTGCGCGATCGCGTGCTCGGCGCCCTTGCCTGCGTGCTCGGCCCGGTCGATCAGGCGGTTCAGCCACTCGCCGACCTTGCCGACATGCTCGCCGAGCTCGTTGAGCGGTTCCTGCACCATCGCCGCCAGCTCGTCGACCTGCGCGCCGATGCGGATCTCCACTTCGGCCGCGAGCGCGGCGGTCGCTTGCAGCGACTGTTCCAGTTCCGCCCGGCGCGACTCGACCTTGCGGAGCGACCGCTCCGCCTTGGAGGCGAGCTTGATCGCCTTGTCCGCCTCGTCGCCCTTGAGCTGCTCTGCGAGCCGCTCGATCTTCTCCGCGTCGGCGCGCAGCGCCCGCACCTGTTCAGAGTCGATCGCCGCGAGGCAGGACTCGATCGCGGTGCGCTGCGTGCGCACGGTCTTGGCGAGGCGGGCCGCGGCCTTCTCGCTCTCGGCGGTCTCCTTGTTGAAGCGATCGCGAACGGCTTCGAGGCGGTCGCAGCCCTCGGCCGCCGCGAGGATCGCGTCGCGCAGCGCCGAGCTCACCTCGTCGGCCTGCTTTCGCAGCGCCTCGGCCTCGCCCGCGGCGGTCTGGGCCCGCGCGTCGATCGCGCCGGCCTTCTCGATCAGGTCGCCGAGGCTGCCCTCGCGGTAGGGGGTCTCGTTGTCGGGGTCGGAGGCCAGACGCGGGTCGCGCCCGATCACCTCGACGGCCCGCGAGCAGAGCAGGTGCAGGTTCGTGACAGCGGGGCCGGTCGCCTTGGCGAGCTCGGCGCGGATCTGCGCGACGCGCTCTTCGAGGTGCGCGCCGAACGCCTCGGCCTGCTGCTGCGCTCGCCCGGCAGCCTCGGCGAGCCTCTGCTCGATGTGCGGCACGCCCTCCTGCACACGCGTCAGCAGCGACTCGAGCATGCGGATCTGCTCGTCGATCCGGTGGGCGTTGCCCGAAGCCGCAGCTTCGGCGCGACGCTCCGCCTCGGCGAGCCTCGTCTCCATCGCGATCAGCAGCGACTCGACCCGTTTGTGCGCGTGCTGCACCGTCTCGTCGGTGCGCGCGCGGAGCTGGGCCAACGGCTCGGAGGCGGACCGCTCGAACACCTCGCGGACGCGTTGACGGATCGCTTCTTCGTCGACCTCGTCGCCGACCATCTTCTCGGCGGCTTCGAGCCTGCGGTCGACCTCGGGCAGGAGCGCCCGCAGCGCCTTGAGCCGCGTCGAAACTTCCTCGCGCAGGTCGCGGGTGGAGCGGTCGGTCTCGGCGGCCTCGCTCGCCGCCTCGCGGAGCGAGCGACGCTGCTCGGTCGCCATCGCCATCAGCTCGCGCAGCGTGGCGGAGAACTCTTCGAACGCGTTCTGGTCGATCACGCGGGGCGTCAGAAACACATCATCGAGCACCGGGTTTGCCCGGCTCCGAGGGCCGTCTGCCAAGTCCCTTGGCGTTCGCGTGGCGGATCGTCCTGTCTCACCCTGAGGCATGCGGCCGGCTCCAGTGGGGCGGGTCCTTGCCCCTGTCGTTGCACGATAACGCCCCCGCACGCCCCCGGCCCGCAAGAACGACACCCCGGCCCGGGGCCTGTGCGCCCAGCGCTATCATCCCCCGTGCCAGACTCGGACGCAGAACCCAGACCTTCCCACCCACGCGAACCGGGTTCCCGCCCCAGATCCGAGAGCACCTCCAAGGCCAGCTCGAAGACCGGCTCCAAGGGTGGGCGTAAGCCGGGAAAGAAAGTTCGGCTCCAGCGGGTCATGGCCGACGCCGGCGTCGCATCCAGACGCGCCTGCGAGGAGATGATCCAGGGCGGGCTGGTCACGGTCAACGGCGAGATCGTCCGCGAGATGCCCGTCCTCGTCGACCCCGACGAGGACCGCATCGTGGTCGACGGCCTCGCCCTGCCCAAACGCGACCCCCGCATCTACATCATGCTCAACAAGCCCTCGCGCACCGTCACCACCAACGCCGACGAGCCGGGGGCCAACCGGCGGACCGTCATCGACCTCGTCGAGCACCCCGCCGCCAAACGCCTCTTCCCCGTCGGACGCCTCGACTTCGAGACCCTCGGCCTCCTCCTGCTCACCAACGACGGCGAGCTGGCCAACCGCCTCACCCATCCGAGCTACGGCGTCGCGAAGACCTACCGCGTCGTGGTCCGAGGTCAACTGGC
Organism: Phycisphaerales bacterium; assembly: GCA_007694925.1. Lineage (GTDB taxonomy): Bacteria > Planctomycetota > Phycisphaerae > Phycisphaerales > UBA1924 > SLFH01. The sequence continues at coordinate 4,780 of REET01000201.1, read as the reverse complement.
AGACGAGGACATCGCCTCGCTGGAAGAGGGGATCTACCTCGCCGAGCGCAAGGAAGGCAAAACCGTCGGCGCCGCACGCACCGCCAGAGTCCAGCTCGAGATCGTCAAGCGCGACCGCGATCGGACGACCCTGCACCTCACCCTCAAAGAGGGTCGCAACCGCCAGGTTCGGCGCATGCTGGCGGGCGTCGGCTACCCCGTCAAGAAGCTCGAACGCATCGCCATGGGCCCGCTGCGCCTCAAGGGGCTGGCCCGGGGCGAGTGGCGGGAATTGACGCGGGACGAGGTCCGGGTCCTCCGCGATGCGACACGCCCGGGCAAGAAGGGCGCCGGCAAGGGAACGACCAGCGCAGAACGCGGCGCGGGTTCCAAGAGCGAGAGAAGCGTGGGCGGATCGGGCCGGTCCGGACAGGGTTCGGGCGGGCGGACGGCAGCACCTGGCCGTGCGGGGGCGACGCCGAAGCGTCGCCGACCCGCTCGAGACCGATGAGCAGACCATGATCAGGCAATCTCGGCCCGGCTTCGCCCGGGCGTGTTCGGCGTTGGCGTGGGCCGCGGCGGGCGTGTTGCTCCTCGCTCCGGCGGGCTGCTACAAGCGCGTGACAGGGACCCGGGGGGTCGGCGCCAGCGGGATGAGCACCGAGCGGAGCGACCTCGAGAGCGACCCGGTCGGTAAGGTGCTCTTCGGCGAGCCGGAGGTCGCCGGGCGCCGCGAGCGGATGAGTTCCTGGGGCAGCCAAGCCCCCGCCCAGCCACGATGACGCATGCCCGCGAGGGGTGGTTTCCGCCCGTGGGAATCTCGCCGCCGCGATGGTTTCGGCGGGGCTGGACCTCTACGATCTCCGCCCGACTTTGAGGGGAAAGCGAGGCACTTGCCAGCGATGGACGCCCCCTTCCAGACCGAGTTTTCGATCTACCTGGCCGACCGCCCCGGCGAGTTGGCGGGGTTCCTGGAGGCCGCCGCCGCGGCCGGGATCACCTTCTCGGCGATCGCGGTCGCCGACAGCAACGGACGCGGGTGCGTCCGCCTGCTCGGGCGCCCCGAGGAGCGTCTGCGGGAGCTCTGCGAGTCGATGGTCGAGTCGGGCGCGGGGCCGGTGCTTGAGTCGCCGGTGGTCGTGGTTCCGATGGCCACCGGGCAGGGGTTCATGCGCGAGATCTCGACCAAACTCGCCCTCGCGGGCGTGAATGTCCAGTACGCCTACCTCGCCCCGCCAGAGAACGGCTCGCCGACGCGCTGCGTGCTCAGGGTCGATAACCCCGACGCCGCCCTGAAAGCCATCGAGTCGATCGCTCGCTGAGACCCGTTTCGGGCGCATAGAGTCGTGCGCACAGGCGGGGCATCCCCATCGCCCGCCCCGACGAACCGCTGCGCAGCGGGATGACTTTTCCCGAGGAACGCACCGGCCGATCCGGCTTGTTGACCGGCCCGACAGGGGCCGGAAGGACCGAGCGAAACATGGGCATCGAAGCCGCGCTGAGCACAGACGCATTCCTGACCACCCAGCTCCGCCATGTCGTCAACTGGGCGAGGCGGAGCTCGCTCTGGCCGATGCCGTTCGCGACGGCGTGCTGCGGCATCGAGTTCATGGCGACCGCCTGCTCGCGCTACGACCTCGCCCGCTTCGGCGCCGAGGTCGCGCGCTTCAGCCCCCGCCAGGCGGACATGATGGTGGTCGCCGGGCGCGTGGGCATCAAGATGCTCCCCGTCCTGCAACGCATCTACGAGCAGATGACCGAGCCCAAGTGGGTGATCTCGATGGGCGCGTGCGCCTCGACGGGCGGCGTCTTCGACACCTACGCCACCGTGCAGGGCTGCGACCAGTTCATCCCCGTCGATGTGTATGTCCCCGGCTGCCCGCCGAGGCCTGAGATGCTCATCGAGGGCGTCATGGCGATCCAGCGCATCATCGACGACGAGGGCATGCCCCCGCGCGGGCCCGATGGCAAGCGCATCCCCCTGGGCATCACCGTTTCGCCCAACCACGAGGTCAGGCCCCAGCCGATGGGCGTGGGCGTCAACATCGCGCGATGATGCTTCGCGGGCGCCATCGCGGCCTGCTCGCCTCCCGCCTCGCTCCATACCTTGCGATTCTGCTGTCGGTCTCCGCCGGGTGCGGCTCGTTCCGCCCGGCCGATCCATCGCGCCTGAACTCGTCTGTCGCGACCTACGCCGACGAGGTCTGGCCCCCCCGGTACGCCGAAACATTGGTCCCCGACAACGCGGAGGTCCGGTCGATGCGCCGGACCTTCGGCAACCTCACTCGCGACGGGTTCGAGTTTTTCGGTCGCGGGCCGGTGCGGGCGAACGACCTCGGCGCGTTCGGCGTCGGGCGCGTCGCGCGGGTCGAGGTTCCCAACCCGCCCCTGCCGGGGATCAACCACGACTGGGCCGCGATGTACTGGGCCGTCACCTCGACGCTCGCCCCAGAGGACCTGGCCGACCTCGTCAGCGAGCAGGGGCCGGATGTGCATGTCGGCACGACGACACGCCTGACGGTCGGGCGGCTGTTCAAGCCTGCGCGGGGCGTGCGGGCCCGCGGGCTCGTCGTCCATCAGACCGGCATCACCGGCTACAAGGTCGAGCAGACGATGCTCCGCAACCTCCGCAGGCGGGGGTGGGCGGTGCTGGTCATCACGCCCCCGGCCAACATCATGGACCGCGAGGAGATCCTCGTCGGGCGCAGGGTGCTCGCCATCGGTGAGGGGGAAGAGATCACCACGATCGATGAGGCGGGGCGTGTGCTGGCGGCCCTCGTCGACGACCGCTTTGCCGAGTGGGGCTACGCCTGCGAGGCCCTGCTCATGGCGATCGAGCAGGAGTACCCCGAGATCCCTCAGAGGCCGGGCGTGCTCATCGGCCTGAGCCTGGGGGCGATCGTCCTGCCCGCGACGGCGGCGAGGCTCGGCGACCGGTTCGACGCCGCGGTGCTGATCGCGGGGGGCAGCAACTTCCTTGAGATCGTGCGCTCAAGCTCGCTCGGCCGGGGCGGGGTGAGGCTGACGGTCGACGGCCGCACCGCAACGCCCGAGGAGTGGGGGGCGCTGGTCGAGGCGTACCTGGAGCACAGCCACCTGGACCCGCACAACGCCGCCCACGCGCTGCGATCGATGCCGGTGCTGATGCTGCACGCGACGATGGACCGGATCGTCGACGCGGGGCGGGGCGAGGAGCTGTTCGAGCGGCTGGGGCGGCCCGACCGTCTGGTCTACCCGCTGGGGCACCTGGGGATCAGCTGGCTGCTGCCGATGTTCGGGCCCCGGATCGCAGACTGGCTGGACCTGCACACGCCTTCGGACCCGGTGGATGGCGGCTGAGGGGTGAGGTCGATCAAACCGACACGGCTCGGCGAGCGTGCCCGGCGGTCGTTTCAAAAAACAACCGCCGCCCCCGGCCCCTGCAAGAGGAGCGGGCGCGGCGTGCGATTGCGGGATGAAACCGGGCTCAGCGCTTGTCGGCGGAGTTGACCATGCGGCCGGCCCGACGCTTGCGGTTGATCAGCTTCCGACCGCTCTTGGTGCGCATCCGGGCGAGGAAGCCCATGGAACGCTTGCGCTTGATGCGGCTGCGGCGCTTGGGGTAATGGGTCGTCATGGGCGGTCTCCGTCTCTGACTGGCTCTCGGCGTCCGAGAGTGGCTCGGGCACGCCCTTTGGGGCAGGGCCCGATAACTATGGTCTCTGTCGGTCGTCCCGGCCCACCTGCCGGTCCGAGCCGGAAGGATAGGCCGGATCGTCCCGCCCGTCGCGGGGCCGAAGTGAGGACAAAGGGGTTGTGACGCCGACAGATGTCCGTAGAATGTGATCCGAATCGGCCGGGCCGAAACGACAGGGCCGGGTTTGCTCCGAGTCCGTTGAGTCAGACGGGCGTCAGAGCGGTCTCGATCCAGTCTTGCGGGCGTGTGTTCCCCGCCTCCCGGCTATCGAAGGCGTCGTGCGGAGATGGCCGCGCGTCGTACCCGGGCCTTGGTGTGCGCCGGGCTGGAGCGTGCGATGACCGACGAGCAGCGTCGTGAGATCGAGCAGGTGCTGGACCACGAGTTCCGCACACAGTCCCTGCTCGATATCGCCTTCACCCACGCTTCTGCGACCGACACCCGCCTGGAGAGCAACGAGCGCCTGGAGTTCCTGGGCGACGCGATCCTCGGCGCGGTGGTCTGCGAGATGATCTTCGAGAAGTTTCCCGACCTTCTGGAAGGGGAGATGACGAAGATCAAGTCCGCGGTGGTCAGCCGCAGGGTCTGCGCGCGGATCGTCGACGACCTCGGCCTGAGCGGGCACATGCTGCTGGGCAAGGGGATGCAGGAGCGTGTGCCCGCGTCGCTGACGGCGGCGTTGTTCGAGGCGATCATCGCGGCGATCTATCTCGATGCGGGGTACGACGCCGCGGCGTCGTTCATCCGGCGCTGCGTGGCGCCGATGATCGAGAGCTCGGTGCGCAGCGGGCACCACCAGAACTTCAAGTCGCTCTTGCAGCAGCACGCGCAGCAGAAGTTCGGCGACACGCCGGTCTATCGCGTGCTCGACGAGAAGGGCCCGGATCACGCCAAGTGCTTCAAGGTCTCGGTGCATGTCGGCCCGGACCGCTACGAGTCGGCGTGGGGCGCGTCGAAAAAGCAGGCCGAACAGCAGGCGGCGCTCAACGCACTGCACGCGATGGGCGTGATCGTCGAAGATACGACGGGGCAACTGGTGCTGTCGGCGTTTGACTTTGACAGCGACGATTGATGGGCCGAACTCGGCGGGATCGCTTTTCGACCCGTGCCACCGACCTCCGCTCG
>REET01000309.1 GCA_007694925.1 Phycisphaerales bacterium | reverse complement strand
CATCAGCAGAAACGCTAGGAACCCGGCGAGCCAGGAAGCGGTGAACGCGGTGCGGATCGGGAAGTTCTCGCGCAGCACCCAGCGTGCCGAGATGCGGAGCAGCACGGCCCCGGCGAAGGCGTAGACGCCCGCGAGCACGAGCGTGACGACCAATTGTGCAACGAAATCCATCGGAGTCTCCGAGTGGCGCCTCGCGAGCCGTCAGAAAGCCGCGGCGAAAACCGCCTCGGTGATCAGATCGAGCACCGTGTACACGATCGCGCCGAGCACGCCCATGACCACCGCGATCAGCAGCGACTGGCCCAGCGGCACGTCGAACATCTTGTTGACCACCGCCGTGAAGGCGATGAGCGTGATAATCGCGCTGGTGATGGCCGAGGCGAGCCCTTCCGGATCGACGCCGCCCATGGCGAGGAAGAGCCCCACGGGCAGGGCAAGCAGCACGCCGACAAGGATCGCCACAACGACCGCCCAGACGGAGCGCCCGAGCGTGGGCGCATCCTTCGCAACGATCTTGCAAGACGCCTGCAGCACCAGCCCGCCGACAATCAGGTAGATCGCAAGAAAGCCGAACACCATCACGATGCCCGCCATGAGCGCCGCAGCGGCAGAGGCTTCGTTCATCTTCGCATCCCTTTCGCTGCCGGGCGAACCCCTCGCCCGCGGTTAGGCTACCGAGCCCGGCCCCGGCCTGCAAGCCCTTTGTTCGTGGGCGCCGGGCGGGGCGTACCGTTGCTCACCCCATGCCAGAGCACCGCTTCCAGATCGTCAGCGAGTTCAGCCCCACCGGCGACCAGCCCGAGGCGATCGAGCAGATCGTCCGGGACTTCAACGCCGGCGAGCGGTTCGTCACCCTGCTCGGGGCGACCGGCACCGGCAAGACCTTCACGATGGCCAACGTCATCGAACGCCTGGCCAAGCCGACCCTCATCATCAGCCACAACAAGACCCTGGCCGCCCAGCTCTACGAGGAGCTCCGGGGCTTCCTCCCCAACAACAGCGTCAACTACTTCGTCTCGTATTACGACTATTACCAGCCCGAGGCGTACATCCCCCAGCGGGACATCTACATCGAGAAGGACGCCAGCCGCAACGACGACCTCGACCAGCTCCGCCTCGCCGCGACGAGCAACATCCTCAGCCGTCGCGACACGGTGGTGGTGGCGTCGGTCTCGTGCATCTTCGGCCTCGGCTCGCCAGAGGCGTACGGGCAGAAGGTGCTGACGATCACGAGGGGGAGCGAGATCTCGCGGCGCGATTTCTTCCTCGCCCTCAACGCGATGCAGTACCAGCGGGCGGAGATCGAGTTCAAGCGTGGGACCTACCGGGCCAGGGGCGACGCGATCGAGGTCTGGCCCGCCTACGAGAAGTTCGCCGTGCGCATCGAGCTCTTCGGCGACGAGGTCGACCGCGTCGAGCTGATCAACCCGACCTCCGGCGAACTGCTGGAGGAGGCGCACCAGTTTTTTCTCTTCCCGGCCGTGCACCATGTCATGCCCGAAGACCAGCTCGAAGCGGCGGTCTCGGGCATCCGGGCCGAGCTCGACGAGCGGGTGAACCAGCTTCGCGCAGAGGGCAAACTGCTGGAGGCCCAGCGCCTGATCGCCCGCACCAAGTACGACCTCGAGATGATCCAGGAGACGGGCATGTGCCCGGGCATCGAGAACTATTCGAGGTTCATGGACGGCCGCTCGCCCGGCGAACGCCCGTTCACGCTCATGGACTACTTCGACTACGCCCCGCCCGCGGGGGAGAGCGGCATCGCCTCGGCCGTCGCGAGGCCCGGCCGGCCCAACAAGGGCGACTGGCTGCTCATCATCGATGAATCGCATGTGACACTCCCCCAGGTCCGCGCGATGTTCAACGGCGACCGCGCCCGCAAGCAGGTGCTCGTCGACCACGGGTTCCGCCTGCCCTCGGCGCTCGACAACCGCCCGGTGCGGTTCGAGGAGTTCGAGTCGATGCTCCCCCGCGTACTGTTCGTCAGCGCGACCCCCGCGCCGTACGAACTCTCCATGACAGAGGGCCGCGTCGCAGAGCAGGTGATCCGCCCGACCGGGCTCCTCGACCCGGAGATCGAGGTCAAGCCCGCGGGCGGGCAGGTGCCCGACCTCGTCGAGCAGTGCCGCGTGAGGGTCGACCGGGGCGAGCGCGTGCTGGTCACCGCCCTGACCAAGCGCCTGTGCGAGGACCTGACAAACTACCTGCACGACCAGGGCTTCCGCGTGCGCTACCTGCACTCGGAGATCGAGACGCTCGAACGCATCACCCTGCTCAGCGAGCTGCGCCAGGGCGAGTTCGATGTGCTCGTCGGCGTCAACCTGCTCCGCGAGGGGCTCGACCTGCCCGAGGTCTCCCTCGTCTGCATCCTCGACGCCGACAAGGAAGGCTTCCTCCGCAGCCCGACGAGCCTCATCCAGACCATGGGCCGCGCCGCGCGCAACGCCGACTCCAAAGTCGTCATGTACGCCGACAAGATGACCCCCGCCATGCAGGCCGCGATCGACGAGACCGAACGCAGGCGCGAAAAGCAGGTCGCTTACAACGAAGCCCACGGCATCACGCCCACCACCATCTTCAAGCCCGTCCGCCGCGGCATGGAAACAGAGATCCGCGCCCGCAAGGTCGCACGCCAGAAGCTCGAAACCGCCGAGGAAGCCTTCGAGGCCGGCTCGCTCGTCGGCGTCCTCGAAGAAGAGATGCTCAGGGCGGCCGAGGCGCTCGACTTCGAGAAGGCCGCAGAGCTCCGCGACCAGGCCGCCAAGCTCAAGCAACTCATCGAGGAGGCGGGCGACGACGCGAAGATCACACGCACCGAGCTCGAAGAGGCCCTCTCCGGCGGCGGCAAGTCACGCAAGGCCGGCATGCCCGGCGTCCGCGCCAACAAGCGCAGCAAGAAGCGCCGCACCAAACGCTCCGGTTGAGGCGTCGCCTAGGTCTACCATCGCCCGATGCAGAAGAATCCAAACGCGAGCGGGGGGGTCATCCGGCGGCGTCTGGGCTACTACGCCCTGGGCGTCGCGATCGGCTTTCTTGTCCTCGGGATGATCATGACCACCCGCCAGCGGATGCACCAGGCCCAGGCCGACCGCGAGGCCGACGCCGGCCGCACCGTGCCCACCCCCGGCACGCCGATCGGCCGCGACCCGCGTGAGTCCAACCGCGACACACCGCCCGCAGAGCCTTCGGGCGGGTCCTGAATCGGCGCGGTCCGGGGCGTCGAACTCCGAGGTCCGCCGGCCCATCGCCCCCGGCTACAGTCCGGACCCCGACCCCCTGACGCCTGCTGAACCCCTCCGGAGCCGCACCCCCATGCCGCAGCCCCGATCGGGCGGAAACTCCCCCGTGGCCTCGCCAAAGAAACGCACGAAGAAGACCGCCAAGAAGCCGTCGAAGGCCGCCTCGAAGCAGGACGCCGGCGCGAAAGCGCCCAAGAGCGCCTCCAAGAAAAAGTCGGCGAAGAAGTCGACGAGCGCCATCCCCTCCGCCGCCGACCGCCTCGAAGCCGCCATCGCCGAGCCCAAGCCCGCAAAGGCCGCCGCGCCGCGACGCGACGCCCCCGAACGCTGGATCCGCGTCCGCGGCGCCCGCGAGCACAACCTCAAAAACATCGATGTCGACCTCCCCCGCGACCGCCTGATCGTCGTCACCGGCCTCAGCGGCTCGGGCAAGAGCTCCCTCGCCTTCGACACCATCTTCGCCGAGGGCCAACGCAAGTACATGGAGAGCCTGTCGGCCTACGCCCGCCAGTTCCTCGACCAGCTCAAAAAGCCCGATGTCGACGAGATCGAGGGCATCCCCCCGACCATCGCCATCGAGCAGCGCTCCGCCAGCCACAACCCGCGCTCCACCGTCGCCACCACCACCGAGATCTACGACTACCTCCGTCTCCTCTACGCCCGCTGCGGCACGCCCCTCTCCTGGGCGCCCACCAAAGCCAAGCGCGACGGCACGATCCTCGAACGCGCGGGCACACCCATCAGCGCCACCAGCGCCAGCCAGATCGTCGACAGCGTCATGTCCTGGCTCGATAGCGCGTCGGACGAAAAAGGCCCGCGCCTGATGATCCTCGCCCCCGTCGTCCGAGGCCGCAAGGGCTTCCACAAGGACGTCCTCGAAGACTTCCAGCGACAGGGGTGGGGCAGGGCCCGCGTCAACGGCGAGATCATCGAGCTCCGCGACGCGCTCAAAGAAGGCGGCGAGAACCCGCTCAACCTCGGCCGATACGAAAAGCACAACATCGACGCCGTCGTCGACCGCGTCGTCCTCAAGCCCGACGCCCGCCAGCGCCTCGCCGAAGCCGTCGAAGCGGCGCTGCGCCTCGCCGACGGCGCCGTCGTCATCGCCCGCCAGGACAACGCCGATTCACCCTGGTCCGACCACGCCTTCAGCGAAAAGTTCGCCGACCCCGAGCGCCCCGAGTACGCCCTCGAAGAGATCAGCCCACGCCTCTTCAGCTTCAACTCCCCCTTCGGCGCATGCCCCACCTGCCACGGCCTCGGCGCCATCCTCGAATTCGATGAAGAACTCCTCGTCCCCGACCCCGAACGCAACATCGTCCGGGGCGGCATCGCCGCGTGGAAGCACAACGGCCCCGGCGGCATGGTCTACCCCAAAAAAGTCCGCTGGTTCTGCCGCGCCTTCGGCGTCCCGCAGTCCGCCGCCATCGGCTCGCTCGACGAAGACCTCTTCCGCGTCTTCATGCACGGCACCGCAGCCCAGGACGAATCGGTCTACGGCGCCGCATGGCCGGGCGTCCTCAAGATGTGCGCCGACTGGTTCGAGAAAACCGAGTCCTCCTGGGCCCGCGACCACATGCACCAGTTCATGGCCGAGAAGCCGTGCCCCGAGTGCAGCGGCGACCGCCTCCGCATCGAGGCCCTGCATGTGCAGCTCCAAAGCACGCACAAAGCCGACACCTCGCGCGCCTTCGGCAAAACCATCATCGGCCGCCCCAAGCACGACGGCTCGATGCTCAACATCAGCGAGCTCAGCCGCCTCACCATCGACGACGCCATCGCCTTCGTCGAAAACCTCCGCCTCACCGGCGAGCAGATGCAGATCGCCGAACCCATCCTCCGCGAGGTCGGCAACCGCCTCCGCTTCCTCAGCAGCGTCGGCCTCGAATACCTCTCCCTCGACCGCCGCACCCAAACCCTCTCGGGCGGCGAGGCACAGCGCATCCGCCTCGCGACGCAGGTCGGCTCCGGCCTCGTCGGCGCCTGCTATGTCCTCGACGAGCCGACCATCGGCCTCCACCCGCGCGACAACGACCGCCTCATCCGCACCCTCCGCCACCTCACCGACATCGGCAACACCGTCCTCGTCGTCGAGCACGACGAGGACATGATCCGTTCCGCCGACCACGTCGTCGACATGGGCCCCGGCCCCGGCGTCCACGGCGGGCGCGTCGTGGCGCAGGGCTCGGTCACCGACATCTGCAACGCGCAGGGCTCGCTCACCGGCGACTACCTCGCCGGCCGACGCTCCATCCCGATCCCCGACAAGCGCCGCCCGCTCCGCCAGACCGAGGCCATCGTCGTCAAGGGCGCCAGGCAGAACAACCTCAAGAAGATCGACGTCCCCTTCCCCCTCGGCGGGCTCATCTGCGTCACCGGCGTCTCCGGCTCCGGCAAGAGCACCCTCGTCAACGACATCCTGCTCAAGGCCGCACGCCAGAAGCTCACCAACGCACGCGTCAGGCCCGGCGAGCACACACGCATCAACGGCCTGCACAAGATCGAGCGCGTCATCGAGGTCGATCAATCCCCCATC
>REET01000153.1 GCA_007694925.1 Phycisphaerales bacterium | reverse complement strand
GCAAGGTCGAGGCCGGCATCCCCGAGGACGACCCCCGCAACCCGGCGACGATCGCGGACAATGTCGGCGACAATGTCGGCGATGTGGCGGGCATGGGCGCTGACCTTTACGAGTCGTACTACGGCTCGATCCTGGCGACGCTGGCGCTGGGCGCCGCCGCGGCGTTCACCATCGCCGGCATTAACCAGCCGGCCCTGGCGATCGCGCTGGCCTCGGTGCCGATCGGCCTTGCGGGCCTGGGCATCTTCTGCTCGATCGCGGGCGTCTACGCCGTCAAGGCCAAGGAGGGCGCGAACTTCGCGCAGCTCCTCAAGGGCCTGCACATGGGCGTGTACGCCGCCTCGGCGCTGATCATCCTCGGCGCCGGCGTGCTGCTCTACACCGTGCTGGGCATGACCGGCGCTTCTGAACACCTCGCGGGCATCACGAGCTGGTGGCGCATCTGGCTGGCGATCATCGTGGGCCTGATGGCGGGCAACGTCATCGCCTACGCCACCGAGTACTACACCAGCTACGAGCACCGCCCGACCCAGCGCATCGCAGAGCAGGCCCTCACCGGCCCCGCGACCGTCATCATCTCCGGCGTCGCCGAGGGCATGAAGTCCACCTGGGCCTCCCTCCTCACCGTCGTCGTCGCCATCATCGCCGCCTTTACGCTCTCGGGCGGCGGCGAGAACTTCCTGATGGGCCTCTACGGCGTCGGCATCGCCGCCGTCGGCATGCTCAGCACCCTCGGCATCACACTCGCCACCGACGCGTACGGCCCAATCGCCGACAACGCCGGCGGCAACGCCGAGATGACCGGCCAGCCCCCCCATGTCCGCGAGCGGACGGACATGCTCGACTCCCTGGGCAACACCACCGCCGCGACCGGCAAGGGCTTCGCCATCGGCTCGGCCGCCCTCACCGCCCTGGCCCTCTTTGCCGCCTACATCCAGATCGTCCAGACGCAGATCACCAGCCAGTCCGTCAGCTTCGCCCGCGCCAACCAGGTCGCCATGGCGACCGACAACCTGCCGATCGCCCAGTACGAGGGCTACGGCAAGTTCGTCATCGTCGCCCCGCCCCGCGAGGGCGGTGAGTTCCGCGAGGATGCGGTGGAGATGAACGGACGCACCGTCTATGTCGACGGGGCCATGCTCGTCGACCGCGAGCAGGAGACCTTCCGTCGCGACCGCGACGCCTACAGCCACATGCAGGTCGGCCAGACCTTCAAGGTCGACCTCCCGCTCGATATGCGAACCGGGCGCGAGCGGCGGGATCTCAGCGCCATCGCTGCTGACACCAACATCGGCGACGAAGCACGCAACCAACTCATCGCCGACCGCATCGCGAGCATCCAGCGTTCGCGCCTTGTGACGCTCATCGGTGAGTTCGACCACGGCGACCACAGCCACGAGTACCGATTCGCCGTCGTTTCCTCCAGGAACGGTCAGATCCGCGATGTGCTGCAGTTCTACGGCGTCACGCTGGCGAACCCGGCCCTGCTGGGCGGGATCTTCCTCGGCGTGCTGCTGGCCTTCCTCTTCTGCGCCCTGACGATGAACGCCGTCGGCCGGGCCGCCTACGCGATGATGGGCGAATGCCGCAGGCAGTTCGCCAAGATGCGTGAGGCCTTCCGCGCTCAGGGCATGAGCGAGGAGCAGATCGCCGACCCGATGCAGTGGCCCAAGCAGGTCGAGCACGAGGGCAAGCAGTACCCCGACTACGCCACCTGCGTCTCGATCTCGACCGCCGGCGCTCAGAAGGAGATGATCGTCCCGGCCCTGCTGGCGATCCTCATCCCCATCGGTGTCGGCATCGTGCTCGGCGTGCCGGGCGTGATGGGCCTGCTCGCCGGCGGCCTGACCTCGGGCTTCGCGGTCGCGGTCTTCATGGCCAACGCCGGCGGCGCCTGGGACAACGCCAAGAAGCTCATCGAGTCCTACGGACGCATCACCGCAGACGAGATGGTCAACGACGCCGAGAAGGCCGCCAAGGTTCCCGAGACCGTCCGCGACGCCATCCGCGCCCGTGCGGAAGAAATGGTCCGCACCGGCAAGGGCGACGCTTATGTCTACGGCAAGGGCTCCGACGACCACAAGGCGACCGTCGTGGGCGACACCGTCGGCGACCCCTTCAAGGACACTTCGGGCCCGAGCCTCAACATCCTCATCAAGCTCATCTCGGTCGTTTCGGTCGTCTTCGCAGGCCTGACGGTCAAGTTCGGCCCGATCATCGCCGCGGCGATCGGCCTGGGCTGATCGGTTCTGACCCGGCGCCGCTCGCCGGGGCGTGACCGAAAGCAATCACGAAACCCAGCCGCCCTCCGGGGCGGCTGTTTCTTTTTGCATGTCACAGACTGACCGACTGGCGGAGAGGCCTAAAGGCAGAGTGGGCTGCCGAGCTTCAGGATCGCCTCGGGCCTGCGGGCTCTGGCGTCCGCCTCAGAACGCCTCGTGCCGCTCGTCCCCGGACTCCGGCCCGTCGCCCTCGGGCGGCTCTGTTGCCGGCTCGTCTTCCTCGTCGGGGCGGCCCATCGGCTCGAAGTACGGGACCATCGGGGGCTCTTCGGGCGCCGGGACGCCGTTCTTTCGGCTGGAGATCTTGTGCTGCACCCAGAGGATGACGCCCGCCCCGACGACCGCCGTCACGCCGCCCGCCCACTGCAACGAGCTCAGGCGCTCGCCGAAGATCAGCAGCGAGCCGATCGCGACGCCGAAGGGCTGCAGCTGGATGACGCCCGAGCTGACGGTCACGCCGAGCCGGGCGATGCTGATGTAGTAAAACACATGGCCGAAGGCGATCCCGATCAACGCCGAGACCAGCAGCCAGAGGAACTGGTCGGTCTCCATCGCCAGCGCGTCGGCCCCCATCCGCTGGCCGAAGAGCAGCATGAGGACGATCATCGCCGCCGCCGTGTACTGGCAGATGACGGCGAACGCGGTGACCGCCGGCGCCTTGTGCATGTACTTGCGGACGCTCAGCCCGTAGCAGGCGAACAGCAGGCCCGACGCGACCGCCAGCAGCACGCCGAAGGTCGTGCTCTGGGCCCCGAAATCGTCGTCGAGGGCGACAGTCACGATCGTCCCGCCGAAGACCAGGGCCATCCCCGCCAGAAAGACCTTCGAGGAGGCGATCACCCGCTCGGCGGGAAACAGCAGCACCGCCCCGATCGTCACGAAAACGATCTGGAGGCGCAGGCCGAAGGTCAGCAGGCCCGGGTCGATCTGGTAGTGGGCGGCGGTGAAGCAGACCTGCCCGGCGATGTTGAACGCCGAAGGCACCAGCGCCGCCTTCCAGATGCCCGCCGGCAGGTTCTTCTTCGCCAGCCCCATCAGGACCACCGGCATCCAGAGCAACGCCGCAAACCCGTACCGCCACCCGTTGCTCGTCCACGCATCGACCTGGCCGGCGAAATGGCGGAGGAACAGCGGCACGCTGCACCAGCCGATCAGCGTGACCACGACGGTCACCACGCCGATCCAACGCCCGCCGGAATCGTCCTGCGATGGGGTCAAGGGCCGATGTTAGGCAGAGCCTCTGAAGCAAAAAAACCGCCGCGTCCGGGAGCTCCGGGCGCGGCGGTGAACGGAATCGATACGGGCTCCCCGGGATCCCGGGGCAGCAATCAGCAGCCCGCGGCGAAGGCAGACAGGAAGTCGAAGAAGTCGTCGGCGTCGATCACGCCGTCGTTGTTGAAGTCGGCGCGGGGATCGCCGTCGGCGAAGAACTGGAGGAAGAGGAAGAAGTCATCGGCGTCGACCACACCATCGCCGTTGAGGTCGGGCGGGCAGGTCGGCGTGGTGCCGCCGGGCTCGTAGTGGATCACGCCGGAGAAGGATCTGGGCGTGACGGGGCCGCCCCCGAAAGGGGTCGCGCCCACCCGCGCCACATCGCTGAAGAGCTCGAGTTGGTTGTCGCTCCACTCGGTGACGGCCGGGTTGAAGTCGTCGCCGTTGTAGCGGATGCCGCCGCCGCCGACCGAGGAGACGGACTGCAGGTAGACGGCGCGGACCTGACCGTCGGGGATCTCGATCGGGTCGGTCAGCACCAGGGGCGAGAATGTGAAGTCTCCCTGGCGCGTGCCCTGAACGGTCTGGGTGAGCGTCCAGCCCGAAGCGCTGCCGTCGTTGCCGACATAGCTGCCGTCGCGCGTCCAGACCTCGACATCGGAGCTCGTGCCGACGGTGCCGGCGAAGGCGACATCGAATTGGTTGATTGTGATGGTCTGGGTCTTGCCGCGGAGGTTCATGAAGACGCCGCCGCTGCCGTTGTTGGGTACTCCCGTGCCGAACAGGCCGGTGACGGTGTAGTTGATCACGCCGGCGAAGGTGCGGGGCGTGAACTCGCTACCGGCGAAGGGGGTGGTGCCGGTCTGCGCGGTGTCGCTGAACATGGTCAGATGCTCGTTGGACCACTCCGTCTGCGGCGGGTTGGTGCTGTTGCCCGTGTAGCGGATGCCGGCGTCGGTGGTGGTGCTGTGCAGGTAGATCGAGCGTGTCTGACCGGGCTCGACGATGATGGGGCTGTTCAGCGTGATCGTCGACAGCTCCTCGTTGCCCTGACGCTGGACGGAGACGGTCTGGGCCGCCGACCAGTCGGAGGAACTGCCGGTGAACCCTTCGTACCCGCCCTCGCGGACACGGACCTCGACCTGCGCGTCGGCGCCGGTTCCGGTGACGAAGGTCTCGAAGCTGTCGATCTCGACCTGCTGGTCGCCGGCGGTTACGGACATGAAGACGCCGCCGCTGCCGTCGTTCGCCGCAGCCGTGACGAGCGAGCCGAAGGGCATGGCCGGTGTGGCGAAGACGGCGTAGGTGTTGAAGGAGCCGCTGGTGTCGGAGGACGAAGGCGGGGTCGGCGCGCTCGTCGAGAAGAGAGCGCCCGCGTGCTGGCCGGTGCCGGTCGGGGTGATGCCAGGGTCGTCGGCCAACCATTCGAACTCGCCGGTGCCGAAGTTGTCAACGACGAGCCAATAGGTCTCACCGCCGGCGAGGGTGAAATAAAATCTGGGGGTGTAGAGGTAGTTCGCGCGTTCAGGGGAAAGCGGGGTCGAGCGGAGCGTGGCAACGAGTGTGCCGGGCCCGCCGTTGTCGTCGGTGAAGAGCCGGCCCCGGGCGATCGCACCGGCGGTCGCGTTGTCGAGCCGCAGCAAAACCCGGTCGATCCTGTGGCCGACAAGGCCCTGGGGTAAGGTGAAGCCCATCGCCTTGATGTTGTTGCCGCCTATGGAGGTCGAGGCGCTGTCGTTGCCGAACATGTTGCTGACCACGGCGCCATCGGCGGCCTGATAGAGCAGCGAGCCATTGAAGATCCGAGGCGAGAAGACGGGGCCGGAGAAGGGGACATTGGTCGCGCCGCCGCCCGTGATGGTCATCTCGGGGGTGGTGTAGACCTCGTTGCTGCCGGTGCCGTTGGTGTAGTCGTGGCGGACACTGTCGGTGACGATCGCGATGCCGTAGGAGGTGTACGCGTCCAGCGTGAACGAGTCGCTCAGGATGATGCGCGAGGGGTTGTCGATGCCCTTGGCGATGCCCGAGCCCTCGCCGACGAGCGTCCACGCCGAGGCGTCGGTCTCGTTGCCCACGGCGGTGCCCGGCGTGATGTACACGCTGACATTGAACTGGGTGGACAACTCGGCGCTGGTGTTCATCTCCAGGCCGCGGACATGCAGCGGGATACCGCTGACATCGACATCGAAGTAAACGGCGCCGCCAAAGCTCCCGCTGTTGTTGCGGGCGAAGAGCGTCGAGGATGTGCCGAGGGGATTCTGCTCGATGTTGGTGCCGAGCGGGCTATCGAGCATGTCGACCAGCGAGGGGTGGTCGAGGGCGGTGCCGGCGTTGCTTCCGCCGGTGTTGGTGCAGCCGTAGCTGGTGTGAATACCGATCGCATCGCCGGTCGCCTCGAGGATGACGGGCGAGCCGGTGTCGCCGGTCATCGTGTCAGCGCGGTAGCGCAGGGTGGTCGAGGTCCGCTGTGTCAGCGGGCCGGCGTGGGTCTTCTGCGGATGGTTCCACTCGTACGGGATCTGCTGGAGGAACGGATCTCGCCACCCGTACCCGGTCACCCGTACGGTCTGGTTGTTCGCCGAGCCGGGAGGATCGGCGAGGTTGAACGCGCCGCCCTGGGCGTCGCGAGGGGCCAGGCCCGTGTTCGAGTTCACATGCGTCTGGAACAACGCCATGTCGTTGCCCACCGCGACAGCGATCGATTGGATCGAACCGGCCTCGACAGGATACTGATACTCGGGCGAAGGGGCGCGGTAGCCGCCGGTCACGGTCGACAGCGGCACATTGAAGTGGATGATCGCCGTCGTGTTGCCCGCGTCGATGCAATGGCCGGCTGTCAGGAACCGATTGGCGCTGTTGCCGTGATCGATCAGCCAGGCGGTGCAGGTGGTCCAGATGCTTGCGACCCGCTGGTCGTGCGAGAGTTGGCGGTTGTCCATCCCGTCGCAGACCGTCTCGGGCAGGGCCGTGTCGCCCGCCTCGACCTCGGAGACCACCACACGGTTCTCGCCCGTGTCGGCGTACGCCCAAAGCTCCAGATAGACCGCGTCGCCGTTGAACACGGCCGAGGTCATGTTCCAATTCTGCACATGCACGGCGTCAAGCCGCTGCCAGTACCCGTCCTCCAGCGAGTGGATCATCAGGTACGACCCGTTCGCGCCGGGCGTGCCCGAGAGCAGCACCTCGTCGAAGTACAGCCGCAGCCAGCCCGCGCCGGGGACGGTGATCTCGGTCGAATACACGGGGAAGGCTTCCCCGACATCGTTCTGGACCGTCCCCGAGTCCACCGCCGCCGGGGCGCGGAAGCTCGATGTCGGGTCCACCTGCGCAGCCGCCGTCATAGGCAGAACTGCAGAAGCGGCCAAAGCAAGGCCGCGGAATCGACGCAACATGACCATTCCTCCTCTGAGATAGAAAACCAATCTCGTCGCCATCCCCCACCGGCCGCCCACGGATCTCCAGACTACATCGATCCAGACATACCCACAACCCCTAATTGCGCCTTCCGAACGAAGATATCTGTATGAAAACCAAACGCGCGAACCCAGACCGTCCACGAGCCGTCCAGATGTTCCACAAAATGACAAACGGGCCGCCCTACGCGGCCCGTTCGCCTTTCTACATGTCGGGACAACGCGATCCGGATTCGACGCTCAGCACCCCTGCGCGAACAGGCCGAGATACTCAAAGAAATCGTCGGCGTCGATCACACCGTCACCGTTGATGTCCGCGGCCGGATCTCCAGCGGCAAAGAGTTGCAGGAAGAGGAAGAAGTCGTCTGCATCGACCACGCCGTCGCCGTTCAGATCCGCCGGGCAGGCAGGGGCGGGGTCCTCGCAAGAGGTGACCGTCAGCGACACGGCGTCGACCGCCGCCTCAACGATCGCCTGCGGGCCGAGGTCCGACGCGATGAAACGCACGCGGAACTGCTCGCTCGGCTCGGGGAAGACATCATTGATGACAAACGAGACGAAGAACCAGCCGCCGTCGTTCTGCCCGTCGTTGGGGCCGACGCGCTCCAGGAGCGTCCATGTCGCGCCGTCGTCGTTGGAGACCTCGACATCAAAGGGGTCAACGCCGGGGTTGTTGCCGCGCGTGTTGCTGAACCAGCGTGCGTAGCTGAGGACCGCCTCGCCGCCCGAGGCGTCGATGGCGGGGCTGGTGAGGATCGTTGCGCCGTCGTCGACATCGCTGTTGCAGCTGGGGGTGGCGCGGTTCGCGGTCAGGTAGCACTGCCCGGAGCCGTCGAAATCCGAGGGCGGGTTGCCCCGGTTGCAGACGGTCCAGGGGATCGGCACGCCCCGCTCCCATGTGCCGTCGGTGAGCGCGGGCGTGTCGAAGACGGTCCAGCCCTTGTCGGTCTCGAAGTTGTCGTCGAAGCGGACCTCGAAACTGCCCGGCGCCGAGGCGTACGCCTGCGACGGCGCGCCCTCGGGCAGGAGCACCAGCCCGGCCTGGGCGCCCCGGGCGGAGAAGAAGAACTCGAGCTCATCGTCGCAGGTGATCGGGGGCAGCGTAGCGGTGTAAAGGTTCCCGCTCTGGAGGTCGAGCGCGACCGTCGAGAACGATCCCCCGTTGACGCGGTAGCGGGCCACAGCGCTGCCCGGCACGAGCTGATCGTCGCGCGGATCGATCGAGACGGCGATCTCCGTGAACTCGCCCGGCTGGACGAACGCCGGCGGCCCGTCGGGCAGCGCGATTGCGGGGCCGAGGAAGGGCGGCTCGTCGATCTCAAGCCTGAAGTTGTAGAGCTGGATGTCGTTGGTGCTCGTCGTCGTGAAGACCTCGACAAAGTACGACCCGGCCTCGGGCAGCGTGAACGAGAGCGTCTCGGTCTCGCCCAGCCCGGCGCTCGAAGCGGTCGCGAGCACCGTCGTGCCGTTGGACGCCAGCAGACGGATCGACGGGTTGAGCACGCGGAGCGAGTCGCGCGTCGAACCGGTGTTGCACTGCTGCGTCTGCGGGCCTTCGAGGTAGCTCTGGCCGACGGGGATCACGCGGACCGTCGCCTGCCTGACCTCGTTCACCGAGAACGAGAAGAAGTCGCGGTCGGCCGGGCGGTCGAGGCTCAGAAGGTCGAAGCCGACCGTGCCGTCGGAGAGCTGGCCGAGCGGCGTGGCGGTCGCGGGCGTCCCGTTGGGCGTCAGCGGGTCGCCGTAGTACCGCTGCGCGTTCTGGATGTCGTCGAGCTGCGGGCCGAGGAACCCGATGTTGATGAACGGCTCCATGAGCTTGGTGCCGTTGGCGGGGCAGACGTGCGCCTGACCGAGGCCGTGCCCGTGCTCGTGGCTGATGACATTGCGCATCCGCACGTTGTTCGAGCCGGTGTTGTTGTAGAAGCTGTCGAACGCGTCGAAGACCATGTCGCCGACATTCGGGAAGAAGTTGTACGCCAGCACGCCCCCGTTGCCGTCCAGCGGGACCGCAGCGATCCGCACATCCCCGCGCACGCCGAGCTGCCCGTTGCTCTGGCCGATCGAGGTCCCGCTGTCGTTGGGTTCGAAAACATACTCGACGCCGGAGAGGTTGCCCCAGCGGTCGAACTCATCGTGGAAGAGCTGCTGCCAGTTCGCCGTGTTGCCGTAGATCCCGTTCAGCCAGACAAAGAGCTGGCTCGGCCCGCCGGGCAGGCCGCTGGTCGCGGGGACATTCGTCCCGTCGGGCACGAAGCTGTAGGTGAGCGTCACCGGGACGCCGAACTGGTTGGGCACGCTGCCGTTGGTCGCGGTGCTCGTCCAGCGACGCACCTGCTGGAAGTCGCCCTGGTCGGCGTAGAGCAACTCGCTCACGGCGTGCACGAACTCGGGGTCGGTCCCGGGGGTGAAGCAGAGGGCGATCGGCGGCCCATCGCTCGCGGCGCCCTCGACCAGTCTCGCCAGCATCAGCCGGTGCACGGGGTTGATCCGCTCGAACGACTCGCGCGAGATGTGCCCGGCGACCCGCTCGTACTCGACCGCCTCGCCCTCGCGCACGGCGTCGCGCAGCGTGCTCAGGTCCGCCAGCTCGGGCAGATGCTCCTCGGGGATCGCCAGCCGCATCTCGATGGGCAGCGTGTTGAAGACCGCCAGCTCGATGACCTTGGAGGCGAGCTCGCGCGGGTCATCAACCTGGTGCATTCCCCTGAGCTCGCCTTGGGCCCAGCGGTGAGCGGGCATCGGGCCGTGCGTGTGATCGAGCTGGCAGACCGTCTCGCAGCCAAGGTCCGATACACTAACCTTGCCGCCCGGAGCGGCCCCGGCCGCAGCGGCCATCGCACCTGCCGAACCCAAAACAAAGGCGCCGACAGCGCCGACAGCAACAACTCGCGCATGCATGCTTTGAACCCCTTCAGACTCTGCCAAAGCGACTCGGAGAGCCGCGCCGGCCCCGACGCATCGGGCCACTACATCCACCACACCAGCCCGGCGCCACGCGGCGACAGCCCGAACCAAGGCCGCCACACGATGCAATGCCCCGAGACCACACAATCACCCGCGAAGGCGGGGACCGCCGGACCTTTCGCCCCCGACCCCGCGCCGGATCCCTCCGCCCGGCCCCGACTGACAAGATCACGCAAGAGTTCCCGCCCGTCAACCCCGCGGACGCCCCAACCTCCGGTGACCCCATGACAAACGATCCAGCACCCACGACCGACCACGGCCCCGACGCATGGCGGACCCGCCTCGGCCTCAAGCTCGACTCCGGCGCCGTCGCCGAGTTCCGGGCCGCTCTGGACCACGCCGGGTTTTCGGGCGAAGGCGTCGCCGACGCGATCGGGCGTGACGCGTTCAGCGGCGCATCAGGACGCAGGCGTGACGAATTGCTCCTGCGCACCTGCGCGGGAAGGCCCGTCGACACACTCATCCGGTTTTTCCTCATCGGCTCGCCCGTCACGCCCGAGGCCCTCGACGGAGCGATGCCGAGCTTCGGCGCAGACCGCCTGCTGAAGTCCGGCCTGGCGACGCAGACTTCAGACGCCCTCCGCTCCCGTTTCGAGCTCTTGCCCGTCGACCGCCTGCTGGTCTTCTTCGACCGGCGTGAGGACGAACAAGGCCGCGAAGGATTCGCAGACGACTATGTCATGGGCGTCGGCGCCAGCACGCGCACGCTCATCGCCTCACGGATCGGCCGAAAGTCAAAGACCGCGATGGACCTCGGCACGGGCTGCGGCGTCATCGCGCTGACCATGGCACAAGACGCCGAGACCGTCGTCGCCAGCGACATCAACCCGCGGGCCGCCGCGATGACCTCGCTCAACGCGACGCTCAACAACATCACCAACATCGAGCCTGTGCTCGGCAGTTACTTCGAGCCCGTTCGCGGGAGGCCGCTCGGCTCGGTCGTCACCAACCCGCCGTTTGTGATCTCGCCCGAGCGCCGGTACATCTACCGCGACAGCGGGCTGCCCGCCGACCACGCGGTCCGCGCCGTCTGCCGCGACGGCGCACAAGCGCTCGAAGAAGGGGGCTGCATGCAGATCCTCTGCAACTGGGCCTCGACGCGCGACCACCCCTTCGACGAACGAGTCTGTTCGTGGTTCGGGGGAACCGGCTGCGACGCGGTCGTCCTCGTCTCCACCGAGAGCACGCCCCGCGCCTACGCCTGCACCTGGATCAGCCACACCGAGACCGACACGCCCGACGAGGCCAGCGAGCGCCTCGACCGCTGGCTCGCCTACTACGACAGCCACGAGATCACCGCGATGGTCGGCGGGTTGATCAGCGTCCGCAAACGATCCGTGGGCCCGCCGAACTTCGCCGATGTCTACCGCGTGCCCGAGCGTGTGCTGACCAGAGGACGCCTGGGCGACTGCATCCTCCGCATGCTCGAATCCGGCGCAGCCCTCGCCGGGGTTGCGACCGACGAGGCCCTGGGCGCCCTCCGCCCCGCCGCCGCCCCCGACGCACGCGTCCGACAGGAGTTCGGCCCCGAGGGCGAGGGCTGGTCGCTGCTGTCGACGGAGATCTCCGCCGACGGCTCCCCCCTGCCCCCGCGCCCGACCGACGCGTACATGAGCCGCATGCTGATGCGATGCGACGGCAAGCGCCCGCTCGGCGAGCTCGTGGGCGACCTGGCCTCACAGCTCGCAGAAGATCTCGGCTCCGACCCCGACCAGGCCCGGGCCGGGGCCCTGCGTCTGGCGAGACGGATGATCGCCGAGGGCGTGCTGTTGCCGGGCGGATCCGGTGTTCAGAAACAATGAAGATCTCGCCCGGGCGTCAAGACGGCGCACAGATTCAGTGAGCTTCTCCGCAACCGGCTGTCCATTGAAAGGATAAGTCGGTCCGGCGTGTCATCATCTTCGCTCGCCCTGCTTCGCCGGTCGGCGACCAGGGGACGGACGCGGAGCTGAAGAACACAATGCGAAACCGATCGCCCGCGACGCGACACGCGTTCACGCTGATCGAACTGCTCATCGTCATCGCGATCATCGCGGTGCTGATCGGCATCATGCTGCCCTCCCTCGCAGGAGCGAGAGAGAGCGCCCGGCGCCTCCAGTGCGGCTCCAACCTCCGCCAGATGGGCGTCGGCTTCACCGCCTACGCCCTGGGCAACCGGACCTTCTACAACTCCGGGCCCGCCGACAACCGACAACGCTCCGGCTACGGCCCCATCGACGAGGTCGGCTGGATGGCCGACGCCGTCAACGGCCAGTACTTCGTCCCGGGCAACCTCCTCTGCCAGAGCAACCCCGCACGCTCGCAGCAGAATCTCTCGCAGATCCGCATCAACCAGCGCGCCAGCAAGGTCTTCACCGAGGACGACCGCATCGCCCTCTTCCGGCGCGGCTTCAACACCAACTACACCCAGTCCTGGTTCATGGCCTTCACCGAGATGCGCTCCCGCACACCCGGACGCGCCGACGACCCCAAAGACATCAACTTCGTCGTCGGCCCGCTCCGCGAGTCGTTCCTCTCCAATGTCGACATCACCCGCGTCCCCCTCTTTGCCGACGGACGCACCGACATCGACGATGTCGGCGAGTTCGTCTTCAACGGGATCGAGCAGCTCCGGGGCGTCAAGGCCCTCACCGACGGCCCCGCCCGACGCGCGACAACATGGGGACGCCAGGACTACGCCGACTTCGGCCCCGCGCACGGCCGGGGACAGATCGTCAACCCGATCAAGACCAACCACAACCGCACCGTCGGCAACTTCCTCTTCGCCGACGGCCATGTCGCCGAGGCCCGCGACACCAACCGCGACGGCAACTTCGGCTGGACAGGCGCAGAGAACACCGACGAGTATCCCGAGATCGAAAACCTCGTCTTCGGGGGCATCCTTTCTTCGGGCCGCCTCGCCAGCCCTTCACGCCAATAGCAGAACCGATCGGCGATCGCCCCCGCAAGGCGAGCCGATCTCGCATTCGCCCAGACAGAGCCAGATAGAAGGAAAGAGAACACCCATGAAGCGCAACGCAGCGATCGCCCTCGCCGCACTGATCGCGACGGCCGGGCACGCCCAGGTCGTGATCAACGAGGTCTTCCAGAACCCCCCCGGCAGCGTCGACCCGCAGTTCGAGTACATCGAGTTCTACGGCATCCCCGGCACCAAGCTCGACGGGTTCATCATCGCCCTCGTCAACGGCGGCCAGAACCCCTTCGGCACCAACCCGCCCGCGATCCCCGGCGAGATCGACGAGGCCTTCAGCCTCGACGGGCTCGTCATCCCCGCCAGCGGCATCCTCGTGATCTACAACGACACAGGCGGCCCCAGCTTCATCCCCGGCGATGTCGCAGCCGCCAACCCCGACTCCGTCGCTGTCGGCTGGACACAGCTGCACATCCCCTCGGTCGACACGCCCGGCAATCTGCAGAACGACGGGTCGAGCACCTACATCCTCCTGCGCAACCGCCCCCTCAGCCCCGACTTCCCCTTCGGCACCTTCTGGCGCAAGGATGTCCAGCAGGACCCCTTCTTCGTCGGCCAGTTCACCTTCGGCGCCCCCTTCCAGCCCAACACCCCGGTGCACGAGCCCTTCCAGATGGCCGACGATGTCGCCTGGAGCCACCGCCAGGGCAAGGAGTACACACGCTCGCGCGAGCAGAAGATCTCCGACACCCCAGGCTTCAACCCCGACGCCATCAGCCGCGTCTTCTACTTCGGCGAAAACCCCAACCGGGGCTGGCGATTCAGCGACGGCGGCAACCTCCGTCCGACCTTCATGGCCGACGAAGAGTGGATCTACGGCGACATTCTCAACAACATCACCTTCGAGTATGAGGCCGGACGCGTCAAGGGCCCCACCGACCAGAACGGACCCGGCTACTCGGGCAATTGCGATCCGGACCGCGATCCCAACTGCCTCCCCGATGGCGGGCCCTACCTCTTCGACGACATCGACCTCACAGGCTTCCGCCTCACGCCGGGCGACTTCAACGACGCCGCGGGCGTCACGCAGTTCCGCTTTGTCCGGGGCGACTTCAACTTCGACGGCGTCGCGAACGGCATGGACTACCGCGTCATCCACGCCCACTTCCGCGAGCGCCTCAACCAGACCCCCGGCGTCACCCTCGACGAGACCGTCCTGAAGATCTCAGACAACGGCACGCCCAACGACCCCTCCGACGACTTCATGTACATGGGCTGGAAGTTCGAAGGCCGCGACCTGCAAAGCGTCCTGGCCATGATGAATATGGACACGCTCGACAACGCCGACGGGACCGGCAACGCCGAGCATGTCACCCGCGCCGACATCCGCGCAGCGGCGCAGGCCCTCTGCATCGCCGACCTCACCTCGACCTCCTCGCCCGGCGCGCCCGGCTACCTCGTGCCCGATGGCGTCATCGACGCCGACGACTTCTTCACCTTCCTCCAGCTTTTCGCCATGGGCAACGCCCTCGCCGACATCACCGGCTCGGCCACCCCCGCCTCGCCCGACTACCTCGTGCCGGACGGCGTCATCGACGCCGACGATTTCTTCGCCTTCCTCGCCCTCTTCGCCGCAGGCTGCAACTGACCGGCCAACTCCGGCGAAGGCATTTCGACCTTCCGTTTCAACCGCACGCCCGGCCCGACGCCGGGCGTGCGGCCGTTTCAGCCCGGACCGACGCTCTACCCTCACGCCCGTGCACGAACTCGAACTCTTCCACCTCCCCGGCCCGCCGGCCGACGCCGGCTTCGCCCACGGGCGCGCCCTGGCGCACTTCTTCCAGAGCACCTTCTTCGACGCCTACATCGCGAGCCTCTGCGCAATCAACCGCGTCGAGCACGACGACATGTTCAAGCAGGCCGATCGCTGGCTCGCTCGGCTTCCCGAGCATTTTCAGATCGAGATCGACGCCATGGCTTCCGGCGCCCGCACGCGCACGCCCCGCGTCGCAGCCTTCCTCTACGCCGACATCGCCCGCCCCACCGACGCCGTCGCAACCCGGGATCCCGCGCACCAGAACCCCGCGGCCTCGCCCGAGGATCCCGCAAACCACACGCTCCTCGGCGGGCCGATGTGCTCGGCGGTCGCGCTCGAATTGAACGGTCGCCCGTGGGTCGCCAGAAACTGCGACTGGCTCACCGCCACGCTCGTCAGGGGCACGGCCGCCGTCGTCCACGAGGTCCCGGGGCGAATCCCGGTCATGGCGCTGGGGATCAAGGGCGACATCGACATCGACACCGGCGTCAACGCCGAACGCCTCTGGCTCCACCTCCACACGCTCTACTCGCCCGAAGAACCCCGGGGCGACCGCACGCAGATCTCGTGGCTCTTCTGGGCGCGCGAGGCCCTGGAAACCTGCGCCACGCTCGACGAGCTCGACCGGTTCATCGCATCGACCGATCGCGACCGCGGCGTCATCGTCGTCGCCGCCGACGCCAAGAGCAACGAGCGGGCTCTCTTCGAGTGCTCACGCTCTGGCCACCTGCGGATCGACGCGGGCGACCTTCCGCTCATCGCCACAAACCACCCCCAGCACAAGCACCCGACCCCGGAGCGAGCCGCCAAGAGCCGCCCGGGCGCAACCCTCGCCCGCTACTGCGCCGTCCGCGATCTCATCGCCGAGACCCCGCCCGAGCACGGGCCCGACGACCTGATCGACCTGCTCGCAGACCCCGGCGTCGAGATGCGCACCCCCACCCACCTCCGCACGATCTACTCGGCCGTCGCCGACCCCGCCAGGGGCGACATCTGGTTCGCCGCGGGGAGCGCAGACGGATCCCCCGCCGCCAGCACGGGCGGGTGGCTCAAAGCGCCCTGGCTCTGGTAATCCCTCAGCCCCGCTCGGGCAGGTTCAGATCGCCCGCGTGCGGGCTCTCGTTCAGCCGCTCGCGGAACTCGGCGATGAACTCGTCGACCCCCTCGATGTTCGAGGGCCACGCCATGCGGATGAACCGCATGCCCAGCTCGGGGTGCCCCGAGTAGATCAGGTCGAGCGCCTCGCTCCAGAGCGTCACCGGCGGCCGCCCGTCTTCCCAAGACGGATCGAGCAGCACCGATTCAATCTTCTCTTCGAGCTGACGCGCGCTCGGGGCGGAGGTCCGCATCAGTTCCGGCGACAGCCGATAACGCCGACCATCAAACGCCAGCACGATCCGCGGCGCCGGCGATTCGGCGAACGACGCACGCCAGTGGGCGAACGACCAGTCGCGCCCCTCGAACTCCGGCTTTCCGTCACGGTTCAGGTCGACGAACCGGCCGCCGTACTCCGCCCGGATCTCGTCGACGAGCTCGGGCCCGGCCGAACCGACGCGGTAGATGTAGTAGTTCGTGCAGCAGTTCGACCCGCCCGTGAACTCCGTCACGATCAGGTCGACCGTCCCATCGCCGGTCACATCCTGCCCGCGGCCGAAGACCGTCTGGGCGCTCTCGGGCGCGCCCGAGCCCAAAGTCAGCCTGCCGCCCGCCTCGACGCTGCGGCTGAGCATCTCGCGCGTGCCCCGCGCCACCGTAAGCCGCTGCCCGCCGTCGTCGGTCCTGCGAACCGCAACCTCGAACTCACCGATCCGCAGCCGGTCGATCACGCTCGGGTCGCGCGGCTGCGCGTCCGCCGGACGCTGGTTGGTCGCCAAGGTGTCGGTCGCGGGCGCACGCCCCTCACCCTCCGCGGCCCTCTCGGCCGTGCCCTCGGTGGGGGCGGGGGCGGGATCCGTCCGCTCACCACAACCGGCCAGGAACGCCGACCCGGCGCAGAGCGCCCCGGCACACAGCAGCGACTTCGCGTTGATCTTCATGCTGCGATCCTACCGGCGCAGACCCATCCCCGTTGACCCTCAACACCCCACAAACGCACGCGGAGACAGAAAAACAGCCCGGCAGGAAGCCCGCCGGGCTGTCGGTTCCAGTGACTCGTTCGGGTGAGCCGTCGTTTCTGACGACAGGCTCAGTGGTTGATCTTGGTGACCTTGACGGCTGTGTACCGCTGGCGGTGACCGGTCTTGCGCTTGTAGCCCTTCTTGGGGCGGAACTTGTAGATGTGCAGCTTGTCGCCGGCGACGATCGGCTCAACGACCTCCGCCGTCACGCTGGCGCCCTCGATGTACGGACGCCCGATCGCGGCGTCGGTCCCCTCGGGCTTGACCATCAGCACCCGGTCAAAGGTGACCGTCGCCCCGGCCTCCGCCTGACCGCCCTCGTGCAGGTCGATCAGGATTTGCTCGCCCTCGGCAACCTTCCGCTGGCCGCCCGACTCTTCGATGATCGCGTACATCGCGTCTGCTCCGATCTTGGACCCCGACCAAACCGGGCGGGACCGCAAGTTTAGGACGCCCACGCCCCGGGACAAGCCCGCCCCCACCCCGATGCGCATCACAAGGCACACCCCGGCGCACACGGCCCCGCGTCTCGATCCAAAATCCTCACAAAATCCGTTCAGGATTGACCAGGATCAGAAAAAACGGGCGGCCGAAGCCGCCCGCCGCTCTGATTTGTCGTTCGCAGAGGCCGACACCCGGCCCCCAGTTCGAGAATTGCGTTCAGAATTCGGCCGTCCTCGCCTGGAGTACGCCCAAACGCACCAGAAACGCGGTCGCCTCTTCCACTTCCGCGCGTGTGAACTGCAGCAAAGCCTCAGGCTGGTCCGCCGACCCGAGCATGTCGGGCGGGTAGGGACTCACGCCGTGCGCCTGCACCTGTTCGCTGACCGCCACGATCACCGCGTCAGCGGCCTCAATGAGCCTCTCCGCGGAAATCTCTTCGTGCGGCTCTCGCATGTCGAACCATCCTTCCCGGCTTCCGGGTCGATCCGTGTCCGCAGCAACCTTTGTCGGCTCTGCCCTGACACCTTGGACAAACACGCCCCAACGGAAGCCTCTTCCCTCCCCAAGATGCGTGTTCCCACGCATTCCTTGCGCATGCGTCGTCGGCGCAGCCCCGGGGCGCACGCCTGCACGCATTACACCTGTATTCGTGCCCAATCGCCGTTCGGATGTCACCCGGCGCCGCCTACGCCCGTCCCCCGAGCTCATCGATCATCATCTGATCGATCTCCGGGACCCAGCGACGGGCAGATGCCGCGTTGAACCGCTCGGGCAGCTCCAGGTCGGGCGCCCGCTCAACGAGGGTCTTGAGCAACCGCTCGATCACCAGCGAGGGCGCGCACCGCCCCCCGCTCCAGTGGTCGTGGTCGACCCAGGCGAGCTGGACGAACACCTCCCTCGCCTGGCCGCCCCGCGAGATGCGAGCGTGGTACAGCCACCCCCCCGTGGTGTCCTCTTCCGTGATGATCTCGACGCCCGCGATCGCTCCACCCCCATCGGGGCCCCGCCGAAGCGAGACCCGCAAACCAGACAACCGATCCCCGTCTCACCGGTACGATCCGGCGTCGCCACAGCGTATCAGGCGGCCACTCGACAGATCGGAGCGCCCTCAGAATGTTCCTGCTGGAGACCATCCGCCTCGGCCTGACCAACCTGCGCCTGCACATCCTGCGCTCGTTCCTCACGGCACTGGGCATCATCCTCGGCGTCGCCGCCGTCATCACCATGGTCGCCATCGGCGAAGGCGCCAAGCAGTCCGCCCTCGCCCAGCTCGAACAGCTCGGCGCCAGAAACCTCATCATCCGCTCCCAGCCGCCCCCCGAAGGCGGTTCGCAGCAGGGCGGGCAGCAACGCGGCTTCATCACCCGTTACGGCCTCACCCGCGCCGATGTCGAGGTCATCCGCGCCAACTTCCCCAACGCCACCGCCATCGTCCCCGTCAAAGAGGTCGGCGCAGAAATCCTCCGGCGCGAGCGACGCAAGACCTCCCAGGCCTTCGGCACCACGCCCGACCTGATGAACCTCGCCAACCTCCGCGTCGCACGCGGACGCTACCTCACCAAGGCCGACATGGAGGACGAGACCACCGTCGCCGTGATCGGCGCCGAGATCGCCAAGGAGTTCTTCCCCTTCGACGACCCGATCGGCGCAGAGCTCCGCATCGACGACAAGTCGTTCATCGTCGTCGGCGTGCTCGCACCGGTCGGCCTCGCCGGCGGCGCGGGCGCGGGCCTCGTCGGGCGAGACCTCAACCTCGACATGCACATCCCCATGACCACCGCCCGCTCGCTCTTCGGCGACCTGGTCATCCGCAGAGAGAGCGGCAGCACCCAGGGCAGGCAGGTCGAGGTCTCAGAGCTCTACATCGGCTCACCCTCGCGCGAAACGGTCATCAACGACGCCGAACGACTCCGACGCATCATGGAGGTCCGAAGGCCCGGCCTCATCGATGTCGGCATCATCGTCCCCTACGAGCTCCTCGAAAGCGCAAGACGCGCCGCACTCACATGGACGCTCGTCCTCTCGTTCATCGCGGGCATCAGCCTCCTCGTCGGCGGCATCGGCATCATGAACATCATGCTCGCCACCGTCACCGAACGAACACGCGAGATCGGCATCCGACGCGCCATCGGCGCAAAGCGCAAGCACATCGTCTGGCAGTTCCTCGTCGAGACCGGCGTCCTCTCGGCCGTCGGGGGCGTCATCGGCATCTTCCTCGGCGTCGGCGTCAGCGTCGGCGTCGGCCCCCTCGTCGACTGGCTCCCCACCGCCCCCGCCATCGGGCGCTACTTCAACGCCGATGTCACCCTGCCCACACAGGTCACCACCTGGTCGATCTTCCTCTCCTTCGGCGTCGCGACCGCCACCGGCCTGATCTTCGGGATCTACCCCGCCATCAAAGCCGCCGCCCAGGACCCCATCGTCGCCCTCCGCCACGATTGATCACGAGTGTGCGGGACCACGGCGCTCGGGGAGCAAGCGCCCTTCGCCCGAGGCGTGGCTTTGCATACCCGCGCCCTAAACCAAGCCTCGGCCGCAGGCCGAAGCCTTCCCTGCGCCCCCCGCCCACCCCCCCGCGCCCCCCGCGCCCCCTCATCGCAGCCCATACTCCTTCAGCTTGCGGTACAGCGTCCGCTCGCCGATGCCCAGGAGCTTGGCCGCCTTCTCGCGGTTGCCCGCCGTGAGCTGCAGGGTCTCGCGGATCGCCCGCTTTTCGAGCTGTTCGAGGCTCGCGCCCGCCAGCGAGCCGCCCGAGGGCGCACCCTGCTCGTCGTCGTCGGGCGCGCGCACATCTTCGGGGATGTGGCGCACATCGAGCTTGATCGGCCCGCCCTCGGCGCCCTGCCCGATCGCCGTCACCGTCATGTTCTGCACGACATTGAGCAGTTGGCGCACATTGCCCGGCCACGGCGCCTGCGTCAGGCGCATCAGCGCCGCGTCGGTGATCTCGGGCACCGGTTCGCCCGGCGCGACCTCGTTGGCGAAACGCGCGATCGCGTGACGCACGATCCGCGGGATGTCGTCGCGACGCTCGCGCAGGGGCGGCAGGTGGATCGTCGAGCCGTTGATCCGGTAGAACAGGTCCTGGCGGAACGAGCCCTCGTCGACCATCTTCGAAAGGTCGCGGTTGGTGGCGCTCACGAAGCGCACATCGACCTTCTTCGGGTCGTTCGCCCCCAGACGCACCACCTCGCCCGACTCCAGAACTCGCAAGAGCTTCGCCTGCATCGAGGCGGGCATGTCCCCGATCTCGTCGAGAAACAGAGTCCCCCCGTCGGCGTACTCGAACACGCCCTCCCGCTCCCGGTCGGCCCCGGTAAACGCCCCGCGCACATGCCCGAAGAGCTGGTCTTCCAGCAAGCTCTCGCTCTGGCCGGCGCAGTTGAAGGTGACATACTTCATCGTCGCCCTGCGGCTGTTGTTGTGCACCGCCTTGGCGATCAGTTCCTTGCCCGTCCCGCTCTCGCCGGTAATCAAGACCGGGATCGTGCTGGCCGCGACCGTGCGCACCGTCTTGAGGATCCGGCGCATCGGCTCGGACCCGGCGATGATCCCCTCGAACCCGTCGTGCTGCACAAGCTCGGCCAATTCGCCCGAGTCGGCCCGCAGCGTCGCCGCTTCGGCCGCACGGTTGACAAGATCGCGAAAAACACTCAGGTCCAGCGGCTTCTCGATGAAGTCAAACGCCCCATGCTTGAACGCGGCGCGAGCCGTCGAAACATCCCCGTGCGCCGTCACCATGATCGTCTCGGCGTCGGTCTGCAGCTCCCGCGCGGCGTCCAGCACACGCAGCCCCGCATCCGACCCGTCAGACGCAACCCCGTCCTTCCCGCCCGACTCGGGCATCCGCAGGTCGGTCACGATGACATCGAACGCCCCGCCTCTGAGCTCTTCCAAAGCCTCCGGCACGCTGTGCACGATCGTGCAGATATGCCCCGGCCGACGCAGCGCGTCGGCCATGACTTCCGCGTGGTCCTCCTCGTCTTCGACGATGAGCACCTGCGCCGCAACGCGTTCGCCCTTGGGTTCGGTCATGACAGGCCGATCCTAAGCGGTCTTGACCCGCTTCGGACGGACCGCCTCCTCCAGCGCGGGGCTCAGCCGCTCGCCCAAGAGCAGCCGGCGCCGGGCGCACAGCGCCACCGCGATCGCATCAGCGACATCCGCCGGCTCGGGCCGCTCGGCCAGGCCGAACACCCCGCGGACCGACTCCTGCATCTGCTCTTTCGAGGCGTGCCCGTGCCCGGTCAGCGACTTTTTGACCTCCGTCGGCTTGAGCTCGACCAGATCGAGCCCCGCCTGTCGGATCGCCAGCAGCAGGACGCCCCGGGCGTGCCCCATCACGATCGCGGTGGTCGGGTGCTTGTAATGGGCGAACAGCGCCTCGACCCCCACCGCCTCCGGACGCAGACGCTCCAGCAGCAGGCGGAAGTCACGGTCCAGCTCGTCGAGCCGCTCGGCGATCGAGGCCGCCTTGCGACCGGGCGACTTCTTGCCCAGGCGGAAGACCCCCGCCTCGACAAGGCTCGGACGCTCGGGCGAACCCTCGATGCACCCGTAGCCCGTGATGTTCAGTCCTGGATCGATGCCGAGCAGACGCATGGAGGAAGGCTATCGGGCCGGGCCCGCCCCGCCCGGCCTGAAATAGTGGCGGGCCCAATGGATCGCCGCCCGGGCGACCATGTCGGTCTCGATGTTCACCCCCGCACCGGGCCGCAGGTCCCCCAGAGTCGTTTTGTCGAGGGTGGTCGGGATCAGGGCGATCTCGAACCAGCCGCCGACCCCCTCGGCGTCGCCCGGATCCAGCTCCGCGACCGTCAGCGACACCCCCTCGACCGTGACGCTCCCCTTGGGCGTGATGAAGGCCATCAGGCCCGGCGGGGGCTGGATCCTCGCCCGCCAGTCCTCCCCCGTCTGGACCTGCAGCACCTCCCCCACGCCCTCCACATGGCCTTGGACGAAGTGCCCGCCCATGAGTGTCGAGGCCGTCACGGCGTGCTCCAGATTCACCCCCGACCCCGGCCCCAGCGACCCCAGCGTGGTCTTAGCGAGGGTCTCGGGCACCGCGTCGAACGCCCAGAGCGGGCCGGAGACGTCGGAGGAAACCGCCGCGACGGTCAGGCAGCAGCCGTTGATCGCGATCGAGTCGCCGATGTCGGGCCTGTGGTCCCAGCCCCCGGGCCTGATGAGCACCCGCCTGCCCCGCCCCCCCGAGGAGGAGGGCTCGATCCCTTCGACCCGACCGACCGCCTGCACAAGACCTGTGAACATGGGCGATCATTGGTCCGTATTGCCGGGTGCCGCCGGACGGGCCCCGGAGCGACCGGACAGACGGGGCGGGATGTGGGGGGAGGTGTGCGGGCGGCTTGACCTGCCTGTATGCTGTCTCCATACTCCACCAGCCGGGCCCCGAGGGGCCCTTCACACTCGGAGCAGCCGAAGATGCACGCCCCCCATGCCGTGTGTCGGCGCCTCGCCGCCGGCCGGGTCGTTCCTACCGCCGCCACGCTCGCCCTCATGGTGACGCTGCTGCCCGCATTGGGCGGCTGCAACCAGAGCCGTGACCGGGGCGTCGAGACCACCTCCTCGGCCGAGCGTGCGCCGGCGGATTCGTCAAGGCCGGCCGACCGACGCCGAGCGACCGACCGCCCGCGCGGCGCCCAGGTCCTGCCGATCGACGATGCGAAGTACCTCGAAATCGGCTACCGGCGCGACTGGACGGGCTTCCCCTCCGTTCCGGGCGAGCACCGAGTCGCCGACGCGAAGCTGATCGGGACCCAGCTTTTCGTCCGGGCGTCCGACAGCACCGTCAGCGCCCTGGACACCGACACCGGCCGGATGCGATGGGCCGCCACGCTCTCGACGAGCCTGACCCGGTTTGCCGGCATGGCCGCGGCGACCCTCCCCGACGGACGCGACACCGTGCTCGTCGCCTCCGAGGCCGAGGTCTACTTCGTTGACCCCAACACCGGCAACATCCTCGACATCCAGCGCCTCGAGCGCGTCGTCAGCACCGGCCCGCTGGTCTTCGGCAGCACCGCAGTCTTCGGCACCCTCTCGGGCGAGGTGCTCGCCCACAACTTCCGCTTCGGCGCCAAGTTCTGGGGGCACCAGCTCCCCGGCTCCATCGAGTACGGGCCCACACGCGTCGGCGACGACATCGTCGCCGGGGTCAGCGCCCAGGGCGGCATCGCTTTCCTCGACCCCGCCACGGGCCGCCTCTACGGCCAGGCGAAGATCTTCCAGGGCGTCTCCACCGAGCCCGTCAGCGACAACGGCCTGCTCTTCATCGCCTCCCTCGATCAGGCCATCTACGCCTTCAACCCCGTCGGGGGCAGCCGCGTCTGGCGTGTCCCCACGCCCCACCCGCTCGTCGTGCAGCCCACCGCCCACGACGGCGTGCTCTATGTCGAGACCCGCGAGGACGGCATCGTCGCCCTCGACCAGCAGACCGGCCAACGCCTCTGGGCCAACGCCGAGGCCCGCGGCACCGTCGTCGGCATGCGCAACAACAAGCTCCTCTCCTTCGACGGGCGCCACATCCATGTCCTCTACCCCCGCACCGGCGCCGTCGAACGCTCCATCCGGACCGAGGGCGTCGGACGCGTCTTCACCGACGAATTCGTCGACGGCAACCTGTACCTCGTCGGCTCGCGGGGCGGCGTCGCCCGCTTCGTCCCCCGGGGCTGATCCACCGACCGGCCCCAAAGCCAGCGAACGCGCATGACCGAACCCGACACCAGCGTGACGGGCCCGAAGATCCGTCGGGCCCTCGTTTCCGTCAGCGATAAGCGCGGCGTGCAGGCCTTCGCCGAGGTCCTGGCCTCGATGGGCGTCGAGCTCGTCTCGACCGGGGGCACCGCCAAGGCCCTCCGCGAGGCCGGGCTCAAAGTCCTTGATGTGTCGGAGGTCACGGGCCTGCCCGAGATGCTCGGCGGACGCGTCAAAACCCTGCACCCCAAGGTCCACGGTGGCATCCTCGCCAAGCGGGGCGATGCGGAGCACGAAGCCGCCCTGCGCAAGCACGAGATCACCCCGATCGACCTCGTCTGCGTCAACCTCTACCCCTTCCGCGAGACGGTCGCCAAGGCGGGCGTCACCCGCGCAGAAGCGGTCGAACAGATCGACATCGGCGGGCCGGCGATGGTCCGCGCCTCGGCCAAAAACCACGACAGCGTCACCATCGTCACCGATCCCTCGCGCTACGACAGTGTCCTCGCAGACATGCGCGAGCACGAAGGCTCGACCTCCCTGGCCCTCCGGCGCACACTCGCGGCCGAGGCCTTCGACCACACCGCACGCTACGACCGGGCCATCGCCGACTACCTCGCGGCAGAGGAACACGCCCAGGCCGGCACGCTCGAACTCCGCTACGGCGAGAACCCCCACCAGCACGCCTCCGCCCGCCTCACTTCAGACGAAGAAACCTCCGTCGCCTCAGCCGAGCTCCTGCACGGCAAGCCCCTGAGCTACAACAACCTCAACGACGCCGCCGCGGCCCTCGATCTGGCGATGGCCCTCCGCCGCGCCGACGCCTCGCTCGCCTCGGCGGTGATCGTCAAGCACACCAACCCCTGCGGGGTCGGGTGCGCCCCCTCCCCCGCCGCCGCGTTCGACCTCGCCCTCAGCGGCGATCCCCTGGCGGCCTACGGCGGCATCCTCGCCTGCACCGCGCCCGTCGACAGCGAGACCGCCTCACGCATCGCCCGCGACGGCAACTTTTTCGAGGTCGTTTGCGCCCCCGCCTTCGAGCCCGCGGCCGTCGAGCGGCTCTCCAACCGGTGGAAGAATGTCCGCCTGCTCGCCCTAGGCGACCTGCGCGACCCGGCGTCTGGCGCGATGCAGTTCCGCTCGATCCCCGGCGCCGTGTTGGAGCAGGAGCGGGACCTGAAGGTGCTGACCAAGGCCGACCTGACCCACGCCGCGGGCCCGGCGCCGGACCCCGCGACGCTCGCGATGGTCCCGCTGCTCGACCAGGTCGTCCGGGCCCTGACCTCCAACGCGGTCTGCATCGGGGGCCGGGGCGAATCGGACGGCGTGATGATCTTTGGGGCCGGGGCGGGGCAGATGGACCGGGTGACCTCCTGCCGCCTCGCGTCCGAGAAGGCGGGGAGCCGGGCCCAGGGTGCGATCGCCTGTTCCGACGCCTTTTTCCCGTTCCCGGACGGTCCGAAGCTCCTGATCGCCGCCGGCGTCTCGATGATCGTCCATCCGGGCGGCTCAAGGCGTGACGACGAGACCTTCAGAGTCTGCGACGAGGCGGGCGTCACCTGCATCACCACGGGCGTCCGACGCTTCCGCCACTGAATCCGGACCCGCCTCGGATGCGGACCTACAACCGGCGGGGGCTGTGTCAAGGCTCCCTTTCGGGCCGGTGAAGTCCGCGCGAGTTCTCGACATTCCGCGCCTTGGGTGTTGATACCGTGTGGATTGTTCGGTACCAATATGCCATCCGCGGACGCTTTGTCCGCAGGGGAAGGTGTATGTCTAGCGCCAGTCCATCCAGAAACAGCGGCCAACGCCGGTCTCCCGGCGGGGCTGTCGATGCCTCGGAGGGCGGCCCAGCCGCCGCGGCGATCCGCAACGAGGGCCTGGACGCCAAGGTCCTCGTCCTCAACAAGCTGTACCTGGCGGTGCGCGTGATCTCGGCCAAAAGGGCGTTCGGCCTGCTCTGCCGCGACATCGCCGAGATCATCGATGTCGAGGACGGGCAGTATGTCAACTACGACTTCGAGTCGTGGGCGGAGATCGCGGCGTTGCGCCGAGAGTTCGGCGAGCAGCGCGCCGAGACCGACGACTGGATCCGCACCGTCCAGCTCGAGATCCCCGTCCCCCGCGTGATCCGCCTGCTCGGCTACGACCGGCTCCCCCGCCAGCAGGTCAGGCTCAACCGGCGCAACCTGTTCGCGCGCGATCGCAACCAGTGCCAGTACTGCGGGCACTACTTCCCCACCAGCGAACTCTCGATCGACCATGTCATGCCGCGCACACAGGGCGGCAAGGACTCGTGGACGAACCTCGTCTGCTCCTGCGTCCGCTGCAACGCCCGAAAGGGCGGTCGCACGCCCGACCAGGCGCACATGAAGCTCATCCGCAACCCCTCGCAGCCCAAGCGCAACCCGCTGATCTCGATCCGCCTGAACCAGCACAAGTACCACTCGTGGAAGGCCTTCCTCGACGAGGCGTACTGGTCGGTCGAGCTGAAGTAGGCGGAGGGACCCAAGATCGCTGAGCATCTGTGGCACTGGCGGCTTGTCCGCCAGTGTTTTTCTGTCATCAGCTCATCGACAGCAAAAAAGAGACACTGGCGGACAAGCCGCCAGT
>REET01000227.1 GCA_007694925.1 Phycisphaerales bacterium | reverse complement strand
CATGGTGACCGGGTCGCCGGCTTGCTCGACGCGGTCGAAGGCGTCCTTGAGGCATTCGGCGCAGACGGACGTGTTCCGCCAGCTGGGGTCGCGGACCTCGGCCCGGGACTGGGGCGCGGTCCGGATGACCGCGGCCACGTCGTCGAAGTCCACCTCCCCCCGGGCGAGGTAGACCAGCTCGATCGCGTTGCGCATCAGCTGGGCCCGGGCCTGCCGCCAGTAGGGGTCTCCCCCAACCACCTTGCCGGGGTTCTGGACCTCCAGGACCTGTTCGAAGAGATGGACCAGATTCGAGGCGATGCCCGACCCGGTCCCGGGCCGCTGCATCTCGTAGCGGACGAAGTTGAAGCAGTGGCCGGTGTCCGGCCCGAACAGCAGCACCGAGCCCGCCCGGCCCGTCTCCCGCGCATACCGCAGCCACAAGTCGACCTCGTCGGCCTTGGCCGTCAGAACCAGCCCGCCGAAGCCCCAGCGCAGGTAGGCGTGGGCGAGGGACTGGCCCGAGCCGGAGGTCTTCCCGCTGCCCAGTCCGCCGAAGATATGGATCCCCTCGAACGCGTCCTGAAGGGTCAGCTCGTCCCTCGGCGAAACCCGCATCAGGCTTGCCCGGTGCGGGAAAGGCGGCGGGGGTGCGTCGTGCTCGGATGGCGTGGCACGGGTTTCCATGACTGGGGTCGTATGCTAATGCAAGATCGTGCGGGGGTCGCGCTCACTGGGGCTTGGGGCCTTGCGGAACGCAAGGGGAGACGTCTGATGAATTTGAGCCGGATTTGGACCCCCGCGTGGCCAGATTGCCATCGGCGGTTGGTTCAGCCCGGTGACCGGTTGCCGGCCGCGGAGCCCTTGGCTGGCTTTTTCTTCTTCCTTTCAACGATGGTGAGCTTGTAGACCACGGGCTCGTCGGGGCCGGCCGTGTCGTGCCGCTCGCCGACCTCGCGGAGTTGCTCCAGGCGGTGGGTCGCGACCGCCCGGTAGAGGGCCTGCAGGTTCCGGCCTTCGAGCTCCAGCGTGTACGAGCTGAAAGTGATGCGGAGCGGCGGTTTGGCTCGGGGGTCGAACTCCACCTTGCGGAGGCTGACATAGGGCAGGGCGAGCCAGCCCTTGTCGAGGGTGCGGATGTCCAGCATGGGCGGGGCCGCCGCGAGGCTGGCCGAGCCGTCCTCCTCGGCCCGGATGGCCCGCCGGAGCGCTTCCATCTGTTCAGGGTGCATGGGGCCGCCTCTTCTGGTGCTCTTGGCGGCGCAGCCGCTGCAGTTCCTGCCAGAGACGCTCGGCTTCTTTCTGGTCTTCCTTCTCGTCCTTGTCGCGTCGCTCGAACATCTCTGTCGCTTTTTGGACTTCTTTCGCGACTTTCATTTTGACCTCCTTGTGGAAGTCTTCCCGCTCCTGCCGGGCCTGCCGGGCCCGCTTTTGCTGGTCGTGCTTCTCGTTGATGTCCTCGGCGAGGAAATGGAAGTCGCTGGCGGACAGCCGCTGGCGGGTCCGCCGCACCGCCTGGTCGAACGCCTCCGGCCCGGCGTTGGTCAGGACCTCAAAGCGAAGCTTGGCGGCCTCGGACGCGCTGGTCAGGTGGTGACTGTTGACCTGCCGCCACTCGTCCTTCTCGGCGGCGAAGATGACCGAGTCCGCCGAGCGTCCGTGGATGCCGTCGGCCGTCGTGGCGTAGGCGTGGCGGAAGTGCCCGAAGTTCCGCGGGAGGATGCGGCCGTTGTCCAGGATGAGCTCCCGGGTCACCGGCATGATGCCCTTGATGGTGCGCTGGCTCCGGTTCCGCAGCGGCTTGCCGAGAATGGGCTTGACGTTG
Source organism: Phycisphaerales bacterium (assembly GCA_007694925.1). Lineage (GTDB taxonomy): Bacteria > Planctomycetota > Phycisphaerae > Phycisphaerales > UBA1924 > SLFH01. The sequence goes on along the minus strand of REET01000227.1, from coordinate 4,104 downwards.
CGGGTCAGCTCGATGCGGTCGCCGATGGAGACGCTCGCCCGCCCCGGCTCGTAGACCGCGAAGCGGTCGGTGTGCCGGAGATTCAGCTCGACCGGGATGCCGAAGCCCTGCCGGGGCCGGACCAGGACCGACCCCAGCTTGAACCCGACGACCTTGGTCCGGTCGCCGGGCTTGAAGCCACGGGTGGCCTTGTGGAACTCGATGACCAGGCCCCGCCGGTAACTGCCCGGCAGCTTCTTCTCGGTCTCGCTCCAGCCCGTCGGCTGGAGCTGCAGCACCGGGACATCCCCGCCCTTGAGCTTGCCCTGTTCCTTCAGCTGCGAGCGGACGGCCCGGTTGAGCCATTTGGCCATCGTCTGGTTCGCCCCGACCAGCACGGCGGAGTGGTCCTTGCGCCAGACCTGCAGGTACCGCTTGGCCGCGTGGTCGTGCACGAAACCACCCTCGGGGGTCTGGCGGAAGATGCGGTTCTCGACAAAGTCCTTGCCCAAGTTGTCGCGGCGTTCGCGGATAGCCCGCTTGGCGTCGGCGAAATCGCTCCGCATCCACCGGTTCACTTCCCAGTCCACCGTGCGGAGGCGCCCGTGCCGGCCGAGAATCTCGAACGCGTCGCCCCGCTGCGAGGCCCGCACTCCGTCCTTGTCGCCCGAGAGGACGACCCGGGCCTTCATCTTGCGGGCCAGCTCGAAGAGCCGGTGCATGTCCTTGGTCCCGACGCGACCCGCCTGCTCCACCCAGATGACGTGCTCGACAATGCGGCCGCGGACCGTGTTGCCGAGATTCGATTCACTGAGGAACTTCCCGAGTGTGGGAACATCCTTCAAGCCGTACATCGACTCGGCGTGCCGGCTCGCGGCGGCGTTCGCCCCGACGACGATCAGCGGGTGTCTGCTCTGGCGGATGCCTTCCATCGCCGCCTTGACGACCTCGGGCCGGTAGCTCGCCCCGGTCATCTTCAGCAGCGTGACGCGGTCGGTGGAGTCGAGCAGCGTCTTCATTACCTCCCGGTCCGTACCGGTCAGCTTGAAGATCGAGAGACTCGCCGGCACGCCGCCGAGCTTGCGGTGCATGCCGCGGCCTTCGACCGCGAAGTGAATCATCCGCCGTTCCTCGCGGGTGGCTTCGTGGGTCGTGATGTACTTCTTGTCCTTGATGGTCTTGCGCGGGATGTCGGTGCGTTCGTCGAGGGCCGAGCGGAGCTGCTCCTCGGTCGCTCGCCCGCGGCTGTGCCGCATGGCGTAGCGGATGATGTCCGCCTCCTCCACGATGGACTCGCGTTCCATCAGGTGCCGGATGGCGATGTCGATGGCTCGCCTGGGTGAATAGCTCGGGCGTTTGGGCCGGTCCGACCCGGGGGACACGAAATCGGCCTCCTCTTCGCCGGGCGAGGCCCCCATGCGTGTCTCGCGGCCGTCCTTCGAATCGGTGCCGCGCGCGTGGTCCTTGTCCTGTGTGCGCTCGCGCTGCTTGCTTCCCTCCTGTTCCTTGCTTCGCTCCTGCGCCTTGTCATCGGGCCGCTTGCCGGCGGTGTCTGTGAATACCCCTTCGCCTCCCCCGGTGCCGGCGTGCCCGTGCTCGCCTTGACCCGGCTTCGCAGACGCGTCGGGCGTGGCCGAAGCGTCCGGCTTGTCCGGACGCGGCTTGGACGGGTCTGGTGACTCGGGCGTTTCCCGGAACGGCCGGCCGCTCGCTCGCGCCTGGCGGAGTTCGTCGAGCCACGCCCGGTCCTCGGGCCTCAGCCGTTCCTCCCAGGCCGAGCGGAGCTGTGCGAGCGTGATGTCGTCACGCTTGCGTTCGCGTGTCTTTGCGCCGAGCCCGGCCTTCTGCGTGGCGTCGGCGATACCCATCTCCTCGGCGATGGACTCGATGAGCTGCGTGCGTCGGCTGAAATGTTCGATGAGCCCGTCGGGGACGGGCCCGAGCTCGAACGCGAACTCCGTCGGGGTGATTGGATAGCCGAGCTCGCCGAGTTTGTGCGACAGGTTCGTGTGGAAGACATCCTGGAAGAAGGGGGCATGGCGGACGATGTCGCCGAACTGCCCCGCCTTCCAACGCTCCTCGTCGTGGTCAAAGGTGCAGTTGAAGACGAAGTTGTGGGCGTGCAGGTGCGGGTCGGAGACGCCGTCCACGGGGCGGCTCGTGAAGTGGATGTACTCGGCCCAGACCATGTTGCCGGTGTTGCGGTCGTGGCTCGCCCCGCCCCGGCGGACGCGGGTCTGCATCTGGGCCTCGATGTCCCGCATGGTCTCGCGGACGGCCTGGACGAAGGCCGTCCGGATAGCCTCGTCGCCGGTCATGAAGTAGGCGACCGAGACGGACTTGGGCGCGTGGAAGCTGATGTCATAGCCGATGCGGCGGTCGTCGTTTTTCCGCGGCGTGAGCGGTCCGCCGGTCCCCGGCCGGATGTTTTCGGTCAGGTCGGCGAAGTCGTGCTGCCGGACGTCGCCTTGCAGCCCCAGACGCTCCGCGGCGTGCCCGAGCCACTGGCCGGGCAGCTCGGTGCCGGCTTGGTAGTAGTCGTCGCGGCTGAGCCCGTTGACGAAGTACTGTCGAGCGGCCGCGGCGACATTCTGGACCTGAATCCGAAGCACAACGGGCCCCCCGCGAGCCGCGCTGCTCCACCACGAGCGCGACGGCCGAAATCATGATACCAAATCGAGCGACAGTCCCAACGCGATGCGGACGCCAGAGACCCCACGAATCTCTCTGATGTTCGTGCTCGATGGATAGCCGGTTCGGCGGCTCCGCTCGGCTTCGGCATGGCGACTCGGTGTGTGGATGCCGAGGCTGTCGTCGCGGGAAGGTGTGCCGGCCTCGCCCCCGGTCAGACGTGGAGGGATGCCGCGTGCGCAGCACGCGGCCGCGAAATTCAGGATTGGGCCGGCGTCTTTGAAGCGCCCGGGAGTGAGCGGGAGGCCGTTCGGCCTTCCCGCCCTGTTCATCTGTTATCCCTCGATGAAGACGAACGGCGTCGGGGCTTCCCTGTTGATGTGCACCACCAGGTCGTGCCCGTTCTCGTAGCACGGCAGGGGAACACGCAGGGAGTCCATGGGCGGCAACTCGCCCAGGAACCGGAACAGCGTGTTCACGCCGGACCGGAGATGCCTGAGCAGCTCCGTGTGTTTCAGCCAGAACTGGTCGCCGACAAGCCACCAGACCGCCTCGCCATTGGCGAAGACACGCAGTGTGCCGTCGAGCCCTTCGACAAGCCATGTCAGCTCGATGGTGTCCTCGATGTCCCTGATGCAGTCTTCCAGGCACGCGGGGACTCGGGCCGACGGCGTGAGTGCTTCTGCGATGTATCCGTTGTATTTCATGTTGTTTTCTCCGTGTGTCCGCCGGGGCCCGTCCCGAGGGCCCGGCGGTTGTCCTTTTCCCTTCCCTGCGGCGGCGGACGCCCCCGAAGGTGGGTCCGCGTGGGCGTCGGGACCGCCCACACCAACCCGTCCCGCATTCCGGCTGCGCGCCCTGCGGGAAATCTGTGTCATGTGCCGACCGGTTCGCCGGCTGTCGACTTCTCTTCCGGTTCTCCGAGCAACCCTTCAAGAATCCGCTCGGCGGTCTTCTGCACGCGTTGCAGCGATTGCCCGAGCAGTTCGGCGTTGCCGCCGTGGCCCTGGATGTAGTCGCTCGACGCGGTCCCGGGCTGCATGCCGACGGCCGTGCAGACGACGAAGGCGACCGACTCGGCCTCCAGCTCGCGGACGGCCTTCGACGGTCTGGGGTCAGGCCGGTTCGGGCCCTGGTGCATGAGCTCGTGGGCGAGTTCGTGCACCAGCACGCTGAACCGCTCGGCCTCGTCGAGCTCGTTGCTTAAGGCGATGGTCCCTCCGCGGCTCATGCCTTGGACAGACCCGAGCGACTCGTACCGGATGGCGATGCCCTCGGCCTCCACGAATCCGGTCAGCCGGTCCCAGTGATGCCCGGGGTCTCCGCTCACGCGCGGAGGCTCGGGCAGTGCTTCGCCTTCGGTCTGCGTGATGTCGAAGACCGTCACGGCCCGGAACCGGAGCGTGGCGTCCTCGTCGGATGCTCCCGCGTCTTTGGGTTTAAAGAGCATCGGGGCCATGATGGTGATGCCCTTCTCGCCCTTGCGCACCTGCC
>REET01000083.1 GCA_007694925.1 Phycisphaerales bacterium | reverse complement strand
CTCCTGGCCGACGGCCCCGAGAACGCGCCGATCGACGCGCTCGGCTGGGCGGCGTTCATGATCGCCTCTGGCGACGCACCTTCCGACCGTTTCCCGCGGGCCAATGCCGTGCTGCAGGACGCCACCGGCCAGACCGCCCGCGAGTGGAAGGCCCTGGTGCTCGCCGCCGAGCAGCTCGTCGACGGGCGGCCGACCGAGGCCAGGAGAACGCTCGCGACCGTCGAGCCCCAGGGCGAGAAACGAGCCCTGGCGACACTCCTCCGGGCCCGCGCAGAGGCGATGCTCGGCGAACAGTCCGCCGCCATCCGCACCCTCCAGCAGATCGCCGAACTGCCCGAATGGCGCAGGGCCCGCGGCCTGCTCGCCTCCATCCACCTCGACCGCGGCGAGTTCAGGGAAGGCGTCAACGCCATCGCGATCGACCCCGACCCGGACTCGTGGCCCTCGGGTGTCGCCATGCTCTATGAGGCCCGAATCACAGACGCCGAGCGATCCGCGGCGGGGCTCGACGACGCCGAGAGCACCATCGATTCGCTCAGAGCCCTCCTGGAAACCAACCCCGACAACGCCGTGCTCATCGGCTGGCTCGCCCGCGCCATGGTGCTCGACGGGCAGAACGAGGAGGCGGTCGGCTTCGCACGCCGACTGCTGGAGATCAACGCCGAGGCGGGCGTCCTGCTCGCGGTCGCGCGCAGAGTCGGCCCGATCGATGACAGGCTTGCCCAGCGGCTCTCCGCCGAGGCGATCGAGCGTGCCCCGGGCGACGCCAGGTCGCTGCTGCGGGCCGCGTTGTCCGAGGCCGCGTTCGGGCGCGTCGAGCAGGGCGAGACCATGCTCCGCTCCGCGCTGGAACAGGCCGAGGGGCGTTCGCGGATCGACATCGAGATCTCGCTGGGCGCGTTCCTCGATCAGGTCGGCGATCCCAGGGCGGCGCAGTACTGGTACGAGTTGGCCGACCGCCGCCAGAACGAGCCGGCGGTCATCCTCCAGGCCCTCGAGTCCGCGTCGGTCTGGTCGGAGCCGGCCCGCACCGAGCCGATGATCCAGCGTCTGCGCGACGCCTCGGGCGAGGGCGCAGTCACATGGCGGATCTTCGACGCACGCCGCAGGCTCGCCGCCTCGCCCTCCGCCAGCGATCTCAACCAGATCATCCTCTCGCTCTCGTCGGTCCTGCGCAACGACCCCGCCAACACACGAGCGCTCGCGCTGACCGCCGAAGCGCACGAGCGGGCCGGCAACACCGACGCCGCGATCAACACGGTCCGCAACGCCGTCACCGCAGGTGCGCCGGGCGAAGCACGCATCACGCTCATCGAGCTGCTCCTCAGGGCCGGGCGTCTGGAAGAGGCCGACCGCGAGCTCGTCCTCCTCAGCGAGGTCGCACGCGCCGACAGGGGCTTCCTCACAAGGCGGGCGGAGATCTACGAGAGCCGCGGCATGCTCCAGGAGGCCCTCCAGGACCGCCGCCGCCTCGCCCGCTCGGGCGAACCCGCAGACATGATCGGCCTCGCACTCGCCCAAGCCCGCGTCGGCGACACCCAGGGCGTGCTCAACACCGTCGACGCGATCCAACGCGAGGGGCAGATCGATGAATCCCTCGTCCCGCTCGTCGCCCGTCTCCTCTCTGAGAGCGGACGCCAGAGCGACGCGATCGCGCTCCTGGAGACCATCGGCGGTGAGACCGGCGAACTCGCCCGCGTCCGCTTCCTCGCAAGCGGCGGCCGCTTCGCCGAGGCCGCCGAGCTCGCCGCGGATGTCACCAAGCGAGAGCCCGACAGCACACAGGCTTGGCTCCTGCTTATCCGCACCAGTGTCGCGGCGACCCGTTTCGGCGAGGCCCTGAGCCACGCCGATCGAGCCGCCGAACGCCACCCCGATCACGCCGAGATCCGCCGCATCATCACCATCCTGCGCGGAGCGGAGACCGCCGAGGCGAGCGTCGCCAACCTCGCAAGGCTCGCCGTCGCTTCGCCCCTCTTCGTCGGGGGCGAGGGCACGGCCGAGTCCGAAGGCCTCACGCGCCTCGCGGCCGAGGCCGTCGGACGCTCCGCGGGGCTCGACTCGTTCATCGCCGATCTCCGCGGCTTCGCCCGCCAGAACCAGCGCTTCTACGCCGCGTGGCGGATCCTCTTCGAGGCCCTCGCCGAGGCGGGCCGCTTCGACGAGGCCATCGAACTCGCGAGGGAAGCAGAACGCTGGATGCCCTACGACTTCCGCCCCTCCCGCGACCTCGCCCGTTACGCGAGAGCCACCGGCCGGGGAGAGGAGGCCCTCGCCGCCGCCGACCGCTGGCAGCGCCGCGGAGGCAACGCCTTCGAGATCGCCGTCTTCTCCTCCGTCCTCGACCTGCAGCGCGGCGCCGGGCGGAACGCCCTGGACCGCCTCACCCCCTACGCAGAGCAGATCCGTCAGAGCAACAATCCCGAAGCCCTCGGCGTCTACGCCTCCGCCCTGGCCGCCACCGGCGACCTCCAGGCCGCGGGCGCCATCATCTGGCCCCGCGTCGAGCGAGACAGCGACTGGTTCCCCGTCGCCGTCGGCATCGGCGAGGCCATCGACCCCGCCAGGGTCGAAGCCCGACGAACATGGCTCACGCGCCTGATCGGCTTTGTCGGCGAAGACTCCGACAAGCTCGGCCCCATCATGGGCTACGCGTACGAGACCGCCATCGCCAGCAGCGACGCGGCCGACATCGAGGCCGCCGAGACCCTCGCCCGGCGCAACAACGCCGCCGCCCCCGGCCGCCCGGGCCCGATGCTCGTCCTCGCCAGCCTCGCGGAGATCCGCGAGGACGCCGCCGACGCGGAGATGTGGTACCGCGAGCTCCTGCGCCTCGAGCCGGAGAATCCCGTCGCGCTCAACAACCTCGCCTATGTCCTCGTCCGCCAGCCCGACCGGGCCGACGACGCCCTCCCCCTCGCCCGGCGGGCCGACCGTAACGCGACCGAGCGAGGCTTCCCACCCCAGGTCCTCGCCTCGATCCGCCACACCCACGGCCTCGCCCTCCTCCGCACCGGCGACCCGGCCAAAGCCCGAGAGGTGCTCGAGTCAGGCCTTCGTCAGAACGACTCGATGCCGGACCTGCTGCTGACACTCGCCGAAACGCTCTTGGAACTCGACGAGGCCGAGCAGGCCGAGCGGACGCTGCAGAATCTCGAAGGCCGGCCCGACCTCACGCCTGCCCAGTCCGCCCGGTTTCGCGCGCTGCGACGCCGAGACTGACCCTAACAAAAATAAATTAAAGACCGACGGGCCGGTGCTGTTCCAGCACGCAACACCGATAAAATCTCCCTCGAATGCGCTGAAATAGCTGTTCGGTCCGAGAAATCGTGTGTCATTTTTTCTTGCGTTCGTCCCAAGTGTGGTTATACTTACCCTTGAAGTGGTGTAGTTTTGTGAGAACTACGCTACTAGAAAAGGGTTTAGGTTATGGCGTCATTGTTCTACAATCATCTTAAAAACATTGTGCTAACGAGTACCGCCTTCGGTTTGGTCGCGGCTGCGTCGGCTTCGCCGATCGAATTCGACGCCCAGCAGGACCATCGCTCGGGATCTGACTTCGAGCGCGTTGCCGGGGAGTTGGTCCATGCGCCCAGCCGCGGTAACGCCGGTGCGTTAGCCGGCGGTTCGGAGCTGGCTTTCGACTTCGCCGGCGGGCTGCTCACGCCGACCTTTGGCGACAGAAGCAACGACCCGCCAATCGAGATGCTCAGGTTCACTTTCGATCTCACCGATTCGAACCCGCCCGTCTCCGACGCCAACTCGGCGAGCTTCCCCGCCATCGGTCGATCGCCGAGCCTCGATCAGGGCGATCGGTTCGACCGCGTCGTGATCCCCCTGCCTTCGGGAGGGCTTCTGGCGATCGCCGGGCTCGGCTTGATCGGAGCACGCCGGACCAGATCGGTTTCTTGAGACTTCAGCCCGTCCGCCCCCGGGATCCCCCGGGAGGTCTGGCTTGCGCACGGACGCGACAGAGTTTTTATCGGGCAAGGACGCATTGAGTGCGCACGCCTTCGGAGAGGCGAACGACAGTTCTAGAACGGGCCGCGACTTTCTACACGCGGCGTAAACGAACAGGAGGATTTGATATGAAACTTTCATGGATCATCGCCGCGGCAGCCGCAGCAGCAGTGACCAGCAGTTCGCTCGCCGCGACGATCGTCAGCATCGGTCGCGTCAGCGGCTATCACGAGAACCGGATGCCCGGTTCCCAAGGCACGATCGGCGGCGGCGAGTTCACCGTCACCGGGAGTGGCGCTGGTCTCCGAGGCCTCGGTTCCGACATCAACAGCAACTCGTTCCAGAGCTTCTGCCTCGAGTTGGACCAGTTCCTGTCTTCCGGCACGAACGACTACGCCGTCCAGATCGACACGACCGTCCGCTCCGGCTCGCCCGGCGTGGACTTTGTCTCTCAGGGCACCGCTTGGCTGTACGAGCGGTTCCGCTCGGGCGCCTTGGCCGCCAACGGCTACGACTACACCGTCGGTTCCGACCGTGCGTCGTCGGCCAGCTCGCTCCAGCTCGCCATCTGGTTCCTCCAGGGCCAGTTCGACGATCCGGCAAACTGGGGAACGAGCCCCAGGCCGGGCCGCAACGAGCTTCTCTGGGCTGAGTTCGACGGGCCCAACAGCGACGCGCGAAACTTCGTTGCCGCGGCCCAGGCCGCCGTCGCCGACGCCTTCGCCCCCTACGCTGGCGGCCGTGTGCGTGTACTCAATGTCGGGCCTACCCCCGACGGCGGCAACTGGAGCAACCAGGACCTGCTGACCCTGATCCCGCTGCCCACCGGCGGCGGTCTCGCGGCGGCCGGCCTCCTCGGCCTCGTCGCCCTCCGCAGGCGCCGCGCGTAACACGCCAGCGGCCATCCTGAACACCCCTCGCCCGGGCCGAAAGGCCCGGGCTTTTTCGTCCCCGCCCTGGGCCCTGTATGGCCACATTTTATCCGGACGCGAAATCTCCCATTGATTCCGCGCTAAATCTGCACTATTATCGCGTCGCATTGGGGATCAGGGAGTCTCTGCGGGCGACAGCCCGGAACAGGTGGTGTCAGTTTGTGCCCGACATCCGTTTCCCCCCGCTCGCTCGCGATCATTGCTGGCGTTGCAACCGTTTGTGCGATGCCTGCGGCCGCGGCGACCGGATCGGCCCCGGACAGCTTCAACCGGACCATCGCCGAGCTCTCCACCCCGTTCCAACTCGGATCTGAGGCGACGACAGACGCCAGTGCACAGGCCAGTTCCAGCGTTTTCGGCATGCACGGCCTGCCGCAGAGAGCGCCCGGCGGCCTGAGCGTCCTCCCGCTGCTCAACGGCGTCGAACTGTCCGCGAATCTGCCTGCTGTGGGGGCCTGGGGGTCCGAAGCCAGCGTCATCGCAGACCCTGCGGCCAGGGGCGAACTCGGAGTCGACCGCAAGAACCCCGAGGTCGTCAACCCGATCCCGCTGCCCGGCGCCGGGCTGCTCGGCGCGGCCGGAGTCGGGGGCGTGCTGCTCCTGGGACGACGCCGATCCTTGGCCTGATTTTCGCATCTGTCGGGTGAATTCTTGTCGGTCTCCGCCAGCCGCCTGCTTATCGGGCGGCTTTGTGTGCGTCGTCTGCTCTGGCTTTGTTCGCCAGGCGGTCCAGGTACCGCGACTTTTCGCGAGCCAGGGCCGCTGGCAAAGGGTTTTATTTGGAATGCGGCCGATGGGTACAGAACGCCGCAAAAAATCTCGGACCTTTCCCCTCTAGGCGGTTGTGCGGATGCCCTGCCGCGCGTATATTCGTGCCCACGCGGAACGGTTCTGTCGCCGTCCCGCGGAGAGAAGAGAACGAACGGGGCCCTGAACACACCGGTACTTCTCGCCGGTGGGGCACGAACGGGAGGAACTTCATGGTGAAGTTGAAGAAAAGTTGGGTTGTGGCCGCGGCCGCAACCGCCGCGGTGTCGTCCAGTGCGCTGGCGAACAC
>REET01000307.1 GCA_007694925.1 Phycisphaerales bacterium | reverse complement strand
GAACGGGAACAGATCGTGTCTTGCGGCCTGCTTGCGGCCTGCTTGCGGGCTGTGGGGCTCTCGGCGTCGCCGTTGATCGGCGTGCGCGTCATTTCGTTGGGGGGACGGGTCCGAGGAGTCGGCCGTCATGGCTAACGGTCTTTTGCGATCCAGGTTGGCCGGGGTGATCGGGGTTCTGGCCCTGCTGCTGGTGCTGAATGCGTTGGCGTGGTGGATGCTGGCGGGGTTCCGGTTCGGCACATTGGCGACCCCGTTGGCGCCTGCGCTGGAGCGTGTGGGCGGGTTCTCTTACAGCCCGTTCCGCGCCGGCGAGGATCCGTTCGAACTGGACGAACCGTCCGCGGAGGGCATCGCGGAGGACATGCGGATTCTGGCGGGCTACACGGACCGAATCAGGACCTACGGCTCGGAGGGCATGGGGGCGCGGATTGTGGAGGAGGCCGAGCGTAATAACTTGCGTGTTGCGCTCGGTATCTGGCTCGATTCGGATCTGGAGAAGAATGAAAGAGAGATCGAAGCCGCGATCCGGCTGGCGAGGTCGAGCGATGCTGTTGAGTCGGTGATCGTCGGCAACGAGGTGTTGTTGCGGGGCGACATTTCGCGAGGGCGGTTGATCGAGTACATCGAGCGCGTGCGCGACGCGGTCGAGCAGCCGGTGACGACTGCAGAGACATGGAACGAATGGCTGCACCACAGGGAGCTTGCGGAGCATGTCGACTTCCTCGCGGTGCACATCCTGCCGTACTGGGAAAAGGTGCCCGCCTCCGAGGCGGTGTGGTACACCTTTATGCGTCTCGATGAGATCAGGCGTGAGTTCCCGGGGCGCCGGATTGTGCTCGGCGAGGTCGGCTGGCCGAGCGATGGAGCGAGGTTCGGCGGCGCGGTTCCGGGCGCCTCGCACCAGCGGCTGTACATCCACGAGCTGGTGCGTCGAGCGGAGCGCGATGGTGTGCAGTACTACATCATCGAGGCGTTCGATCAGCCTTGGAAGACGCGGACGGAGGGCTTGGTGGGTCCGCACTGGGGTATGTTCGACACGGACCGGAACCCGAAGGGTGTCTGGGACGCGCCGGGGTTGGTCACCGCCCATCTCGTGGGCTGGGCCTTGTCGTCCTTCGGCGCCTTGCTGTTGGGCTGGGGGATTCTCCGTCGGATGGCGCCGGTCCGCTTCGGGGGACGGGTGTTCTTCAGCGTCGCGGTGCAGGCGGCGTTGACCGTGGTCGCTTTCGTGGCTGTGGTGCTGGTCGAGTGGACGGGTCCGTGGTGGGGGGCGGCGGTCGGCTGGTCGCTGTTCCCGGCGCTGTTGCTGCTCATGGGTGTCGCGCTTGTGCAGAGTTTCGAGGCGGCGGAACTGCTCTGGCGTCCGGAGCTCACGGGCGACGCGCCTCTGGAGCCTTCGGGTGAGTTCCCGCCGGTGTCCATCCATGTCGCGGCGTGCCGGGAGCCGCCGGAGGCGGTGATCGCTGCGCTGCGGAGCCTGTCGCGGCTGGACTACCCGGACTACGAGGTCGTGGTGGTGTACAACAACACCAGCGACGAGCGTTACTGGAAACCTGTCGAGCGGGTGTGCGAGGACTTGGGGCCGAGGTTCCGGTTCGTGTTCGTCGAGCATTGCCCGGGGTTCAAGGCGGGGGCGCTGAACATCGCGCTGGAGCACACCAGGAGCGACGCTGAGATCATCGGCGTCGTCGACAGCGACTATGTCGTCAGGCCGGAGTGGCTGAGGGAGACCGTGGGTCACTTCCGGGATGCGAGCGTCGGGAGCGTGCAGGCGCCGCAGTCGCATCGCGGCAAGAGCGGGAACCGGTTCACGACGATGTGCCACTGGGAGTACGAGGGGTTCTTCCACACGGGGATGGTGCAGCGATCGGACCGCAACGCGATCGTGCAGCACGGGACGATGGTCCTGATCCGCAAGACGGCGCTCGAGGGTGTCGGGGAGTGGAGCGGCTGGAGCATCTGCGAGGACGCGGAGCTCGGGCTCCGGCTGCTCGGGTCGGGGTGGAAGAGCCTGTACATCAACAAGGTGTACGGGGCGGGCTTGTTCCCGGACACATTCTCGGCGTATCAGAAGCAGCGTTTCCGGTGGGCTTACGGCGCGGTGCAGATCGTCCGCAGGCATTGGCGATCTCTCCTGGGGCGTCGCGCCGGGCTGACACCGGCGCAGTGTTATCACTTCTTCGCGGGGTGGCTGCCCTGGCTTGGCGACGCCATGCACCTGCTGTTTTCGCTGGCGATCCTGATCGCGAGCGCCTGGATCGTGGCGAACCCCGGCATCGCTGCGGTGCCCGTGGCGGTGTTTGTGGTGCCCGCGTTGATGGTCGCGGTGTTCAGCGTTGTGCGAAACCTCGCGTTGTACCGGGCCAGGGTCCCCTGCCGGATGGCGGACGCGCTGGGGGCTTCCGTCGCCGGGATGGCGCTGACGCTCACGATCGGGCGTGCGGTCTGGGCGGGGCTGTTCACGACCGACAGGCCGTTCATGCGGACGGCGAAGGCTCGGACGGAGACGACAGCGCTCAGCGCGATCCGGGAGGCGTTGCCCGAGGCGATGCTCGGCGCAGCCCTCTTGCTGCTGGTTCCGGCGGTGTGGGTGTCGAGCGCCTCGTCGCCGGTGACCACCGGTGTTTGGATCGCGTTGATGCTGATGCAGGCGATGCCCTACCTCGCCGCGGTCGGCTTCTCGCTGGTCCGGATCCGATCGAATCCGGGCGAATCGGTGATGAACGACTCGGGCGTGTTCGCGGCGATCCGGGACTGAAGCGATGGGGAGCCGTTCGGTGGCGACCGGTCGAGCTCGATCGGGGTGCGTGTCGAGTCGGTACACGGCGGGGCGGAATGCTGTAGGATTGTTCCGCTGTGAGTGCAAGGGCGATGAACAACCATCGCAGGAACGACCACTGACTTCTTCTGCCCTGCTCTGTCGGAGCGGTCAGGGTGGCTTCGGGTCGATTCGAACCCTTGCGATCAGGCCCTGTCTGGATTCCGCGTGGATCCGGGGTCTCCCGAAGCGGCTCGTGCAGTGCGGAGTCATGTTTTGAACCAGCGAGTGTCTGCAGAGCAGGCCGGCACAGGCGGCGACGGCGGCATCGCCAGGCGCATCCTCGAATCGCCGACATCGGCGACCGTCCGCATCGCGGATCTGGCCTCGACGCTGCGTCGGCAGGGTGTGAAGGTGGTCGACTTTTCGGCTGGGCGGGCGTCGGAGCACACGCCGGAGTACATCTGCCGCGTCGCGTCCGAGGCGCTGCTGGGCGGGGACACGCACCAGACGATGGCGCAGGGCACGCCCGAGTACCGGGCCGCGTGCGCGAGGAAGCTGTTGCGGGAGAACGGGCTGGAGGCCGACCCGGAGACGGAGATCGTCGCGACTTTCGGGTGCAAGAACGGGCTGACGCTCGCGTTGCTTGCGATCATGAACCCGGGCGACGAGTTGATTCTGGAGGATCCGGGGTTTGTCAGCTATGCGCCGACGATCCGGTTTCTCGGGGGCGTGCCGGTGACGGTGCCGCTGGAGCCGGAGCTCGGGCACCGTTGGCGCGAGGAGCGGCTGCGTGCGGCGGTGACGCCTCGGACAAAGGCGATCCTGTTCTGCAGCCCGCACAACCCGACGGGGACGGTGCATACGCCCGAGGAGCTCGACATGATCGGGCGGGTCGCGAGCGACCACGGGCTCTATGTGATCTCCGACGAGATCTACGAGCGTGTGACATGGGGCGGGCGGAGCCACACCTGCATCGCGACGCGTCCTGGCATGCGCGAGCGGACGATCACGCTGATGGGTCTGACCAAGACGGCGTCGATGGGGGGGTGGCGGATCGGGTTCGCGTTCGCGCCGCCCCCGGTGATCGAGGCGATGGTCATGGGCCAGCAGCACCTGACGACCTGCGTGGGCTCGTTCACGCAGGCGGGGGCGGCGGTCGCGTTCGGAGAGCCGCCGCCGCCGGCGTTGACGGAGATGTGGAAGGAGTGGGAGGAGCGTTGCGCGTTTATGACTTCGGCGCTCGACGCTCTGCCCGGCGTCTCGTGCGCGATGCCCGAGGGCGGGTTCTACGCGTGGGCGGACATCACGGGGACGGGCGAGAGCTCCGAGGCGTTGGCCGAGCGGCTGCTGAAGGACCATCACATCGCGGTGGTCCCCGGCTCGGCGTTCGGCGATCAGGGCGAGGGCTATCTGCGGATCACCTGCGTGAAATCGTGGGAGGATCTGAAGGAAGGCGTCAAGCGTCTGAAGGAAGCCCTCGGCTGAGGCGCTCGGCGTTCTTTTGCCCGGCGCCTTGCCGGGGCGTTGCGATTGTCCCATTGACCCGTTCATCTGGCCTAAGACGAGTAACGCGATCGTGACAGACCAAGGCTTGCAACCAACGGATCCCGGCGGACCCGGTCCCGGCGGCGAGGATCGATCCCGACGCTCGCTCTGGCGTCGCTACCGCGATCTCTCGCTGGGGATCAAGATCTTCATCTACATGATCGCGGGCGTGCTGTTTGGGATCTTCCTGCCCGAGCAGGCGATCGCCGTCAAGCCCGTCGGCGATCTGTTCATCCGGTTGCTGCTGATGGCGGCGATCCCGCTGGTGTTCTTCAACCTGCTGGCCGGGCTGACGAGCCTGGAGGGGCTGGGGATCCTCGGGAGGCTTGGCGGGAAGGTGATCGCCTACTACTTCGCGACGACGACGATCGCGCTGATCCTCGGCCTGACGATCATGAGCATCCTGCGCCCGGGCGACGGGATGGAGCTCCGCGCCGACGACATCGACGAGGAGAGCCTCGCCGAGGTGCCGGGCGTGGTGGCGATTGTCTTTGATTTGTTCCCGGAGAACATCATCCGGGCGTTCAGCCAGGGGAACCTTGCGCAGATCGTGATCTTTGCGATCTTTCTCGGCATCGCGGTGCTGCTCTTGCCCGACAAGCACAAGGCGCCGATCAGCCAGTTGGTCGAGGCGCTGGCCGCGGCGTTGCGCAAGCTCGTCGAGATCATCATGAAGATGGGGCCGATCGGCATTGGGGCGCTGATGGCCTCGACGGTGGGGGAGCACGGGCAGGCGCTCTTCGGGCCGCTGCTGCTGTTCCTGGCGGGGATCTGGCTCGCTCAGGCGTGCATGTTTGTGATCCAGATGGTCGCGCTGACGACGCTGTCGAGCTGGACGCCGTGGCCTTTCCTAAAGAAGACGGGGCCGTTGTACGCGACGGCCGCGGGCACCTGTTCGAGCTTGGCGACGCTGGCGGTCGCGATCGACCTCGCGGCCAACCGCCTGAAGCTGCCTCGCAAGATCTACTCGTTCACGCTGCCGCTCGGCGCCCAGCTCAACAAGGACGGCACGGCGCTGATGCTGACCGGCGTGCTGCTGTTTACGGCGCAGGCGGTCGGCGTCGAGTTCACCATCGGCGAGATGCTCATCATCATTCTCGTCGGGCTGATTCTGTCGGAGGGTTCGGGCGGGATCCCGGGCGGCGGGGCGGTGATCGCGTTGATCTTCGTGAACGCGTTCAACCTGCCGCCGGAGATCGCGGGCATTGTCGTCGGGATCTACCGCCTGATCGACATGGGCAACACGACGATCAATGTGACCGGCGACATGGTCGCGACCACGATCATCGCCGAGTCGGAGGGCTGGGACAAGGACAACCCTGACCCGGACATGGAGACCGACATCCCCGCCGAGGGCGCGGCGGAGATGCTGCCCGAGATGCCCCCGATGCCGCAGACCGAGAGGGAGTGATGGCGATGCGAGAACCGACGCGAACGAGCCGCAAGCCGTTGCTGACGGGCGTGGCGCTCTGCTGCATAGCCAGCGGCTTGATCGCCCCCGACACGCAAGCACGAGAGACCGATCAGAACGAGGCGGCCGCGATGTACTTTCCGGGCTACGGCAGCGACTGGCAGCGGCGGGATCCGGGCGATGTCGGCATGAACGCTGAGCTCGTTCAGCGTGCGATCCGTTTCAGCCAAGACAA
>REET01000304.1 GCA_007694925.1 Phycisphaerales bacterium | reverse complement strand
GAAATCTCTGGCGGCTCGCTGGTCGCCCTCGGGCGTGACCCGGACGCGGATGCGTTCGGGGCGGCGGTCGATTAGGCTCTGCTCGAGTAGGCGGACGCGGACGCGGACGGGCTGGTCGACCAGCGGCGTGGCGGGCTGGGCGTCGAGCGAGGCTCGCCTGCCGCCGCGGCCGAGGCTGTCGCGCCCGAGCAGGCGCACGAGGGGGATCCAGAACTGTTCTGTCAGCCCCTCGCCCCGGGCGTAGCGCCAGCGCCAGGTCTCGTCGGTGCCGACGAAGAGGACGCGTCCGGCGCCGTAGCGCATGGTGACGACCAGCGGCGAGGGGTCGCCGATGCCGTCGGCGGGGCGGGCCTCTGCGAGGACCTCGGCGGCGGGCTTGAGGCGGGCGAGGTCGATCCGCTGGGCCCAGCGGAGGCGGGACCAGCCCGCGTCGGGGTCGGCGATGGCCAGGGGGAGGTCGAGCACGCCGAGGCGTGCGGCGCCGGGTGTGGGGCGGAGGGTGACATCCGTCTCCCACGCGCGCAGGCCCGCGTCGATGGTGAAGGGGAGGAGTTCGCCGAGGGGGGAGGCGCCCCATGTGCGTGGCGTGGCGCCCGGGCCTGCGAGCCAGACGAGGCCGGCGCCGCGCTGCGCCACCTGCTCGCGGATGTGCTCCATCTGGCGGTCGCCAAGGAGCTGGGCGCGCATGTCGCCGATCACGATGACATCGAACTCGGCCCATTCCTCCGGTGAGACGGGCAGGCGCCGGATCGGCGTGTCGCCCTCGGCGATGTAGCGCCGGTCGGAGGCGACGAGCAGGCTCGATGAATCGATCGAACGCTCGCGGAGGAGCAGGTTCTTGAAGTAGCGCTGCTCCCAGCGCGGATACCCGTCGAGGTAGAGCACGCGGAGCGGGCGGTCGACCAGGCGGATGGCGAGCTGCGCGAGGTTGTTCTCTTCGGAGAGGTCGGGCTGGTCGGGGATGATGCGCACGCCCCATGAGCGGTCGCCCGGGGTCTCGGGGCGGTGCTCGAGGACGAGTTCGGTCGATTCTTCCTCGTCGGGGCCCGCGGGGCCGAGCTCGCGCCGGTCGAGCACGACGCCCGTGGCCTGGTCGAAGAGCTCGACGGTTCCCGTCGCGCGTGCGGCGCCCTCGCCCAGACGGTCGATCACGACGCGCACGGGGACGGCGTCGTCGATGAAGGCCTCGGTCGGCGCTTCGACAGAGCGGACGGCCAGATCGGTCAGCGGGTCGCCAGAGCCCATCGGCACCGCGACGAGGCGGATGTTGCGGTCGGCGAGTGTCCGCAATGTCTCGCGCGAGACGCTGTCGGCGCTGCGTCCGTCTGTCATCAGCACGATCGCGCTGACGCGCCTGCCGGCGGTGCGCCGGAGGGTGTCGGCGAGGGAAGCGCCGATCGCGGTCCGCATCGCGTCGGCCTCGCCGAGGGATGGCAGGACGCCTTCGGAACGGGATTCGAGGTCGAACGCTCCGGCGCCGAAACCGAGCCAGAGCAGTCGACGCCGCTCGGCCATGTCTTCAAAGGTCTCTGTCGCGTCCGCGATCGATCGGCGGAGCTGCTCGTCGCGGGGCTCGCGCTCGCCCGGCGCCCCTTGCGGCACGGGCGCATCGGCGACGCGCATCGAGGCGCTGCGGTCGAGGAGCATCACGACCCAGTCGCGCTCCTCGCGTTCGTTGGGGCGGACGAGCTGCGGGCCCATCGCCAGCACGATCAGGAGCACGAGCGTCGCCCACCGGACCGCCGCGAGCGTTCGGCGCGCCCACAGGGGCCCGTCGACGCGCCGGTAGCACCACCACGCGATCCCGCCCGCGAGGGCCACCACGCCCAGCATCGCCCAGCCCGCCAGCGGGCGGACGAAGGAGAGCTCGACGCCGTCATCGCCGAAGCCGAGCTCGCCGAGCCCGAAGAGGGTGTCGAGCAGTTGGTTCACGCGCCACCCCCCGGGCGGGCGAAGCTCGTGCGCCTGTTGAGCACCAACTCGGAAAGCAGCAGCGCGATCGCGCCGAGCAGGAGGTTCAGCGAGAGCAGGCCGGCGCGTTCGCGCCGATCGTCAGCGTCGGGCCTCGCCTCGGCCTCGACGGCCTCGGGCCCAACGAACGAGACGGGCACGCCGGCGGTCTGCAGCCACGAGCGCACGGCTTCGATCTCGCGCGGCTCGCTGCGCCCCGCCTCGGGGTCGGCGTTGACCGCCACCAGCCCGGCCGCCCCGCCCCGCTCGGCGCGGACCGACCAGAGCCCGGGATGACGCATCGGGGATCGGGGCCGACGCTCGTCGACCGCGATCGGGCCGCCGAACGCGTCCAGCGGCGTCAGCTCGACCGAGCCCGCGGGCAGCACGGGGCGTTCGCCCGCGATCGCTTCGATCACCTCGTCGCCGGCGCCGACGCCCTGGCGGACGGTTTCCTGCATCAGCGCCACCATCAGCGGCTTGACGGGGAGCGTCGACCAGCGCGGGTCGATCGCCGTCGTCAGCAGCACGACCGTCCCGCCCCGATCCAGCGAGGTCGAGAGGAGCAGCGGCTCGCCGGTGCGCAGTGCGAGGACTTCCGTCGCCGCCTCGGCCTCGGGCGAGCCGGAGGGCTCGACCCCGAGCAGCCGCAGCACCTCGACGGGCTGGGCGAGCGCCTCGATCTCGGGGCGGAGCAGCCCGAGGATGCCCGCGCCCGGTGTCGAGGGCTCGATGCGACCTGTCGAGGGGAGCTCGATCGATTGGCGCGACAGACGCAGCGGGAGCGCGAGGGCTTCTGCGGCGTGCTCGGTCCAGAGCTGGGCTTCCTGCGGGTCGGGGCCGGGCGCGATGAAGACGACGCCGCCCCGGTCGGTGACGGCCCGCATGCGCCGCCACGCCTCGGGCGGGATGAGCGAGGCGTCGGGCACGACGAGGGCGTCGAAGGCTTCCAGGCGCGTCGGGTCGATCGCGCCGGGCTCGACGAGCTCGATCTCGAGCCGAGCGCCCTCGTCGATCTCCGGGCGCAGGGCGGCCAGCGCCCAATCGGCGGGAGTGAACCCCGCGACGCCGACGCGCGAAGCGCCGACCACAAGCGGCGCCGCGACCCCGACGCGGATCGAGCGCCTGAACCTGACGACGGCTCTGCGCGTTGCGCCGACTGTCGCGCCCGGGTCGTCGAGCGTCGCGACGATCGAAGCGTCGCCGCGCAGATCGCCCGCGGGCGAGGAGGCGAGCACGGCACGCCCTTCGGCGTCGCCGGGCTCGAAGCGCAACGAGGTCCGCCCGAGCGTGGTCTCCGAACCGGGCGCGACGAGCGAAAGCGTGACACCGACTTCTTCTGCGCGGTCGGCCGCGGCGCCCGAGCGTCGGGCGGTGATCGTGACGCCCGCGAGCCCTTCGGGCCCGACGCCCCCGCCGACAGCGACGCGACGCCCGGGGCGGAGGTCGGTCAGCGCGATGTTGCGCGCCGGATCGGTCGCGGGGGCGGTCGTCACGATCTCGACCGGGCGGCCGAGGTCGGCGAGTCTTGGCAGCGGCTCGTCGAGCCGCGCCGAGCCGGTCCGCCAGTCGCTGAGAATGAACACGCGGATGGGGCCGGCGTCGGGCTCATCGGCCGCCGCACGCGCGACGAGATCGAGCCCGCCCCGCAGGTCCATCTGTCCGCCAGCGTGCCTGAGGCCCCGCGCTTCGCGAGCGACGGCCTCGGGCTCGGACGACGGGGGCATGACGACGGGGAGCGCCGAAGCGCCCAGCGCAACGAGCGCGGCACGATCGCCCCGGTAGCCGTCGAGCGCGCGAACCGCCTCGTCGGCCCGCTGGGCGTGGCGTTCAAGGACGGTCCGCCCGTCGGCCTCGCGGAGGGAGGCGAGGGGGCCGTCGTCGATCAGCACAAAGAGCGTGGTCGGGCCGCGGGCCGTCGCGTCCTCGCGCGAGCATGTCGCGCCGGCGACGCCCATCGCGATCAGGGCGACCGCAAGGCAACGGAGCAGGAGCAGCAGCCATTGTTCCAGCAGCAGGCGCCTGCGCTGGCGCCGGTAGGCCTCCATCACAAAGCGCATCGCCCCCCAGCGGACGGGCCTGCGCCGCCGCCGCAGAATGATGTGGATCAGGATCGGGATCGCGACGCACGCGAGGCCGACGATCGCGAGGATGGGGCTGGAAAAGGTCATGAATGCGGAACCGACTCCTCGTCGTGCGCCATGCCTTGGCGACAACTCACTCAGGTCTCTCGGTGCAGGCTCCCGACGGCATCTTCGAACGACTCGGCAAGCCCGGCGACAAGCGAACCCAGCTCATCAAGGCGTTGGCTCGACCCCGAGAAGTACCCTGCGGCCTTGGCGCGGATCTCGCCCAGCGTTTGCGACGCGGACTGGTTTGCGACGAGCATCGTGTGCAGTCGCCGGTAATCGAGGGACATCCGATCTCGCGAGACCCGGTTCTGTTCTTCGAGACTCGCGTGCTCGTAGCCCATGAAGGATGCCATCCCGATCGCGGCGCCGGCGAATCTACGAGGTTCGAATCCGAACCGCTCGGCGATCAACTCTGCAACGACGAGAATCGCCACGCCCCGCGCAGCATCCATTGTGCGCTCCGGCAGGTGACGAGTCCGTTCCTCGACGGACTCCTCACGCTCTGCGTGAAAGATCAGCCGCGTACAGACGAGCGCCCATATGTACACCGAATCCCGGATCTCCGGATCCGCCATGGGCGTCTGCTTGCCGGTCAGCCGCTCCATCACCTCCGCGCCTTCCGCGTAGACGCGCCTGCGGTGCTCGATGTCGGCGAACACGCGACCCGCTTTTCGCACAAGCAGCCCGTCGTTGGGATCGTGTTTTTTCTTCGTGAAAAGCCTCATCCGTACTTGCTCTTCTTGATCCTTGCGTTCCGCCTCGCGAGGTACGACGCCAGCGGCGGGCCCAGCCAGTCACTCGTCAGCACGCGCGAGAAGTCGTAGCCGAACCGCAGCACGCTCCGCTGCACGCGTTGCTCGTGCTCGCGGAAGGCTTCGAGGTAGCCCTCGCGGATGGCTCGCGGGTCGACTCGGACCAGCGGCTCGTCTTCCAGGCCCTCGAACGGGACGGGGCTCTTGAAGTCGAACTCGACCTCGTCGCGGTCGAGCACCTGGAAGAGCATCAGGTCGTGCCCCCGGTGGCGGGCGCGGGCCATGGCCGCGTCGAGCGAGGCGGGATCGAACAGCGCGTCGGTGATCAGCGCGATCAGGCAGCGGGCGCCGACCTTGGCGAGCGTCTGGTCGACCGCACGCCCGATGTCGGTCTCCGCCTCGACCGGGTGCGTCGAGAGGGCGCTGACGATCCGGCGCCACTGCCCCTGGCTGCTCGAACGGCTCACCATCGCCCGGACCGTGTCGGCGAAGACCACAAGCCCGACGCGGTCGCGCTGGCGGAGCGTGATGTAGCTCAGGGCCGCGGCGAGGGCCGTCGCGTGGTCGAACTTCGACCAGTACTGGCGTCCGTCGGGGCTCTTGTCACTCCCCAGGCCCGAGGCCTCGGCGAATGTCCGCGAGCCGTAGGACATCGAGCCGGACGCATCGACCATGACCACCAGGTCCAGATTGGTCTCCTGCTGGTACTGCTTGAGGTGGAGCTTGTCGGTGCGGCCGTAGACCTTCCAGTCGAGGTGTCGGGTGTCGTCTCCGGCGACATACGGCCGGTGCTGGGCGAACTCGACGGAGAAGCCCTGGTACGGGGAGCGGTGGGCCCCGCTCATGACGCCCTCGACGATCATCTTGGCCCGCAGCTCCATCGAGCCGAGCTTGGCGAGTGTCTGTGGGTGCAGATAGACAGAGGCGTCGCTGGCGCCGGAGGACTCGGCGGGGCTTTGGCGGTCGGGGACCATACGGGCATGGTATCGGGGCGCGAGGCGGGGGCTCGTGAGGGGACGCCCGCCTTTGGCGGGCGAGAGGGTCGAACAGGCGAGCGGGAGAGCAGGCGAGGGGCGGATAGAAAGAAAGAGGGCCTTCGGCGACCGCCGGAGGCCCGAGAGAGCTC
>REET01000292.1 GCA_007694925.1 Phycisphaerales bacterium | reverse complement strand
AGCGAGGGCAGCAGGATCCCGATCAGCACCGCGATGATGGCGATCACCACCAAGAGCTCGATCAGCGTGAAACCTCTGCGGCGTGCGCCGTCGCCCGATGCGATCATGGCGTGACTCCCTTGTGTTCTCTGGAGGCCGAGATCGGCGGCGGGCCGCACGATCCACGGGCCATCAACTCGGTGCGCAGCACCGTTCGTTTCTCGCCGGGCCGGGCGGGCCCGTCGCCCTCGATCATGTCGAACAGCGCCCCGACCGCCGCACGCCCCAGTTCGATCAGGGGCTGGCGGAAGGTGGTCATCGGCGGTGACAGGTGGGCGGCGCTGGGCGGGTCGTCGACCCCGATCACCGACAGCTCGCGCGGGATCGACAGCCCGATCTCGCTGGCGATCGCGTAGATGTCGAGCGCCAGGTGGTACCCGCCGGCGAAGACCGCCGTGGGGTGCCCGCGCTCTTCGAGCATGCGGGCGAGTTGCTTCCGCCCCTGCTGGTCCAGGCGCCAGTCGTCGACGATGAGCGTGTGCTCGTCGCGGAGCTCGACGCCCCGCCTGAAACACCGCTCGCGGAAACCGTCCCAGCGGTCTGCGTTGTTGCTGATCTTCAGCGACCCGCCGAGGAAGCCGACCCTCCGGTGGCCGAGGTCGGCCAGGTGGTCGGCCGCCCGTGCACCGATGTCGTAGTTGTCGGTGTCGATCACGCACGCCTCGTCCGCCCCAAACGACGCGCCGACCACGACCATCGGCGCCCCGCGCGCCCCGGCGCTGAACCTCGGGGACTTTGCGAGCTGCTCCTGGAACGGGTTCACGTAGAGGTAGCCCTGGCACTCGTTGCGCCAGTCCTCCCCGAAACGCAGCAGCACCAGGTCCACCCCGTGCTCTTCGGACCCCTGCCGAACCCCCTCGAGGATCGCCGAGTGGTACAGGTCGGCCAGCGAGCTCTCGGCGTGGAAGACCAGCCCGAGGCGGTGGCCCGTGCTGTACCTCCGCCCGTACTGCTCGTGGACGAAGGTCCCGCGCCCCTGCCCCCGCTGGAGCACACCCGCGGCGACAAGCTCCTGCAGCGCCCGGTGCACCGTGACCAGCGAGACATTCATCTGCTCGCTGATCGCTTTGGTGGAGGGGAGCTGCTGGCCCGCGGAGAACTCGCCCCGATCGATCGCCGCACGCACCGCGTCGCGGACCGTCGTATACAGAGGCTGCCCGGGCTCGGGCTCGACTGGCTGGAGAATCACGGCGTCTGGCATGGTCACCAATCCCTCCCGCCCCAATTACGGAGCGGGAGAGCAATTTAGCTCGTTCCGAGGCTCAGCGCCGGCGGCGCAGAGCGACGAGGCCCGCCAGACCCAGCGCCATCGCCGAGGACGGGGCGGGAACCACATTGAACACCCAGGCGAGGCGGTTGGAGAAGTCCACAACCGCCAGGGTGCCCGTGGCGCTGTCGTAGTCGAAGTCGTACCACCCGGTCGCCGAGGCGAGGGCGTCGCTCAGGCCGACGAACTCGATCGTCTGCGCGTTGCCGTTCAGGTCGACCGCCTTGATCGCCGAGCCGAGGGTCGCGCCCGGGACGCCCCGATCGTTGTACATCACGAAGTCGCCGAAGGAAGTGTTGAGGATCGCGGGGTTGATCCCGTTGCCCGTGAACGGGCCCAGGGCCCCCGAGGTGGTCGCGAGAGTCACCGCGGCTGCCGTCGAGTTCGGGCCGGTGCGCGCGAAGTAGTTGATGTTGCCGTTGCCGTCGGCGACGGCGATATTGCCCGAGTCGTCGATGTCCTGGCCGCGCCAGATGGTGCTGCCGCCGAAGATCACCGGGCCGTTGGTCCCGTCAAAGAGCAGGTTGTTCAGGTTGTCGCCATCGCTGACGCGCAGGCGGCCCGAGCCGAACTCCGACCACGAGACCGCGTTGCCCCCGGCAACAGCCGGGTCCCAGTTGGCGAAGATCGGACGAGATTCGCGGGAATTGACCAACGCGCCCGTCGCGCCGTTGTAGATCGCCAGGCCCTGCGGGTCGTTGGCGCCGTTCTCGAACGCCGCCGCGACCTGACCGTTGCGCACATCGACGCTCAGGTACCCGCGGAAGTTCAGCGTCGGGCGCTGGCCGAAGGCCGTGCCCAGAGCCGAGCTGTTGGACGCGTCGGCGATGCGGACGATGCCGTGCGGCGTGTCGTTGCCGCGACCGTTGTTCCAGCCGGCGACATACATGTCCGTCCCGTCCCACGCGACGGTCGACGGGTTGGACCCGATGAACGCCGACGAGGCCGGGTCCTGCGTATCGAGCAGATCGATCGAGTTGACCAGCTGGAGCTGGAGCTGACCCATGGCCGCGCCCGCAAGGCCGGCCGACGCAACAAGCACACACACATTCTTCATGACTGTCTCTCCTCACAAACCAAAGAAACCGAACGGTTCCCCACGAAACCCGGGCCTCCGGAGCGCTCGGGAATCGCGCCGACACCGGCCGACGCGGCCGGATCACTCTCTTCTGTCTCGCGATTCCCTTCGCGCTCCACACGCACGCCGAGGTGGTTCGCCACGGCGCGCATCCTCCCGTCGCTGGGACGGTTGACGAGCCTCTCTCCTTGCCCGTCGATGTACACAAACGAGGTCGACCCCCCGCCGTCGAGGTTCAACGCGGCGTGCGCCCCCATCCCGATCATGATCTCCGCCAATTCCGGCAAACTCGCCCCGATGCTCCACTCCGGTCGGCGCCCGTCGATCACCGCCAGCATCAGCGTTCGGCCGTCCTCGCTCACGCCCGCAGCCGTGCGCGGGTGGCGGACCGAAGGCTGCACGCGCGCCGTCGCGCCGGTGTTCTCCCCCGCCTCGACCAAGAGCGTGCCCGGCGTCGAGTCGTTGGGCGAGCCCCCGATCCCCGCCACGGCGTGCACCGGCTCGAACGATCCCGTGCCGTATCCGACACGCGCCCGCCCCTCGGCGTCGATGAACAGCACCGGGTCGGCGCGCCCGCCGAACGATCGCTCGGGCGAGATCGCCTTGCCGTCCGAAACGCTCAGCCCGACCAGGTCGGCCTCGGCCCTCGGCGAGGACCGATCGCCGAGCCACGCGAAGAAGTTCGCGTTCACCGCCAGCGTCAGCCCGTGCTCGTCGAGCCAGGCGTCCGTCGGCGTAAGCACCGCCTTGGCCCGCTCGTGCACCAGGCCCTCGGCCGGACCGGTCACCACGACCTCGACCCCCGGCGCAGACAGATCGATCCAGGCGAGGAACCCCCGAACCGGGCCGTCGTCGGAAATGCTTTCATAACGCTCAACCCGCACCGGCGAGGCCGAAGCGAGCGCCGAGCCGACCAAGCCGACCCCGACCGCTAGAACGGTCAGGAATCTTCGGGCCATGCTGGGCGTGCTTCGGACCATCGTTCGTGTTGCTCCGGGCGCCGCTGGGGGCTCTGGGGGGCAGAAGACTGTGAAACTTCTATAAGCTCTTCCGTGACAGCATCGCGGACCGCCGCCCCCGCGTCAACCCCTTTCCGCCACGAATTTACCCGACCAGTTCCCTTTTTCTGGCCCCTTCAAGCCCGCGGCGGGGAAAAAACGCCCAAAGCGAGGCCGTCAGGCGACCTCGGGGACCTCGACCCACGCCCCGTCCTTCGCCGCCGAGGCGTTGCCCGCCTCCAGCACGCCGATGGTCTCAACGATGTCGCGGAGGCTCGCCGGAGGCTCGCCCCCCTCGAAGAACTTCGCCATCGTCCCGACGAAGCGGCTGTAGACCGGCCCGAAGTCCACGCGGAACTGGTGCACGCCCTTGGTCCCGTGCAGCGTCGCGTTGAAGTCCCAGGCGCCTTTGCGCTCCAGACGCAGGCGGGCGTAGCGCCCGTCGCGGTACTCGATGTCGACCAGGTGACGGTCGGGCGTCTCGATCGCGCTGACCCGCCCCGCCCCCGGGCCCCAGATCTGATCGATCATCTCGACGGTGTGGCACCCGTAATGAAACAGCCCGGGCATCGAGGGGTTCAGCTCGCCAGGGCCCGAGGCGTCGATCGCGACCAGATCGCCCAACGACCCGCGGTCGATCTGTTCGAGCTCGGCCGCGAAGCGAAGGCTCGACGAACTGAAAACCCGCGCCCCGCCCTTGCGGCTGCTCTCTAAGAGCCGCTTGGCCTGCTGAAAGTCGCAGGTCAGGGGCTTGTCGATGAACGCCGGCAAACCCTTCTCCAATGCGGGCGTCGCGAGCTCGGCGTGCTTGTTGCCGTTGACCGCGAGGACGAGCACGCCGTCTACCGAACCGAGCAACTCGTCCATCGAAGCGACCTGCTTTGCGCCGAGTTCGAGGGTGGTCGACCGCCACTTGGCGACATCGTCGGGGTTGGGCCAGTCGTGGTCGCCCGGGTCGTAGAACGAGGTGACGAGGCACGGAGTCTCGCCCTTGTCGTGCAGCTCCTTGATCCTGCGGGAAAACTCGGGCAGGTGGCTGGAATCGATGCCGATGGCGCCAAGCTTCATCTGAACGCACTCCTTCGGGCCGGCGGGTCGCCGGGGGTTGCTCTCTCTGGTGGCGCGGCTCGCCGAGCCGCGGGGTTCTTTCTTCAAACTCGCACCGCGCCGCCTTCGGCGAGGCTCTGTTGTTCTGCTTCGATCACGCGCATCACCGCCGCCGCCTCTCCCATGGTCGCGGGCGGGTCCCCGCCCTCTGCGATCGCCCCGATGAACCTGCGGATCTGGCCGTCCCAGCCGGTGATCGGTTCGAGCTCGATCGGCTCGGCCTCGCCCTTGCGGTACAGACAGAGCTCCGGATCGCGCCCGAGCTTGCAGTCGGCCGTTGCGTAATCAAAGATCGCCGTGTACCGCATCACGAACGGGAACCCCTCGTGGTGGTCCCACGCGCCCTCGGCGACGACATGCGCCGGGACGCCCTCGTAGCGGTACTGCGTCGTCACATGGTCGATCGTCCCCGCCGACGAGACGCTCTGCGGCATCCCCAAGAGCCAGAACACAAAGTCGGTGTCGTGGATGTGCAGGTCGACCAGCGCCCCGCCGCTGGCGCCCGGATCGGCGTAGAAGGACGACCACCCCGGTCGCGTGCCCAGCCGCCGGATCGAGAGCGACCGAAGTTCACCGAGCGAGCCGTCCTCGACCCGGTCCTTCAGCCACGCCCACGCGGGCCACGCACGCACGCACATCGCAGGGACGCAGAGCGTGCCCGCTTCGCTCGCGGCCTTCTCAAGCCGCTGAACCTCGCGCAGGCTGACCGCCACCGGCTTCTCGACCAGCACATGCTTGCCCGCCTTGAGCGCCCGGATCGCCAGATCGACATGCGTCGGCGTCGGCGTGCAGACGCTGACCAGGCCGACGCGGTCGTCGGCGAGCATCGCGCCGTAATCGGTGTAGCAGGCGACCTGTTCGGGATCGAAGAGCGGGCCCTCGGCGCCCGAGTCGATGTTGCCCCCCGCCTCGTGTGTCGGGTCGAGCTGCGCAGGGTCGCTCGAACAGACCGCCACGACGCGGCAGGGCAGGCCAGACTCGGCCGCGCTGTTGTACGCGTTCAGGTGCGTCCGCCCCATGAACCCCAGGCCGACGACGCCGACGCCGATCGGTTCAGCCATCGCCGAGCCCCGGCAAGTGCCTCTCGACCAATTCGCGGGCGGTGATCGCGTCGCCGACGCGGTCGTCCCCCGCCTCGCGCTCGATCAGCATGTCGATGCCGCGCCCGTGCGAACGCAGCACATTGAAAAACGCCTTCCAATCGACCACGCCCTCGCCGACGGGGACCTCCGTCCCCCACTCGCCCGGCGCCCGCGTCGGCCTCGCGTCCTTGATGTGCACCTGCACGACACGATCGAGCAACAAGCGCAGCGCCTCGACAGGGTCGCCCATCCCGTACAGCGCCATGTTCGCGGGGTCGAAGTTCACGCCGACACTCGGGCGGTCCAGCTCGCCGAGGACTTCCAGCAGCGTCGTCGCCGACTCCTGCCCGGTCTCCAGGCCGACCGCGACGCCGCGGTCCTCGAACGCGTCGGCGACGGCGCGGAGGCGGTCGAGCATCTTGGGTCGCTCAGGATCGTCTTTCTCGT
>REET01000301.1 GCA_007694925.1 Phycisphaerales bacterium | reverse complement strand
GTTGGTCGGAGACGCCCAGGGCGAGCGCGTCGTAGACCGCCTCGTCGTCGCGGTTGGCCAGGGCGTCGTACATCAGGGTGTGCAGGCGTGTGAAGACGAGATCGGCGTGGTCTTCGTCAATCGGTTTCGGGGAGGTTGTGTAGAGCCAGAGTGCGCCGCCGCAGGCGAAGGCGATGGGTCCGCTGACGAGGAGCGCCGCACGCGGACCGCTCTTGCCGACTTTGAACCCCAGCAGTGAGAAGGCTGCGCCGACCGCCATGAAGAAGATCGCGGCGGGCGGCACGGATCTGCGCGCGGGCGGCGGAGCGGCGTCCGCCTCCGTGCTCATCGCGGCCCGTGCGGGGTCGTCGGGCGCCGAGCCCTCCCAGGCGAACTCGGGGTGGATCGGATTGAAGGCGAAGGAGCGGCGGTTCTCGTCGTAGGCGTAGATGTTCGAGCGGAAGTAGGGGAGGTCGGGGAAGGCGAGCCACTCGACCTCGACCCGCTCGGGCGGCGACGCGGCTGGGGACGACAGGATCACACCCACGCGGGCGTTGTAGAGGCTGACCTCCCGCTCGGGCGGGCTGGTGTGGAAGTCGCGGATCTCGGGGCCGAAAAAGTCGACGCGATCGACGCGCGCCTCGGCGGGCTCCCCATCGATCAGCACGCGCGTGTTCGTTGCGAAGTACTCGCCGACGCTGGCGCGGACCTCGCGCTGGCGCTCGACCGTCATGCGCTCTGCGCCGGGGTCGACGACCGGGATGAAGCGGTTCATCGTCAGCAGGGGCAGGAGCATCTCGTGGCGGACCTCGCCCGGCTGGATGTAGATGTAGCTGTAGACGGCGCTGTAGTTGGTCACGCCGAAGAAGGACCGCTCGCGGGCCTGCTCGTCGTCGATCGGCGGGGCGTCGGCGGGCGTGGTGTGGGCGCCGGAGTGGGTGATGAAGGCGCGGTCGATCGCGACGCCGTCGCGGAAAAAGGTCGCGGTCATCTCGGCAGGGATGGCGGGGTCGTCGCCATCGAAGTTCTGCGAGATGGTGACGAACTCGACGGGGCCCGGGTGGGGGTAGCGGAGGGTGAAGCCGATGGTGTGGGCCATCAGGTCTTCGAAGTGGACGCCTTCTTCGGGGAGGTCGCGCAGGTCGATGGATTCGACGGTTCCGTCGATCCTTGTGCCGTCGCTGCCTCGAACATGGAGGTAGCGGAGGAGGAAGTGCCTGTGGACCTCGGCCTGCTGGGCGAGCGCGTCGCGCCGGAAGAGGAAACGCTCGTCGGGGCGCATCCAGTAGTACATCACGAGGTCTTCGGGCATGACATCGAGCTCTACGACGATCTCGTCGTCAGCGATGTGGACCCGGGCCTCGGTGAGCGAGATGGGGTGGGCGCCTGCGGGCGAAGCCAGCGCGAGGGCGATCGCCGTGAGGAGCGCGAGCAGCCCGCGCGAGATTGCCTGCATCGGAGCGGGGCCCATCAGCGGCTCCCGAGCGTCTCGTACGCGTCTCGCAGCGAGGCGGCGTTCTCCCGCATGATCGACATGAAGTCGCCCGAGGGCGGGCGCCGGTCGACGATGCGGACGACGGCGACGATCACGCCGCGCTCTCTGAGTGCGGACGCGATTTCGGGAATGACCTCGTCTTCCCAGAGCATGATGCGTCCGCTGCGCTCGCCGAGCAGTCGGTCGAGAGCGGCCCACTCTTCGGCGTCGGGCATCTCGTCGGGCTCCCAGTGGAAGTCCACGGCGTCGAGCCCGTAGCGGCGCACGAAGTAGTGGTAGACAGGGTGGGAGGTGGCGAAGACGGCGTCGGCTCTGTCGCCGATGATCGAGGCGATCTCACGGTCGAGGTCGGAAAGCTCTGTCTGCAATGTCTCGAAGCGGGCGCGGAGCTCGGCCTCGCTCTCGGGCAGCAGGCCGATGAGGGCGGTCTTGACGGCGCGGGCCTGCTTGATGGCGAGTGTCGGGTCGAGCCAGGTGTAGGGCGACTCGCCGTCGTGGGAGTGCATGCCGTCGGGGCCGTGGCTGTGGGTGATCGCGTTCTCGATGACGATGATGCGGTCGGCGTAGGCGCGCGAGGTGTCGTGGGTTCGAGCGAGCGGGAGCGAGGCGAAGCGTGTCCAGATCGCGTAGCTCGCGCCCGAGCGCAGGATCAGGTCGGCGTTCTGGTAGCGTTCGATGATGTCGTCGCCGGGCCTCCAGCGCGAGGGGTTGAGCCCGTCTGGCGCGGGGAAGGCGGCTTGGATCTTGTCCCCGCCGATGCGCTCTGCGAAGTAGTGGAGGTGGTAGGCGTCGGTGTAGACGCTGGGCGGGCCGGAGGACTCTCGGCCTTGGGCGTCGTCGCGTTCGGCGCACGCGCCGAGCAGCAACGCCGCGGCGAGGGCGAGGAACGATGCGGGCCTTGCGGGAGAGTTCGCGAACATCGTCAAATCTCAGTCGTTTGTGCGGAAGCCGAACGGATTGGTGTAGGTCTTGCCCTGTGGGCCGGTGAGTTCGGCGCGGACATAGCCCTTGACGCCTTCGGTCGTGGTGTAGTTGATGGTAAGCCCGGTGTGGACGGCCTCGCCGTTGGCGATCCAGACGCACTCGTCGTCGCGGAGGGGGCGTCCTTCAACGGACGCGGCGATCGTGATCGTGCCGGCCTGCAGGTCGTGGGTGATGCTGTCGATGACGGGCGTGGCGGCGTAGGCGGCGTGGAGGTCGCTGCCGCCGTGCAGGCGGATCGTCGAGGCGGTGAACGCGCCGCCCTCGACCGCCTGGCGGACGGGGCCGATCTGCAGATCGGTGCTGTACACCATGACCCAGTCGCGGGCGAGGTGGCCGGTGTTGTGCAGGTCGTCGACCGAGAAACCCCACACGGGCCGGTCGGGCATGAGCTGGGTGAGCACGCCGTCCCACAGCTCGCGGTCCATGGGGTACTCGCGGATGTGCGAGCGGGTGCCGTTGAGGACCTCCTGCCCGATCAGTTCCGGGTGGCGCCGGTAGAGCTCGGCGTAGTAGTCGATCGCCCAGTCCGGCACGGCGTACGGCATCGTTTGGCCGGTGGGCATCAGGAACGAGACCGAGAGGGAAGAAGTCTCGGCGTTCTGCAGCGGGGTCGCGACGCTCGGCTCGAAACGCAGGCTCTGCGCCGTCGCCTCGTCGAGCCCGGGCGCCGCGCGGTTGCCGGCGCGCCGGCCGCGGAGACGCTCGATCAACGATGCGCCCTCGATCGGGTAGCGGACAACGAGGCCGTTGTCTGCGGGCATCTGGCCCTGCTGGGCGATCTGCGCGATCTCGGCGGGCGAGAGGGCGCGGCTCCAGACACGGGGCTCGTCGATCGAGCCGTCGAGCGCGACATCGGTGCGAGTGTCCCGACCAAGGAAGTAGTGCTCGCCGGAAAGGTCGAACGACTCGCCGCGGTCTGCGGCGTCGCCGACCATCGTGCCGTTGAGGAAGAGCTCGACGCGGTTGCCCCTGCGGACGCCGGCGAGGTGATGCCACTGGCCGTCGCGGGTGTTGACGCCGCTGGGCGTGACATTCAGATCGACGACATGCGAGGGACCCTGCAGGTAGACCCGGACGCGGTTGCCGGTGTGCAGTTCGAGGTTCAGGGCGCCGCGGTAGCTGCCCGAGTAGTTGCCGACGAGGATGCCGCGCCCCGCGGCTGTCGTCTTGAACCAGGTCTCGACGGTGAAATCACTCTGCGTGACCCGACGGAGCTCTGGCCAGAACGGAGCGCGGAGCCCGAGTTCGGGCCCGGCGGTGACGCCGCGGCTGGTCGGCCAGTGCATCGCGGGGTGGGCCATGAAGGCGACGCCGTTGTGCTGGTTGACGGTCGCCATGCGCTCGGCGACACCGCCCTCCTGCGGGTGTGTCGCGGTGGAGAACAGGCTGATGATGTGGTGGCCCCGCGAGAGCTCGCTGGCGGCGACGGGGAGCATGCCGAGTTGCTGCGGGTCTCGGTTCTGGAAGTTCAGGTGGTCGGTCTGGAGGCGGCCCTCGGCGAGGAGGTTGATCGACCGCTGGCTCGGGCTCAGGCTCACGAAGTCCGTCCACGGGTAGGTCGAGAAGTTGTTGTGCGTGTCGTGGTCGGTGAGGGCGAGGATCGTGTATCCGTGGGCGTGGTAGAGGTCGACGACCTCGTGCGGGTTCATCAGCCCGTCGGAGACGGTGGTGTGGGTGTGGAAGTTGGCGCGGTAGCGGCCGGTCTCCTGCCAGTTCACGCCCTCGTAGGGGTTGAGGACGAGTTGGCGTTGCTGCGCACTCGCGGGCGAGTGCATGGCGCACGCCGCGAAGGTCAGCAGGAGTACGGGAACGATTCGCTTGGTCTTGGCGATCATGGTGTGGTTCTCGTTGTGCGCCCGCTCCGGGCGTCGGTTGTCAGCGGCGTTGGGGTGAGAGCTGGGTCGGGCTGAGGCCGTCGCAGCGGTCGTGGGGGGCCATCTCCAGCTTGTAGGCCTCCTCGCTGTCGGCCTGCACCCACGCCTCGCTGTCGAGCGATCGGATGAGGTGCCCCGCCCTGATGATCTTCATCAGGTCGTACAAACGCAAGTCTTCGTCGGAGAATGCCGTCCCGCGGAGCTCGACTTGGGCCTCGCGGCTCTCGGGTGTGTACATCGAGATGTAGGCGATGTCGCCGCCCTTGTTGCGGAGTTGTTCGAGCGTGAGCCCGCGTGCGTCGAAGGGCTGGTCGCAGGTGTAGATGTAAGCCCTGAAGCCCGCGTCGCCCCCGTCGGGCAGGCGTCCGCTGGGGGCGCGCACGGGGGAGGTGTCGCCACCGGCGACAAAGATGCGCTCCGTGTTCAAGTCGATGAAGTACGCGGGCCGCTCTGGCGGGGCCTTCTTCATCGTCGTCCGCATCATCGCGAAGGCGGCGCCGGTCAGGCAGAGGCCCGCGAGCACCACGCCGGCGATCGGATACTTCCTGAAAATCTGCATGGTTCTCGCTCTCTGTGGCAGTTGTAAACGGAGGCTTGGTGCAACTCATGGGCGTCCCGGGCGTGGGGAAGGGGGCTCGCCGTACCAGCGGAGCTTCCACTCGTCGAACTCGCCGACGCTGCGGACGTTGCCGTCGACCCAGAGCACATTGCCTCTGCCCATGTGCCTGAAGTACTCGCGGGTCTGGAGGTGGGTCCACTGCGTGAACCCGCCGGCGCCCGGGGCGGGGATGTCACCGTTGCCTTCGAGGTTGGCCTCGAAGCTGTCTTGGGCGAAGATGAGTTCGGAGGGGTTGCGGATGTTCGAGAGGCGGTTGCCGACCCAGTTCTGGCCGCCGTAGCCGTTGCCGCCGAACATGCGCTGGCCGGGGCGTGCGGGCGTGACGATGCCCGTGCCGGGCTTGGCGCCGGCCCAGTTGTTCTGGCCGTAGACACTGAAGCGGTGGCCGTCCATGAAGTAGCCGTCGTTGTTGCCCCCGGGCTGCGCTGCGCCCGCTGGGTCGCTGTCGCGTGCGGCGGGGCAGGCGAAGATGGCACGGCTGATCTGGGCGTGTCTCGCGTAGGGCACACCCCAGAAGGCGGTCTCGCCGTCGTCGTAGCTGACGGATCCGCCCGAGCCGGGGCGTCCGGGTCGACCGGTCGAGCCGCCGACCTGGGTCGGGTCGATGAACTCCGTCATGCCCGCGGAGGTCAGCTCGTCTGCGTACTGGACGAGCTCGAGCGGGATCCATCGCATCCAGTTGCGGCGTTCGAAGAAGGTCTCGTCGAAGTCGTTGAGGTAGATCTGCGTGATGATGCCGATCTGCCTCATGTTCGACTTGCAGAGGATGTCGCGCCCGGTCTGGCGGACACGCCCTAGCGAGGGGAGCAGGAGAGAGATCAAAAGCGCGATGATCGAGATCACCACCAGCAGCTCGATCAGCGTGAACGCCCGTGTTCGTTGGTTCATCGTGCACCTCCGGTGCGTCGTGCACCGATTGCGTCTGGTTCGTCCCGCGGGGGCCCTTCCCCAAAGCGGTCTTGGAACAGGCCTCTCCCGGCGTTTACCGGGAGAGACCCTCGGACAGAAGGGGGCTGTCTCAGCAGCCGGCCGCGAAGGCCGACAGGAAGGCGAAGAAGTCGTCGGCGTCGATCACGCCGTCGTTGTTGAA